>PLUT01000382.1 GCA_003162875.1 Granulicella sp.
ACTCGGTATTGGTCTCACAAACGCCATTCTTCGAGGGGGGAAGACCAAATGAAGGACATTCTGATATGTCGTATTAGCGTTTGACGATTTTCTGCTTCGCCGGATTCTCGCCTTAGCCTAGTCGCGACAGCAACCCAATGGGTGCAACTGCATTTGTGGTCATGTGTTCGTACGGGAAGGCAGCCGCGCCGGCTTGTTAATAACGGAGGCCTTCCACCGTTGCATTGCAACCACCCCAAGGAGAATCAAATGAAATGCCTGCTGCAACTTTTGGTTGTCTGCCTACTGGCCCTCAATATTCCCCTTCATGCCGAAACGCAAACCTTGAACGGTGTGTCGTTCTCTTGCACCGCCGCATCTCACAAAAACATCAATGACGAGATCATGGCCTCCGACGTAGAAGTAAAGGTAACTAACGCTGCAGCTAGTCAGCGGATGACAATGAAGTTCAACGTCGTCATTACCAGCGACCAGGGACATGTGTTTGTCAGTGGCTACAAGGACGGGAAAGAAGGAAAGCCGCTCTCGCCGAAGAGCTCTTACAATCTTCCCTTCGAAGCGATGTTTGGCACGGTTGGGACGCAGCATGAGTTCCCGAAGACTTGTCAGATTACCGACCTTCAGGTCTGCCCATACTACCCTCCTGCCGGTAGGGCTAAAGCCATGGCCGCCAACCCGGGTAGCGCCCCTTATTACGATGCGTTCCACGAAGGAGTGCCCGCAGAGGGTTGCCGGAACGCAGTGAACTTGCCTACAGTGGACTTGCCGATTCCCGATGTTGGCCCCAAAGGATGCATGGCCGTCATACACGGGTTCAGCACCACCAGCCCGCTGTGGAACCAGTACGGCACTTTCGTCCGCGGCTATTACGCATTTGGTGCGGCGACCGCAGACGAGGCCCTGCAAAAGGCAGTCAACGCCGGTAAAGCAGATGGGTTTGACACGCGTTTCGATGAAAATAACCACCCAGACCTACAAGACTGCGACCACCGCCATGGTGCGGTTGTGGGGCTGCGCAAGGTCGCAACGGCAACTTGGCAAGTGATGCCGGTAGGGATTTGGGATCGCACATTGGCAAGGTCTGGCGACTCGAAAGCGTCGGCGGAGCAAGAGGCACTCCGCGTTTGCGCCCCTGACCCCAATAACCCAAACGACTACCACATCAAGTATGGCGTCGCAGCGTGCGAGGTTATCGCTTCGTGGTGAGTCGGAGTGGCCAGCTCTTTCTCTGGACGTGATTTTCTCAGTCTGTTCACAATGCAAATTGCGATTTGGCGGCGCGGACAATTGTAGAAACCACCGTGATCGCGAGTGAGGATAAATAGAATGAACATCCGACGCCCGCTGCATGCCGTCCTCTGCGTGTGTTTGCTTTCTGTGTCCGGCCTGGGCCAGAACGATGTTGGCGTGACGCTGACAATGCACAACGGGCTGCAAGCTGTCTCGGCGGCTCTTGCTCCAAGCACCGATTCGTCTGAGCCGACGTGGACAGATCCCGCTACCGGCCTGACTTGGACTCGGAAGGACAATACGCAAGATATTAGTTGGAACGATGCGAAAGGGTACTGTTCCAGTCTGAAGCTTGGCGGAATCGGCGATTGGCGCCTCCCAACAATTGAGGAGTTAAACTCCGTATACGATCCCACGAATGCGCCGAAGGCGTATATCAAGGGCAAGATGGCACCTACCACTGGTGCGATCTGGAGCAACTCTACGGCAAATGTAAGCGGAGACGTCTGGGCTTTCGGCTTCAGTCCCCAGGGAGGGGGGCGTGAATCCATGCATGTAGATGGAGGCATCGGATACATGCGGGCACTTTGCGTCACTGCATCCAAACCAACGGCTCATCAGCAAATGACCGGAATAGCGAAGAGCCGCACACCTGCTACTGTGCAAGCGGCACGTCAAGTGCAACAGGCCTCCGCCCCTTCGACGCTAACCGAATATGAACTTGGCATTAAGTACGTCACAGGTAACGGCGTAAAAGCGGATCAGGCTCTTGCCATTTTTCACATGACCAACGCCGCAAATACCGGAGTTGCCGCAGCGCAGCAATTTATGGGCATGGCCTATCTTTTAGGAAACGCTGTTCCGCTAGATAATGACAAAGCTGCCTACTGGTTCTCCAAGGCGTCGGATCAGGGACTGCCCGCAGCCGAGGTTAGGCTCGCGCAGCTTCTCGACTCAGGGAAGGGAGTTCCGCAGGACCATCGTCAAGCTGTGCTGCTGCTCCAACGGGCCTCTGATACCGGTGATACCAGTGCGCAGTTTGAACTGGGGCTTCACCTCATCACAGGCAGTGGAATTCAAGCGAATTACTCCGGTGCCGTGGACGCGCTTCAGCGTGCCGCGTCAGGATACACAGCTGCTGCAAATGCGCATGACATCTATGGCAAAATGTCCGCGCGCAACGCCATGCATCAGTTGGGTCTACTTTTTTATATGCAGGGCCGGGGGGTTCAGATGGATGTTAGTCAGTCGGAGGAATGGTTTCGAAAAGCCCTGGCTGACGGCTACCCGCCTCCTGACAAGGACTTGGCTTTTCTTGTACAGCATAAGCAGGAATTGCTGATCCAGCAGATGCTGGTGGCACAACAGAAACCAACGCAGCAGCAGGAGGCAGCCCGACCGCAAGCACTAGCGCAACAAGTGGCAGATGACAGTTCGGAGCGCCAGAGCAAAATATCCCAGTTGGAGTCGGATATTCAGTCTCAAGAACAGAATGCGGAAGCAGATGAAAACAGCGCCAATCAGCTCCTGAATAATTGTTCGGGCCCAGGCGCGGCATTATGCCAAGCTCTGGGTCAAGCAGGAGCGGCAAGACTGCGGCAGAAGGCGGCAGAGGCTAGAAATCAAGCAGATTCCGACCGGGAAGAGATCGAGCGCCTGCAGGGAGAGGAGGTTCAGAACCGTCAGAGGCGCGACACTACCTATGGCGGCAGTTTGCAGCAGGTCACCACCGAGACCGGAACCAACATACAAAGCGCCGCCGCCCAGCAACAAGCGAATCTTCAGGCCATGGCAGCCGCAACCCAGCAACGACAGCAGGCCCAAGCGCAGCAGCCCGCGCCAAGCACGTCTGCCACAGCCGCTCGTTCCAGCTCGGTCAATACAGCTACTACAGCTCCGGCAATCAACCCGGCTGCCGGCCCCGCCCCTTCAGGCAGCGGCAATAACCCGTACAGCTCCGCTCCGGCGCAGGGCAGCTACAATCCCTATACCGGAACCGGCTCCGGATCTATTCAGGGCAATTGCACGGACATGACCGGATTGGTGAAAGGGACCGTCAAAATCGGCAGTGACGGATTCGTCATCGGATATCTGACGAACAACTCCAATCAAACGCTCTACATTGCCTATACGTTCAAGCAGAATGGTGTGCCATCGAACGCCATGGCGAATGCCGGAGGTACAACCGTCCAAGGAGGCCAGACTGTTGGAGGCGAGCTTCAAGGTCTTTACTCGACCGGTGCCGACAAGAACTCTCCCGAGATCTATTGGTACGCGGTCTTGAAGTCAGACCAGGACAGATACGGATGCGCTCATAAATGGTGAGTGAGATGTCCGTGTACATGTGTTTTTCCAAAGTTCAAGACCGCCACAAGGTCGTGCAGTAGTCAATTGCCTTCGGATTGGAAGTAGCATCAGTGTTTTGGGTACGCACCTCTGCCGAAAACTCACAATTGCTGGGGAGCAGCGCCAAGGCTACCGAC
>PLUT01000306.1:0-5786 GCA_003162875.1 Granulicella sp.
CGCGGTCCATGAACTCCACAAATGCCCCCTCCACGTCCGCCATATCGCGGTAGCAGTCCATGTGTTCGCGATCCAGGTTGGTCACCACCGCCAGCACCGGAGACAGCTTCAGAAACGAGCGATCGCTCTCATCGGCTTCCGCCACCAGGTACTGCGACGTACCCAGCCGCGCGTTCGACCCCAGCGCGCCGACGCGTCCGCCCACCACCACAGTCGGGTCCAGATTGCCCTCACCGCCGCCCGCGCCCAGCACCGCGGCGATCATCGAGGTGGTGGTCGTCTTGCCATGCATTCCGGCTACGGCGATCCCATACTTCAGACGCATCAACTCGGCCAGCATCTCAGCGCGCTGGATGACCGGAATCTTCCGCGCCCGGGCTTCCATCACTTCGGGATTGGTGGCAGGAACAGCCGAACTGGTCACCACCACATCGCTCGCCGCCGCGTTCTCCGCCGCGTGCCCCTCGTAGATCACCGCACCCATCCCGGCCAGCCGGTCGGTGATCGCCGAGCGGCGCAGGTCGGAGCCCGACACCGCATACCCCATGGTCAGCAGAATCTCCGCGATTCCGCTCATGCCAATCCCGCCGATGCCGATAAAGTGGATCCGCTGCGAGGGTTCGAAGAGAAAGTGCCCGGGCAAGAACATATCAATTCAATCTACCAGCGCCGCCCAGCGCAGGTCCTGACCAGGCGCCACCTGCTCCACCGGCAGCAGAATTTCCGCAATTCCGCTCATGCCCATCCCGCCGATGCCGATGAAGTCAATGCGGTGCGACGGAACCAACAAGAAGCGACCGGGCAATGGCATGGGAAGCACTCTCTCCTCGGTGCTGCGTTGGCATCGGTCTTCCGTCGCACCAAACCTCCCCTCTTCCAGCGAGCTCTCAGGACTCCTGCCCCGCCGATCCCGTGGCCAGCCGTCCTGCCGATTCGCGAAGGCCGGCGCATGGCCAGGATCATCCCCTTCCCCACTCCCGCTCAGGCCGCCTCCACCAAGCCAGCTGGCTGATAGCCGTTAGCTGATAGCTGGATAGCTCACAGCTGATAGCTCATTAATTCTAGAAACCCTGCCACATCCCTCACCCCGTCGCCTCCGCCCAGGCAACCACGAGCCCAATGCCGCAAAGAACGCCCCCAGAAATGTGTCAAGCCCCCGAACCTGTGCAAATCGTGCCAACCCACTCCAATCAAACCACTTCCTCCGCACGCTCCGATAGCAGATGAGTTATGCTCCGTCTGCTAGAATGGAGGTAGTTAGTTAATTGAGAGATAACAAAGCCCGGCTCCCCGCCGGGCTTTTGCACGGAAGGAGGGGCGCCGGGTGCCCCACATCTNNGAACTTGTTCGCTGGGGTGGAGCTTGCTGGCTGGGGTGAGCATCTCGCTTCTGAGATGTGGGTTTGCTGCCGGGTGCCGGGTGCCCCGCATCTCGCTTCTGAGATGTGGGTTTGCTGCCGAGGAATCTGGCGAAAACACAAAAAATGTACGAAGTCCAAGCCTAACCGATTTAGAAACAGCGTTTAGGGGGTATATACCCCCCGGGGTGGGTACCCCCAGCCCGGGCGCATGGCTGACCAGGATTCAGCCCCTCAGCCGCCGGCGCACTCGGACAGCGGAATGTGGTTGGCATTGCAGAACGCGTCCTGCGACGCCTTCTGGTTGGCCAGGCTGTTCTCATACAAGTGGTGCAGCAGCAGCCCGCCCCCAACCCCAAAGGCGACCGCGCCGCCGACAATGATCAGCGCGGTCCGTCCGGTATGGTACTTGGGGAAAGTTGTAAGGTCGTTGGTTTCGGCAGCGGATAGAGGCTGGCCGGCAAGCACCTTGATGCGGGTCACCAGGTTCGTCTCAGAGATCGAAACCCATCGGGCGAAGGTCTGGTTTCTGCCTGCAAGGGTTACCGGCGAGGTGATGGTCCAGAGCACGACGTTGCTCTTGGGATCGCGGATGGCAAGTTGAAACGCGGGACTGTTGTAGGAAGAGAGGGTGCCATTGACTCCAGCGACCCCGGTGATCGGAGCGACGCCGCGGAGTTGGAAGACCAGATCCGCCTGATCGGGTGCGCTGACCAACTGATAGTGGCCCCATGCCTTCAGCGCGGCATAGATGTCGTTGTAGCTTTGCGTCGAGTCGATGGGGAAGTTGGGGTCGTCGGTGCCCTTGGTCAGGAAGACAGTATGGGCTGAGGCGATCTGAGCCGGCGGCGGCGGCGCAGGCTGGGTTACGGCCTGGGCAGCGGCGAGCGTGTTCATGAGCTTCGCTGCCTGTGCGAATGGGCGAACAGGGAAAACCAGGGTGAGGAGGAGGGCAATACTGCAAAGTGCGTGCGTTGTTGCATGCTTCATGGCTGGCCCCAGGCGGGCGGCCAGAGACTGTGCCGCCCTGTCCTAATTGGATTAACGCAGCAGTCGCCTGAAAGACTCTGAATCCAGTGGAATTATTTTGCACTATTATTTTGAGCAGGGGCAGGAACGGCCTTTCCGGCGGCCTTTCCCCGTGCAACAAATCGGAGTTTGGCGTGTCTAATCTACCAGGAGTTCATGGCCGCCGCCCAGAGCAGCACGGACCATGGACTCGAGGAGTTTTGGTCCCGCAATCCGCGCAACCCGGTGTCGTAAAGTACTCGCCGGGGAAGCGAAGGATGGGCGGGACAAGGGAAGTCAATGAAACTCACATGGGTTTTACGTAGCACGATTGTCGCCGCGGTGATCGCGGGCGCCCTTCTGGCGGAGCCTATCGCGGCAAACGCACAGGTGGGCGTTGGCGTGTCGGTCGGCGTCCCCCCACCGGCGGTCCCGGATTACGCCCAGCCCGAGGCCCCGGGCGATGGTTACATCTGGACCCCCGGCTACTGGGCCTGGGGCCCCGACGGCTACTACTGGGTCGATGGCGCCTGGGTGCTTCCGCCATACGAGGACGCCCTGTGGACCCCCGGCTACTGGGGCTCGGGCGATGACGCATACCTGTGGTACCCCGGATACTGGGGCCTGAGCGTCGGCTTCTATGGCGGCATCAACTACGGCTTCGGCTACTTCGGCACCGGCTTCTATGGCGGATACTGGGGCGGCGGCCACTTCTTCTGCAATGGCGCCTATAACCATCTGGGCGGCAACTACGGACACATCTACAACCGCACCTACGCCGGTTTCGGTGGGCGTCCCGGCGGACAAAGCTTCGCCCGCAATACCGGCGCAGGCTTCAATAATCGCGGCGGGAACTTCAACCGCGGCGCCGGCATCAACGGCAACAACTTCGCCAACCGCGGCGGCAACAACTCCGCAGCCCGCGGAGCCAACTCTGCCGCGGCCAGCCGGGGTACGGCGCAGGTCGGCTACCGCAACGGCATCGCCGGCAACGGAGCGCGTCCAGCGTATAACAACGGAGCACGTCCGGCGTATAACGGTGGAGCGGCGCCTAGATTCTCCGGCGGCAACTCCCCCGCGCAGACGCGAAGCTCTGCAGCCCCGCAAGCTCGCTCGTTCTCCGGCGGCGCGCAAGCCAGGTCCTCGTCCGGTGGAGGCGGCGGTTCCCGTGGCGGCGGTGGCGGCGGCGGTGGTGGACGCGGTGGTGGCGGCGGACGCCGGTAAGTGCAGATCAAAAGGAACGCAAAGGGCTGGGGAGCAATCTCCAGCCCTCACTCTTTTGGTGCCACTCAGCTGGACGACGAACCTTCCGGTCGACTGCCGTCGCCCTGTGCGAGCCGGACGACGATCCCTGTAATTCGCTCCAGCGCCCCGGCGCGCGCCAGTCCTCGCGCCTTCTCAGCCATCTCTGCTCGCTGTTCAGGATTCCGCAGCAGCCCGCGCAATCCCTCCAACAGCGTAGCTGGGGCCGCGTCGCGTTCCAGCAGCATTGCCGCGGCGCCCGCCTGCACCAGGACCTCGGCGTTCTTCCGCTGGTGATCGTCCGCCGCGGCCGCGAATGGCACCAGCAGCGACGCTCTGCCCGCTGCGCACAACTCCGCGACGGTGCTTCCCGACCGCGCCAGGACCAGGTCCGCCGCGCCATACTGCTGCGGCATGTCCTCGAGGAAGGCCTCGACTCGCCAGCGCGTAGCATCTGCTCCGCTGGCCGCATAGCTCGCCCGCGTTGCCTCCGCATGGCGCGCGCCGGCCTGGTGCATAATCGTCAGCCCCGGCACCGCGTTTAGCAGCTCCGCCGCAATCTTCGGCATCGCCTCGTTGAAGATCCGCGCTCCCTGGCTGCCCGCCGTCACCAGCAACCGCAGGCCGGCGCCGGCCGCCGCAGGCCGCGGTGGCAGCGCGAAGATCTCCGGCCGCACCGGCACGCCGGTCACCTCCGGGTTGCGGAAGTACTTCGCCGTCTGGGCGAAGTTGACGGCCGCCGCGCTGACCCACCGTCCCAGCCAGCGGTTGGTCATCCCCGGCACGGCGTTTGGCTCGTACACCAGCGTCGGCACGCGCAGCAGGATCGCCGCCAGCATTCCCGGTCCGCTCGCATACCCGCCCACGCCCACCACTACCTGCGGCCTGAACGAGCGCAGAATCCGCACGCACGCCAGCACTCCCAGGGGCAGATCGAGCATCGTCCGCAGCCGCGTCGCCAGGCTCACATTCTTCAGTTGCCCGGATCGCACCAACTCCAGCTTGAATCCCGCCTCGGGCACCAGGCGCGTCTCCAGGCCCTTGGCTGTGCCCACAAACCGCACCTCGGCCCCATGCGCATCGCGCAACTCCCGCGCAATCGCCAGCGCCGGAATCACGTGCCCGCCGGTTCCCCCGCCCGCAATCAAAACCCGCACTGTTTTTGCCTTTACCAGCAGCTAGCAACTAGCAACTAACAACTGTCCTTAATCGATCTCGCGCGTAATGTTCAACAGAATCCCCAGGCTTGCCAGTGTAATGAACACTGACGTCCCGCCTGACGAGATCAGGGGCAGCGTGATTCCCTTGGTCGGCACCAGCGCCAGCACCACGCTGATGTTGAAGAACGCCTGGATCAGGATCGCCGTGGTGATTCCGAACGCCAGGAACCGCGCAAACGGGTCGGTTGAGAAAACCGCCGCGCGCAGTCCTCGATAGCCCAGGAACACAAACAGTCCCACAATCGCCAGCGCCCCAACCAGCCCCAACTCCTCGCAGATGTTGGCGAAGATGAAGTCCGTATGCGGCTCGGGAAGGTAGAACAGCTTCTGGACGCCCTCCATCAGGCCGCGTCCCCAGATGCCGCCCGTGCCCACCGCGATCAGCGACTGCAGGATGTGAAAGCCCGCGCCCTTGGGATCCAGTTCCGGGTTCACGAACGCCAGCATCCGCGCGCGCCGGAACGCCACGTGGAACAGCATGTAGTAGAGCACCGGCGAGGCCAGCGCCGCACCGATCGCAAAATACTTCAATTGCGCACCGGCCAGGTACAGCATCAGCGCCGTCACGCCCGCGCACACCAGCGCGGTGCCCAGGTCCGGCTGCTTCAGGATGAGCGCGATGAACACTAGCGGCGGCAACACCGCGCGCAGGATCGTTCCTTTCCAGTCGTCCATGGCGTGGATGCGCGTCTGCAGGAAGTACGCGAGAAACAGTACGATCACCGGCTTGGCCAGCTCGGAGGGCTCAAGCGTCGTCCCGGCCACCCGGATCCAGCGATGCGCGCCATTCGTGCCGCCCATCAGAAACACCGACGCCAGCAGCAGCGTGGTTACCGCCACCGCTCCCACCACCACCGGGTAGCTGTTATACCGCCGGTAATCCACCTGCATCAGCGCGAACAGCGCGACCATCCCCAGCAGCGCCCACAGCGCCTGCCGAATGACATACGCGTAGGGCG
>PLUT01000306.1:5833-6086 GCA_003162875.1 Granulicella sp.
TCCGCTCCCAAATCCACTCGCGGTCAGCCGCTGACTTGCTGACCTGCTGACCCGCTGACTAGCTGCTTTACCAGATCCTTAAATACCCGCCCGCGCTGCTCGTAGTTCTCAAACTGATCGAAGCTCGAGCAGGCAGGCGCCAGCAGCACCACCTCGCCGGGAAGAGCGGTGGTGGCCGCGGCGCTGAGGGCGACCTCGAGGGTCTCGCAGGAGTGGATTGAAACCACTCCGCGCAGTTGCGACTCGATCTTGG
>PLUT01000214.1 GCA_003162875.1 Granulicella sp.
ACCTTCGTGGCCAATCCCAAGTACACCCGCCTGGCCCGCACCACCCGCGCCACCGCCGTCGTGGTCGAGCCGGAGTTCGAGCCGATCGCCGCCGCCACCCTCCGCGTCGCCAATCCCTACCTCGCCTTTGCCCGTGCGCTCGAACTCTTCTACCAGCCGCCTGCCTACCCGCCCGGAATCCATCCCACCGCCGTCATCGCACCCACCGCCCGCATCGGCCAGGACGCCCACATCGGCGCCTACGTCGTCATCGGCGACCACGCGGTCCTGGGCGCGAACGCCACGCTGCTGCCTCACGTCGTCATCTATCCCCACGCCTCGATCGGCAGCCACTTCTTCGCACACGCCCACGCCGTGGTCCGCGAGCACTGCCTCCTCGGCGACCATGTCATCCTGCAGAACGGCGTCATCATCGGCGCCGACGGCTTTGGCTTCGCCCGCCAATCCCCGCCCCCGCGAGTAGAGTTGTCATCTCGACCGGAGGCGGCGCAGTCGGCCGCCGCAGTGGAGAGACCTGCGGTTCCGGATCCCTACGCTCCCGCCTGGCACAAAATTGTCCAGGGCGGCCGGACCGTCCTTGGCGACCACGTCGAAGTCCAGGCCAACTCCACCGTCGACCGCTCCTCCATCGGCGAGACCCGCATCGACGCCGGCACGAAGATCGACAACCTGGTCATGGTTGGCCACGGCTCATCGGTCGGCGAAGACACCCTGCTCTGCTCCCAGGTCGGCCTTGCCGGATCGACCCGCGTGGGCAGGAACGTCATTCTCGCCGGCCAGGTCGGCGTCGCCGGACACCTCACCATCGGCGACGGCGCCATCGCCACCGCCCAAACCGGAATCCCCTCTGACGTCGCCCCCGGCGCCACCGTCAGCGGCTATCCGGCCATCGACAACCGCAAGTGGCTGCGCGCCTCCGCCGTCTTCCAACGCCTCCCAGAGCTTATCAAGGAGCTAAAACGCAGGGATTCACCCAAATAAGAATTCCCTGAAAAGAAATCGCCCCAGAAACACGGAGCAAGATGGCCCGGCGCGCCTTCGCGTGCATCTAAATTTCCGTGGAAACAGAATCTCCGACGCCTGTTGGTCTCGAAATTGTCCGCTCGCCGAGCGTCAACGTCCTCCTGCTCGACGACGACCCCGTGAATCTGCACCTTCGCGGCACCATCCTGCGCCAGCACGGCTACTCCTCAGTCGCCGCCTCCACCATCGAGGAAGCCAATCAGTTGCTCGATCATATCGATATTGCAGTCCTCGACTACCACCTCGGCCACGGCAAATTCGGCACCGAAGTCGCTGCCAAGCTGCGCAAGCGCCGTCCCCAGGTGCCCATCATCATCATGTCCGCCACGCTCGAGCGCCGCTTCGGCGGAGTTGAGGACATGCATCTGCTCAAGGGCCACAGTTCCATAGACGACCTGCTCGCCGCCCTGCGCTCCTTCGAGGCCCGGCTGCGCGGATCGCCCGTCGTCGTCGACGCCCGCGACTTCTTCTATTCCCGCATCTCGCTCGCCATCGGCTCCGACGTCCTCGTCCAGATCCTCGACTCCGCCGGCAACTGGCTCTACTGCAACGAGACCGCCGCCGCGTATCTCAGTCAGACCCGCGAGTGGTTTCCCGGCCGCAACCTCTTCGTCGAGATCCCATCCGTCCCAACGGATTGGACGGAGATCCTGCGCTCCGTCGCGGAGACCCGCAACACCCACATCGACCGGTCCCGCCGCGGCCTGTTCTTTCTCGCCACCGGCTCCGGTCCCAGCCCCAGTTGGAGCGTGCTCGCGTTTCCCATCACCCTCCACGACGGCCGCCCCGGAGTCGTGCTCACCGCACGCATCCTGGAGCGCGCCCCAACCCTCCTGGCCTGACCCTCAAGGAAAAAGAATTCCCGCCCCTCGCATTTGCGAAAGAGCGGGGATCGGTCCGCACCAATCGAGTCCTTACTGCCCTGCCGCCGCCTTCTTCGCCGCCGGCGCTGCCGCCTTCGGCTTCCAGAATGAATCGGCCTTGATCCATGACTCGTCCGCATAGCTCATCGACGGCTTGAACTCGTACAGGTTCGTCATCTCCGACTCAACCGACGAGGCCATCAGTTCCCGGACCTTTTTCATCTTCTCCGGTCCCATGGCGTCCGTGAACTTCTTGTCGTCTCCCATGAACTGGTCGTTTTCGGCCAGAGACGCCATCTTCGAGATCGCGATGTAGACGCCGCCGTTGTCTTGCCCGTAGTAGCTCTCGAACGCGGCCCAGTTGGCATGTTTCGAGATCTTGCCATAACCCTCGACATACATCTTCGCCAGTTCCTCGAACTCCGCGCGGTGTCCTGGCTTCACTTGGTACCGCGAGATCTCGAAGTAGCGGTCGTGGACGATATCCCCAGTATTCAGGCTCAGGTCCGGATCGAACAGCAGCACATCCTGTTGGTAGTCATCCAGCAATTCGCCATCGGAAAGCTCGGCGCGGTCGAGCGCCGCGGACAAGGTCGCATTCTTCTCCTGCGCCTTGTTGTCCTTCTCCCATGCCTCAAACGACGGATAGCCCACGAAGAACAGCACGCGCGGCTTGCCTGACATCGACTCCGCCGCAAAGTAGTGCGTCGGCCACTTTGCCGCGGTCATCGCGTTGACGAAGTTGCTCTCGCTCTTCTCATGGATCATGCCGCCCTTGCCCGGCTTCGTCCATTCCCGCTGGATTACCAGCACTTTTGGCGGACCGCTTGGCATATCCTGCGCCACCATGGCACCACCGCCCAAAAGCATGCACCAGCCTGCGCACAGCCCTATTATCTTTTTCATCGTTCACCTGTCTTTCTTGGTCCAATTTTTTCTTTTTCAGGCGAATTTGCGCATGACCTATCGCTGGCATTCCACCGAGGATATGCATGCCACTCAGGGCCCAGGAACACAGAAATAAAAAGGATTGCAGCAGGAGTCTAACTTAAATCGGCCGCTCCTGGCTCGCCTGTCTCTCCATTTTTCTCGAGCTCGACTGGTCGGACCACTACCCTGCCGGCAGCCGTGGCAAAAGGTGCGATCCGGTCCGCCAGGCTCCGCCCCAACAATCGTCATCGCCCAACGCTCGTCATTCTGGCGCAGCCAGAATCTCCGTAGATGATTA
>PLUT01000270.1:0-2432 GCA_003162875.1 Granulicella sp.
TTCGAACCTCGATACGCAATCGGTTCTGTTTGGTATATTGCGTGCCGGATGAGACTGAAGGAAGTGCGCGCACTTTTGGTGTCGATACATTTGTTCGTTTCCCCACGCTGCGGCCAGAAGGTGCGACAGGCTCCAGGTCCGGTTCCGGTAAGGCGGGACACGACGCTGAGCGCTGTTTGGCTCTTCTTTAATTATACAGGCTGTGTCAAGGATTTTTGGGCTGATTTTGGCGTAAGGCATTGCAGGATAGGGAGATACGANNGGCCAAGTTTGTATCTGAGGGGAATTGTATGGCGCGAGAGTTCACCGAGATTGCAAAAATCGACCGTCGAATCCGCGATTTGACAACCTGGCTAGAGGAGAATGCTCCCAACTGCGGAACCGAACAGAAACATCTCAGTGAGGGCAGCCAAGAGCGAGTGTATTGGCACTACGGCTATATGGTTGCCCTCCGAGATGCCTTGCGGCTTNNNNCGACCGACGTAGTGGATATAGAAGACATTGTTTTCTAGTTTGCCCAAGGCGTAGGCACCCGGTGATTTCCGGGTCACACTTGCAGCAATCCCGGCTGAGGTTAGGCTTAGACAGTTCGACAAGCCTGTTGATTTCACTTGACACTTTGTGCTTTCTGGGCCAACAATGGCCCTGTTACAATCGTTAGAGGAACGGAAGGCGGGGGAATTGAACCCCAATCCGGTCATGGAGGATTCACGGGGGTATAAGCCCGTTAAGGAGCACCAGTTCCTCGCCTTCCAACAGACCAACAGCCCGTCCCCGCCAGGACGGGTTTTCTTTTGTTTCGCCTTCGTTATATCACACATCAAAATTGATGTGAAGGGGTCTACATCTTTTTTGTGATATTATTATGGTATATGGTCCGTTCGACTGGTCATTCTTCGGGTACACTACTCCGGCTGGCAATAAGCTGATGCAGGAGTGGTACGACAGCCTGCCGGTGGAGGCGAGGGATGAGATAACCGACGCGATCAGTGCCGTTCAGGCGATCCCAAATCATCTTTGGGTGCGGCCATTGTTCGACCAACTGGGCGACGGGCTCTCCGAATTTCGGATTGATGCCGCGATGGTCTCTCGAAAATTTCGCATCTATGGATATTTTGGGCCGAGGGATGAGCGGCAGGCGTACACGTTTCTCTTAGGTGCCGATAAGAGGAGGCAGCACCAGAAGAACGAGCAGGACGAAGCAAAAAAGAGGATGAACCGAATCGAAAGAGGAGAAGCGAAGGCATATGAGTTTGACTTCACTAGCGGCGGTAATGAAGAGACTGGGAAGGGGCAAGGCGGCTAGAGAGCGGTTCGTCGCCTCAACTCTTGATAAGAATCTTGCGACACAAATCCGCGCCATTCGAGATCGACAAGGATTGAGCCAAGAGAGATTGGCCGAATTGGCGGGTGGTATGAATCAAAACGCCATTTCGCGGTTGGAGTCTCCCACCTACGGCAAACCCACAATCACGACGCTGAAGCGTCTCGCGGCTGCATTTGATGTGGGTCTTGTGGTGAGGTTTGTTCCATTCAGTCAGATGGCTGATTGGGCTAGTGGTGCTCCGCGCCTGGTCCCCGGCCACTCTACGGAAGCTTTTGCAGTGCCGAACTTTGATGAAGAATTGGCCGCCTCCATCGCCGCCTCCATCCGACCGCCCCAACAACTAAATGCCCCCGCCGAGCCGGTGCAGATATTGCCGATCCAGTCTGTCCCGCTGTATATGTTCCACGTTGGCTACCACAATGATTGGATGGCGAGTCGCACGAACACTGGTCGAGCGAATACATACGAATATGTGAATACTGGACTACTCTCGCCACCCGTGCCGGGTATTCAGGAGTGGCTAAGCCTGATAAACATTCACCAAAAGACAACCGGGGGAAGACCAAATGCCTGATCTGAATATTCGTTCTGTCGAAAATCTACGTTCGAGCCAATTCCTCTCCGTTTATGCAAATAACGTCGAGGTAGCAGTCAACTTTTTCGATGTTTCTATGACCTTTGGCCAGATGGTGGGACCGTCCGAGGATGGACAAAAGTTGATGGTAGATCAATCCGTTCGCGTAACCATGTCACCCACTCAAACGAAGATCTTGATTGCGGCACTGCTTGAGCAAATGGTGCAGTATGAGAAACGATTTGGAGATGTTGTTATGCCAGCCGAAGTACAATTGCCACCTATTGGCGGCGCGCTTCTAAGGAGTTTTGAACTTGCAAGTAGACAAGCAAAAATTCGACACGCTGCTGCGAAGGATGATGCAGACTCCACCGGAGAAGACGAAGACGATAAAGGGAACGCCGGGAAATCTGAAGCCGATAGTCCCGCCTAGTTCTCAGAAATAAGTGTCGATACGATGCGCAGGCGACAAATCGGGCCGTCATGCTAACATCCCGGCATGATGGATGAGGGCTCGATTTCCCGCAGGAA
>PLUT01000270.1:2505-15873 GCA_003162875.1 Granulicella sp.
TGGACCGCGCCAGCAACCCGCTCGGCAACTTTGCCACCGCGCATGCGCAATACTATCGTGACATAAAAATGAAGCCCCAGGCGCTGGGCCCGGGCGACTTCAACCTTCCCGACGCGTTCCAGAAGATCGGCGATGAAACGAAAAAACGCGGCATGAAGATTATTCCGTGGATGGAGGAGGACAATCGCGCGCGCCCGCAAATCAAGGGCTTTGACGAGTTGTATGAAGTCGATCTCTACGGGCGGCGAACCTCACACCATCCCGGAGGACCGTGCCTGAACAACCCCTACTTCCGCAACCTGCTGGTGGCGCAGGTGGAGGACTTCGTCCGTTCCTACGACGTGGCCGGAATACAGCGGGGAACCGAGCGGCAGGGGCCACTGGGCAACGCGCTGGGAGCATGGCATCATGGCGGCGATCCCGGGCACAGCGATCCCGGCCAAACGTCGTGCTTCTGCGAATACTGCGAGGCCAAGGCGGCCAAGCAGGGTATTGATTTTGCGCGGGTGAAGAAGGCGTATCTCGCGCTCGAGCCATTTGTGCGGGACGGACGCGCGGGCAAGCGTCCGCGGGATGGCTACTTCGTGGAATTCTGGCGCATCCTGCTGCGCAATCCCGACTTGCTGGTGTGGGAGGAATTCTGGTCCGACAGCATGCGCGAGACGCAGCGGCTGGTTTCCACCACGGCGAAAGCGGCCAGGCCCGGGATTCCAGTGGGGTACCACATCTGGCAGAACATCTCGTTCAGCCCGTTCTACCGGGCCGAGCAGGATTACCACACCTTTATGGAGTATGCGGATTTTCTGAAGCCGGCGACCTACGACAATCCGGCGGGCGAGCGCATGGCTTCATTTGTCGACAGCGTCACGCAGAATGTATTCGGAGATTTGAGCCATCAGCAGATGCTGGATTTCGAATACAGCGTGATGGACCTGAAGGAAAAATCGTATGCCGAGCTGAAAGGCCGGCCTGCGCCGCGATTCTCCAGCGATTATGTTTACGGAGAGACAAAACGCTCGGTGGATGGGGTCGCCGGCTCCAACACGCGGATCACCCCGGGCCTCGGCATTAACGTGCAAGAGCATAACAGCACTCCTGAAAGCGTCCGCGATTGCGTGGAAGCCATCTTCAGGGCCGGCGGCAGCGGCCTGGTCCTCTCCACGGCCTACTCGGCAATGGGACCGGAAAACCTGAGCGCAGTCGGAGCCACACTTCGCGAACTGAAGTTGGCCTGATCTCCACTCTTTCCTGCACCGGCCTCACCTGCTGAACCGACGTTGCATTGGCCGGGGCGGTCAGATTCGAACTGACGACCCTCTGCTCCCCCCTTCGTTGAGACAGTTTTCCGTTGCTACACGGGCAGCGTCTTCGATGCTGAACCGGTTGACACTCGGCTTTTCGTGGAAGCCATCTTCAGAACGACAGGGGGTACTTGTCGACTCGTTTCTTGGCCACTTAGTTCCTTTCCCTGCCAAGTGTCGCAAGGAGTCCGGTCTCCTCTTGTGGGGTCAGTCCAGTTCCGGAAATGGAGCTCCTCGCGATATGGCTGGACATCCCGACCCGATGGCTCTTGTCCCACCTTCATGTTATTGCTCCCTGCACCACACCCTGCAAGTCTGAGTCCATACGTCGTAGTGAGCACAAGACTGTCGCTCACCTGCTCCATATGCCGAGAGGTCAATCAATGTCGCACCTCCGCCTGTTTCAATGTGCGTCTGGGAGTTTAATCACCCTGGCCTTGATCGCTGGATGCGCCAGCGGCGGCAGCGGTGGCAGTGGCGGTGGCGGAAGCACCACGGGTGCCCCGCCAATCAGCGTTGCGATCAGCCCGCTCAACCCAGCGGCCTTGGTTAGCGGCGCAACCCAGACCTTCACCGCGACGGTCGCCAACGATGCAACTGGCGCGGGGGTAACGTGGACCGCATCGGCAGGATCGATTACCACTAGCGGCTTGTACACTGCGCCGACGCCAGTGGTAACAGAAACGGCCGTGGTAACGGCCACCAGCAAGGCGGACGCGACCAAGAGCGCGTCGGTCAGTGTCCCATTGACGTCCACCACCTCGAATCCCATCAGTCTCAACCCTATTAGTCCTGCCACGATCGCCTTAGGCATCGGCGGATCGCAGAGTTTTGCGGATTCTGTTGTCAACGACTCGTCAAACTCGGGAGTAAGCTGGAGCATCGGTTCGGGCCCAGGTTCGCTTACTGCCTCGTCCACTACCGGTGTCACCTATAACGCTCCGACCTCTCCGGTCAGCGCAACCACGACCGTGACGCTTACCGCCGCCAGCATCAAAGACCCGACCAAATCGACTACCGCAACGATTACGCTTAATCCGATTTCGGTTGGCGTCAATCCTACGAACGCGGTAATGACCGGCGGCGCCACGCAAGGGTTCGCGGCGGGCATTGCGAATGACGGCACCAACGCAGGTGTCACATGGACCGTAACCGGCGGGGGATCGTTTAGTGCCGGCACTACGTTGAGCGGGGCCCCCACCGTCTACACCTCCGCAAGCCCGGTGACGGGCGCTACGGCGATCATCACCGCTACCAGCAAAGCCGACCCAACCAAGTCGGGATCGGTGACGGTCACGCTAACCCCGATCAGCCTGAATCCGATCAGCCCAGCCACAGCCACCGTCGGCACCAGCGGATCGCAGGCGTTCACTGATTCGGTCAACAATGATGGGTCGAACTCGGGTGTGAGCTGGGGTATCACCTCCGGCCCGGGCACGCTGACCGCGTCCTCGACCACAGGCGTAACCTACAACGCGCCCACTAGCGTGATCGGGTCCCAGACGACCGCGACACTCACCGCTACGAGCATTAAGGATCCAAGCCAATCCACCTCGGCGACCATCGCGCTGACCCCGATCGCGATCAGCTTGACCTCTCCAGCCTCAATCGTCCTCGACGGGAATGGAACGCAGGCCTTCACCATTGCCGCTTCAATCACGGGGGACGGCAGCGCTTCTGGCGCCACGTTTGTAGTGGGTGGGGCAGGTGGCACGATGAGTGCGAGTCCTGTGACCGGAAATTCGCCTTCCTCCATCTACACCGCGCCGGTTGTTTCCACCGCGACTGCTTCCACCATCACGGTCGCCAGCGTCAAGGACCCGACCAAGACGCGGAGCGTGGCGGTCACACTGAACCCGCCAATGACCTTCACGACGACTCCAGGCGCGTTGGCCGGAGCTTCAACGGGTACGGCGTATCCAAGCACACCGATTGTGGTCGCGGGGGGAAGTGGCACAAAGACATTCACCATCTCGGCCGGATCGCTTCCCGCCGGCCTTGCCATGAGCACGTCGGGCGTCATCACCGGGACTCCCACGGGAACGGCAGGCACATCGAACTTCACCGTTCACGTGGCGGACCAGTCGAGCACTCCCGCTTCGATCAACGGGGCGTTCAGCATCACAGTCGGCGGCGCCTCGATTACCTGGGTTACGCCCACAGCCGGCACGCAGACCTACACGGTGGGCACTCCGATCACGCCAATCGCCCTGTCGGCTACGGGAGGGACAGGCGCTATTACCTACTCGGTGAACTCCGGCTCTCTGCCGCAGGGCCTGCAGATCGTGGGCAACCAGGTAACCGGCACGCCGACGGCTCCGACCGCAGGGGCAGGCAATATAGTTACCTTCCTCGCGACTGACAGCGCCACGCCGACACCTGCAACCGCCGTGTCGCCCAGCGTGACTTTCATCGTTGAGAGCGTGCTTACGATTACCACTCCGAACTCACTGCCCACAGCAACCCCAAACACCGCCTATAACCAGAGCCTCGCTGCAAGCGGCGGCACCGGATCAGGCTATACATGGACGGTTACGTCCGGAGCGACAGGTGCGAACAGCCTGGCATCCCTGAACCTAAGCGTGTCCTCCGCGGGCGTCGTATCGGGCACGCCAACAACGACTGGAACCGCCAACTTCACCATCCAGGTCAAGGACTCCTCCAACAACACGGTGTCCGCTTCATTGAGCGTCAGCACCTCCGCAACTCTTGCGCTGCCTGCTCCAAATCCCAGTTCCCTGGGAACCGCTGGAATAACACTCAGCTACATCGGCGCCGTCAATGCGACCGGCGGCATCGCCGGCTATACATGGACCGTGAATGGTACCTCCGTCCCCACCAACGGGTCATCGCTGGGTCTGACGGACAGCCTGAGCGTCTCCAATTCCGGCGGCAGCGCGTCATTGAGTGTAGGCGGCACGCCCACGGCGACAGGCAGTGTTTCGTTTACGGCATCGGTGAAGGATAGTACCGGTGCGGTTGCGGGGCCGTTCACTTACACAATCGCCGTTTCCAACGTCTATACGGTGGGCGGCTCGATCAATGCAAGAGTCGGTTGCGGCAGCGCCAGTCTGACCGGCGTCACGGTCTCCATCAACACAAATCCTGTGCAGACGACCACCACAGGCGCCAACGGCAGCTTCTCGTTCATCAATGTGCCGAATGGAACGTACACCATCACCCCGTCGCTCGCCAATGCCATCTTCTCTCCCGTGACCGAGAGCGTCACCGTGAACAACAACAACCTTAGCGCCACAAGCTTTACCGCGAACCTGTCCTACTCCGTCTCCGGAACCGTGGCCTACACCGGCGCCCAGACGGGCCAGATCTACCTGGCGATGAATCCCAACGGCACCTGCGGTGGCGGTACCACGGGCACCAGCATTTCTTCCACGGGAGCATTCACCATACGAGGTGTGCCTCCGGGTAGTTACACGCTACAGGCGTTCATGGACGATCAGGGCAATGGCATCCCGAACGCATCCAACCCAGTCGGCGACACCAGCAACGTCAGCGTTAGCACCGCCAACCTGACCGGCGTTTCGGTCACTCTGGGCGATCCGGCGACAGTCATGCTGACCACAGCGCCCACTCTCAAGAGCGTCACCGGAATCAACAACGGAGCCATCGCTCAGTACACTCCGATCACCAATAGCAGCGGCGTGGAGATGGCGACTTACTACACCTTCCAGTGGAGCATCTCGCCGACGTTCGCCACCATCGCCGGCAGCAAGAAGTTTCCCGCGAACGGCACCCACATCAATCTCTGGTTCCTGAACCGGCTCACGAATGGCAGTGTGTATTACTTCCGCACCTACGGAACCTCACCCGGAACTAATGTTGGTCCCTACTCGCAAGTGATCGGCCCAGTGACGATCGCTTCGCCTACTGTTGGCAATATAGTCACAGGCTCGGTCAGCTTCGCCGCTGCCGATTTGGGCCCGCTGTATGTGGGCTTCTACAACCAGGGCACAGGCGCCTTCTATGGGCAGTACTTCGCCGCGCCCGTGAGCGCTGAGCCGTACACGATTCAGGTTCCCACCGGCTCCGATTACCTCTTTGTTGCACTCGTCGACCAGAACAACGATGGGGTAGTCGATGCCAACGACATCACCAATATCAGCAACGGCAGCAGCAACCCCATTACCACCATCTCGGGCGACCTGCCGAACGAGAACCTTACGCTGCCCAGTGCCGACGGGATCGCTACCGTAACCACGCAGGACTACCAGACGATCGTTTCGGGCAACACCAGCCAAAGCTACAACCTCAGCTTCCAGGTCAGCGGACTGATCAAACAGCCAACTGCTATCACGCTCGTCTCCGGCCCCAATCTGATTACTCCGGTGGACGTTGCAATCTGTGGTGGCACCGGCAGCAATTGCGGCCAGGGCTTCCAGATTACCTTCAACCTGAACAGCACCAGTCCGGGCGTGGGAGATACCTACACGTTCAGTGTCACCTACAGCGATGGGACGACTGGCACTCTGACCGCCGCGGTCACTGCTGTCCTAAGCGCATTTCCCTTCAACCTGGCACCACAGACAGGAGCCGGCGCCGGCACAACACCCACATTCACATGGACCGATCCGGCCAACGCCAGCAATTACAGCTACCAGTTCTTTATGAACGATTCGAACGGGAATCCTATCTGGCAGCTCCCCGGGAGCAACGCGACGAACTCAAGTGGCTTCTCCAGCGCCATAACATCCATTACGTGGGGCACTGATCCTACGGGAGGAGGGAGCAATCCGTTGGTGGGAAGTCTGACCCAGGGTACGACGTATCTTTGGCAGATCACTGTCCTGGACAGCAACGGCAACGCCGCCGTGACGCAGGTGCAATACCAGCCCTGATCTCTTGAAAATCGTTTACGACAGCTGCCATACGCCCGAGAACTCGCCCGCACATGTTAACCAGTAAGTAAATGGCACGAGTAGGGGATACTCGGGATCATACCCGTACGCTAGCCTTGCGATAAGGCGGCTAAAGACATATGCACCATGCCCCACAGTCAGCCCGGTGCCCGGACCGGGATACCCAGCGTGTCCGGGAGCGTGGCAAGCGTAGAGAGCCATTTCGGCGCGAACTTTCTCCCAGTGGCCTGCAATGGTTGTAGGCCAGACGTAACCAGCCCATCGCCGCTTGGCGGTCGATTCGGTCGGCCGGAATCAGCCTAGAGAGATAACGCAATGAAATCATTATGCGGTGACAGCAGACGATACCAGAATGGCCTCCGGGCCAGCACCTATAAGAAGAATGACGGATATCCGAAGGACCATCCAGAGCTTCAGGAGCCCGTCAACTGCCGGTCAGTAGACCTGCACCACGGGGAAAAGGGTCAAACCACGATGGTGATGGCCTTTTTCTTGGGAACCTTCCTGCTCGGTTTCGTCGCGCTTGGGATCGATATTCAATCCCTCTTCCACGCAAAAAGAATGGCCCAGGCAGCAGCTGATGCCGCAGCGATGGCCGCCGCCGAAGAATCCAGCAATGGCACTACAGCCGAGCAGAATGCGGCCAATGCGATGGCCAAACTGAATGGATTCGACACGACTCTCGCAAAGAACCCTGCAACGGTAACCCTGTCTGTGCCGTCGGGCGGAAACTATTCTGGCTCGTCTTCTTACATCCAGGCGATCGTTTCCATGCCTATTCCCACATTCTTCATGGATGTTATCAAGACGAAATTCGCGACGATGACAGTCTCGGCGCGAGCAGTGGCCGCTGCCGGTCAAACCAGCCCTACCTGCGTCTGCCTGGTAGGCACGACGGGGACCGATCTGAACCTGAGCAACGACGCCCAGCTCACCCCATCGGGATGCGGGACCACAGTGGATTCCAGTAGCAGCAATGCGGTTACCATCGTCGGAGGCTCCACTCTGAGCGGTTTATCGATTGGCAGCGTGTCGACAAATTGGGACAACTCGGGCAATGTCAACAATGGCGGAAGCATTGCCTCAGGCACAAAAGTGGTCGAGGGAATCTCCACCTCATGCAGCCCGCCTTTGCCCACAGTACCCACCTATAGCGCCTCGCAATGTACCGCGGATCCGCTTACCCATTATGGAAACGGAGGCAGCTCCTACAGCGTGGGGCCCGGCTCCACCTATAGCACCACTCAGACTGGAAGTCTGGTTTGCTACAACTCACTTACGGTCGGTACCAATGGAGATAACGTAAACCTCAACCCCGGCATCTACGTCCTCAACGGAGGAGAACTCCATTTCGAAAGTGGGAGTGGTAACGCGTCAAATACAGGCGGAAACGGCGTCTTCTTCTACCTGGTCGGGGGTGCCAGCCTGGTCATCGATAACGGGGCCAACGTGAACCTCACGGCTCCTACCAGCGGAACCTACGCCGGAGCCCTGATTTTCCAGGACCCCGCAGACACGCAGACAATATCGATTCAAGGAGGGTCCAATACGAGCTTCAACGGAGCCGTTTATGCTCCGTCCGCTGGGGTGACGCTGGGTAACGGCAGCGGCACGGCCATTGACGCGGACCTCGTCGCCAAGACTCTGACCATGAATGGCGGTGGGACCCTGAGCAGCAGCGCCACGTCCAACTTTGGAACCTTGAACATTTCGGTGGCGAAAGTGACCGAGTAAGACATGGGCCCCTTCAGCCAACTCGTTGCACGGCGATTCCATCGGCTGCGCTCAACCCTGCCGGCTGGTTGCCTGGCGTTGCGCAATGAAACCGGCAGCGCCGTCGTGGAATTAGGCCTGATGCTGGCCTTCCTCGGCGTGCCCCTGCTGCTGGCGACAAGCTACTTCGGGGTCCTGCTCATCGATCAAATCGAGGTTGCCAATGCCGCACATGCCGGGGCCATGTACGCCATGACAAGTTCGACCTTTGCCGAGGACTCTGCCAACATCGTCGCTGCCGCTCAAGCTGAAACCAATCGCTTCGGTTCGAACCTGGCCGTGACGTCGAGTATCTATTACGTTTGCTCCACTGCACTCAGCGGAACTCAATACTCAACCCAGGCCCTGGCAAACGCTGCTTGCACCGGAGGGACCAGCCATGGTCTGGAGTTGATATCGGTAACCGCCAGCGCATCCGTCACTCCTCCAGGCTCGTTTCCCGGACATGCAAAGACCGTCGCCGTATCGAGTACTTCGGTGATGGAGGTAGAGGAGTAGCCATGGCCTTTCTGCGCAGGATCCTCGGGAAGGTCAATGCGACAGGACGGCGGTCCGCCTTGAGGTTGCGCGCTGTTCTTCCTCAACGATGGAGCCGGTGCGCAGCATGGGTCGGCCGAAGCGAGGATCTGGCGCAAAGTGAAAGCGGAGGTTCGATGATTGAATTCGTGCTCTCCCTCACCGCGCTGATGACCTTTGTCTTTGTTCTTATGGAAATCTGCATTGTCTTCTATACCTACGGCATGATCTCTGAATGTGCGCGGGAGGCAACCCGATATGCGATCGTTCGCGGGTCCACCTGTCTCACCAGCTCCAGCACCTCGTGCACCGCGTCGGCGACCACCATCAGCAACTATGCCAAAGGGCTTGGGTATCCGAATATCGGCGGCGGCACGCTCGCTGTGGTGACCAACTTTATTCCCAGCGGGAACCAGGCTCCAGGCAGCCAGGTGAAGGTCGACATAAAGTACACAGTTTCGATCAAGGTTCCGTTCGTTCCCACGAATGCGATCGCACTGGATAGCTCGTCCGAGATGTATATTTTGCAGTGAGTTTGGGAGCGAGGTCGAGTAGCCGGAAACGCACACCGAGCATGGTTGTTCAGATGGGGAGAGATGTGATGGTGACGGGCGTCACGGCAACTCTCCGATCAAGCGAATAACATAGGGCCTTGTCTGGCCAAGAGCGTCAGCCGATGAAGGCGCTCTCGATCTCTGTCATGCAGGGTTCAACATGTCGCGGAAGATTCAGTTCTAGGACGAACTCTAAACATCGTTCAGTGCGGTTAACCTTCGACAATTCAAATTCACTAACGAAAGCTCAATTAGAGACAGTCCTGAGCCCACTCGCCAGCACGACCGGGAGAAACAATGGGTGCGAGAACCATAGGAATCTTTGCAGTTAAGATACGTCAGTCCTTCATAGTGTGTTCCCTGGCAATACTATTCGTTTGCGGAACCGTAGCTTACGGGGCTGAAACTCCAGAGAATACAGCTTGCGAAACCGCGACTCAAATAGTTCACCTCCCGTCGAGAGGCGTTCCGTTCGACTGGAGCCATAGCCATGTAATTGCGACCGGTGACAGAGCAACCGGACCTGTTGGCCAACGCGAGCATCGCTTTCTTTATGCGTATCTAAAGCGGATGCAGCAGACCTGTTCCCGTAAAGTTCCTGCCTCAACTTCGGAAGCTTCAACTCAAATCGATTGGGATGTTCCTCTCGGCGCTCCGATGGCGAATGGCACCTTTCCGGCAAAATACAATTTCGACTTGCCTGGGGAAACTCCAACTTGTACGGATTTCGTCGTATACGGGCTGAATGTCGCTGGCGTGACGGGCGGTCAACCGAACTTGGTTGGGCTGGCGAACCTTTATAGTGGCACGGCTAACGGAAATGGGTCCTGCAATGGAAATGCCGGCGTGTATCGGGATATATACGGGAAACAGGTCTACGCAGCAGCCGTAAAGTTCGCCTTCAACGGGAGCACATTATCACCTGCCGGGGCGATCACGAACTCCATAGTCATGTCTGAAGACGGCACGAAAGTCGCCTATGTGGAGAGCAACGGGACAGCCAGCGCACTGCACGTTGTTTCTACCACCCCAGGGGCCAATGGCCCGGGGGCGATAGAGTCATTTAACCAATACGGCAATCCGATCGCGGCGGCGGCGGTAGTTCCTGCTTCCATCAGCACTGTACCCAGTTCGGGATCCTGGGCAGCAGCAGACTCGTATTCCTCGGTGTGGGTGGACTACCAAAACGACATCGCGTTCGTTGGCACCGACGACGGCTCTCTGCACCAGATTCGAAACGTCTTTTGCACTACCGCGTCATGCATTGCATCCCCGAAGGCACCAAGCGAACTCACAACTGGCGGTTGGCCTGTTGCTCTGGCTGGTGCGGGCCCGCTGACCAGCCCCGTGGAAGATGCCAACGACGTGATTTACGTGGCTGGCGCAAAGAGCGGACTGCTCTACGCTCTCACTTCTACAGGCAAGGTCACCACATCAAACCAGAGCTTCATGCCAAACAGCATTGTGGATGGGGCGACGCTCGATATCGACGGGAATGGGATAACTCAGGCTCTCTATTGGTTCTCGAACAGCCAATCAGCCGCGTCGAATCCAACTGTCCAGCAGCCGCAGCTTGTTCAAACCAACAGCGCCCTGACAAGCATCAAGAACTATTCCCTGCTGCTGAACGGAAACCAGGGCTGGGGTGGAGCTGCTGTCACTGTACACGCCGGCACATTCGATAATGCTTTTTACAGTAATAGAAATGGCAATATGTGGGCTTGCGGCTGGTGGCAGGACAGTATTTATCCCGGGAGTTTGCCTAACACCTTGAGCATGATTCGTTTCGGCATAAACGGGACGACGGTGACTCCGGATACCGCTGATGTGTATGCGACGTTGTCTCCCGAGTATGTTAATCCGCCTACCTTGAAGACCTGTTCTCCGTTAACCGAAGTTCTGGACAGCGCGGGAGCAGACCACGTCTTCGCCAGCAGCTATTACGGAACTACGCTCGGAACATGCATCTCTGGGGCGAGTTGCATTGCCGGCTTCACGATTGGCTCAACCGGAAGTCCGGCCGCGTACACGTTGACCTTGAATGGGAGCTTCAATTTAGACAACGTTGACTACATCTATAACGACTACACGAGCGGCATAATTATCGACAACACCGTCGATCCTACTTCAAGTAGTTGCGGAGCAAACAGGAATCAGACCTGTGCACAGGCAGCGAGCATTTATTTCACGTATGGAAATGACGCGATCAAATTGACACAGGCACAGTTGCAGTAGATCCGTTTGCTAAAGTGCCAAGCAGGGTTCGACGTGCCGCGAAAGTTCACCTTCGCTTCATCAGACAAAATGCTGGGGCGGTAGGGGTGCTTCCGACGCGGCTCTCTGCCGTCGATGAAGCTGCCAGCATTGACGTGTTGCGTGTAGACAAGACGGGAACGCTGACTCGCAACGAACTTTCTGTCGCCAGGGTCCGACCGTTGCCCGGGTTCGACGAAGCTCACACACTGGGGTTGGCGGCGCTGGCTAGCTCCGATGGTGGCCAGGACTCAGTTGACGCAGCGATTCGCTCGGCCGCTTCACAAAAGCCGGCTTCCGACCTGCCAAAACTAAACAATATTGTGCCGTTCGATCCTGCAAAAAAGATCGCCGAGGCAACGGCAACAGAATCACGTTCGTTTGGGTCGTTCACCACGATTCGAGCTTGATCACAGTCCACAATCAGAACAGCGCAAGGGTGAAGCTGACAATCAAAGAGCTGCAACTCGTGTGGTGAGCCTGCCCAAGTGCGCCAGATCTCACTCGGTCCATCCTTCCCTTCCGCGATGAATCAGATCGCGATGCCGTAGACATCCTTGGACTTACCGCCTTTGGAGGCCGCATAAAACTGCGCTGTCATGCTCAGGCGTGAATTTAATCTCGCGTTTCTTGTAACGAATTCCATGTTCCGTGACTTTATCTCTATGAACGCATCAGCGAAGGACACTTCATCCAATGATTTTCCGCCTGTATCGAGTTCTGGGTCTTTCTCTCCTGGTTTGCATGGGAGCATTGGCCGCCACTGCCCAAGATCCTCTGACTCTCCGTCAGGCCGTAGATCAGGCCCTGGGTCAAAGTCCCGAGGCTGCCATCGCTCGCGCCGGCGATCAGGAAGCGAAGTCGGCGGCTACAATTGCGCGCACCCAACTGCTGCCCCATCTCAACTTCACGGAAGACATCTCCCGCGGAGACGATCCGGTCTATGCCTTCGGTACTCGGCTTCGGCAGGGACAATTCACGCAAAGCGACTTCGCGCTGGATGCGTTGAACCATCCTCAGTCGATAGGCAACTTCGCGACGCGCTTCTCCGGTTCGTGGACAGCATTTGATTCGTTCAAGACCCAGAGGGAGATTCACAGCGCCGATCTTCTGCGAGCAAGCGCATCGTCCTCCGCCAAGGCGGTCGACCAGCAGATCGTTCTCAACGTGGTCGGAGCGTATCAGTCGGTGCTCTACGCGCAGCGGGAGATCGACGTGGCCGAGCATGAGCAGGAGACCGCATCGGCGCTGCTGGCTTCGGTGGATGACCACGTCAAAGCGGGTCTGGCCGTCGAGTCGGATCGGATGTCGGCTCAGGTCAACGTGGCCGCGCGTAAGCAGGAACTGATTGCTGCCCAGGGTGACCTGGACCTGGCTTGGGCACAGTTACGCGAGGCCATGGGAGTCCCCGACCTCAAGGCATCTGAACTGAAGCCGATTGAGCCGCATGCATTCGACCAACTGCCGCTTGAGCAAGAGCTTGCGACAGCCGCAAAGACTCGTCCCGATCTGACGGCGCTTGTGCAGGCGCAATCGGCGCAGGTGTCGGGCCTAAGGGCGGCGAAGTCGAACTTCGGCCCAGTCGTGAGCACATACGGCAACTGGGAAGAAGACCGCGGGTCGCTGGGCAGTTCGGGCGGAAACAACTGGGTGGCCGGCGTCCAGATCAGCGTGGACATTCTGCCGATCGGCAAACGCGCCCAGCTTGCGCAGCAGACCGCAGCGAAACAGAAGATCGATGCGCAACTGTCTGCCTCGCAACAGCATGTGCGGCTGGAAGTAAGCCAGGCACACATTCACCGCAGGACAGCGGAACTCTCGCTGGAGACGGCGCAGGCCGCGCTGGACCAGTCGGCCGAGGGTCTTCGCATCCTCAAGAACCGCTACGGCGCGGGGCTTGCCAATATCACCGATCTGCTGCGGGCCGAAGATGCAGAGAGACAGAGTCAATCGAATTACTGGCATGCGGTATACGGAAATGCCATGGCCTATGCTGAGCTACTTTACGCAACCGGGACGCTGACTCCCGCTGCGGCGGAGGATTTGCAATGAAGATAGTGTTACGAGCGAGTTTGCTTGCCGTTCTCGCGGCGA
>PLUT01000096.1 GCA_003162875.1 Granulicella sp.
CAGTATCTCCGTCGCGACCGCAGCCCTCCGCGATACGAGTAGGAATTGATATCGCGGCGCGCCTAAGCTGCACCGTGATGCCGAATATCTCACTCTTTGGCAAACCGTCCGTTGCGCGGTAGACATCCAGGACAAATTGATGAGCCTTGCGCCAGATATCGAGTTCATGGAAGTCTCTCATGGCGGGGCCCTCTTGCTAGACACTTGAAAAGGCTCTTCAGTTTCACAGCTATGAGGTGTCGAGCTATGAGGTATGAGTTCGGGGCTACTTGTCGGTGAGCGCGGCGACGCCGGGGAGCGTCTTGCCTTCGAGGAATTCGAGGCTTGCTCCGCCGCCGGTGGAGATGTGGGTGATCCTGTCGGCGACGCCGGCCTGGTGGACCGCCGCGACCGAGTCGCCACCGCCGACGATGGTGGTGGCATTTTCGTTTGCGGCCACCAGTTCGGCGATGGCGTTGGTGCCGTGAGCGAAGGGAGCGAGTTCGAAAACACCCATAGGGCCGTTCCACAGAATGGTGTGGGCGTCGGCGATCTCTTTGGCGAAGAGATCGATGGTTGCGGGGCCGATGTCGAGGGCCATGAACTCGGCGGGGAAGGGGCCGTTGCCGGAGAAGACCTGGGTTTTGGCGTCGGCGGCGAACTTGTCGGCGAGAATGTGGTCTACAGGCAGCAGCAGATTGACGCCCTTGGCCTTGGCCTTGTCTAGTGCGGCCTTGGCGACGCCGACCTTGTCGGCTTCGATGAGCGACTTGCCGGTGGTCTGGCCGAGGGCGTTGAGGAAGGTATAGGCCATGCCTCCGCCGATGAGCAGCGTGTCAGCCTTGTCGAGCAGGTTGTCGACGACATCGATCTTGCCGGAGATCTTGGAGCCGCCGATGATGGCGACGAAGGGGTGGTCCGGATCGGTAAGGACCTTGCCAAGGAAGTTGAGTTCCTTCTCCATCAGCAGGCCGGCGGCGGATTGCTTGACGAAGTGGGTGATGCCTTCAGTGGAGGCGTGGGCGCGGTGGGCGCTGCCGAAGGCGTCGTTGACGTAAAGGTCGCAGAGCGCTGCGAGTTGAGCGGCGAAGGCGGGGTCATTGGCCTCCTCACCGGGATGGAAGCGGAGGTTTTCCAGCAGCAGCGTCTGTCCGGACTCGAGCTGGCTGGACAACTCCATGGCGATTTCGCCGACGCAGTTGGGAGAGAACGCAACGTTTTCCGAGACGTTGAGGACCTGCTCCAGCAACTGGCGCAGGCGGGCAACCAGGGGGCGGAGGCTCATCGACTCGACCGGCTTGCCCTTGGGGCGGCCGAGGTGGGAGCAGAGAATGACCTTGGCCTTGTGGCGCAGGGCGTACTCGATGGTGGGAAGGGTCTCGCGAATGCGGGTGTCGTCGGTGATCAGGCCGTCCTTCAGGGGGACGTTGAAGTCCACGCGGATGAGCACACGCTTGTGGGCCAGATCCAGATCGCGTATCGATAGCTTTGGCATATGGGTACAGCATAAGTGGTTTTGGTTGCGATGGGAACCTAAAGAAGAGAGATTTCCGCTGATCGGTGCGATCATCGCGCTCGAACGGACTATGGTTGCCTGGGATTGCCGGCCCGTCCTTTCCTGAATCCGCGCGGAGGAGCCGCGTCGCGCAGGCTGCCGGCAAACATCTATACTTGAGTATGGCAATTGCTCTGCCCACCACGCTTGGCGCGCTGCGCGCCAGCGAATTTACTCCCGAGCGGGTCGGCCGGTCGGTGAAAGACGAACTGCGCGAGAACCTGATCGCCCGGCTGCGCGCGAAGGCCGGACGAGACGACGATGGCGGCTCGCTGTTTCCCGGCATCGTCGGCTACGAGGATACGGTCGTGCCGCAACTGGTGAACGCGGTGCTCTCGCGGCACAACTTCATCCTGCTGGGCCTGCGCGGGCAGGCGAAGTCGCGCATTCTGCGCGCGTTGACCACCCTGCTCGATCCGCAGGCGCCCTACGTGGCCGGGTCGGAGGTGCGCGACAACCCGTACGCGCCGATCTCGAAGTTCGCGCGCGACCTGATCGCGAAGCTGGGCGACGCGACCCCGATTGCCTGGATGACGCCGGACGACCGCTACGTGGAAAAACTGGCGACGCCGGACGTGACGGTGGCCGACCTGGTGGGCGATATTGACCCGATCAAGGCAGCGCGCTCCAACCAGGACCTGGGCTCCGAGCTGACCATGCACTACGGGCTGCTGCCGCGCGCCAACCGCGGCATCTTCGCCATCAACGAGCTGCCCGACCTGGCGGGCAAAATCCAGGTGGCGCTGTTCAACATCATGCAGGAAGGCGACGTGCAGATTAAGGGCTACCCGGTGCGCCTTGCGCTGGACGTGGCCATCGTGTTCTCGGCGAACCCGGAGGACTATACGGCGCGCGGCAAGATCGTCACCCCGCTGAAGGACCGCATCGGCTCGGAGATCCGCACCCACTACCCGGAGAAGCTTGAGGAAGGCATCCGCATCACCGCGCAGGAGGCGTGGACGGCGCGCACGAGCAGGAACGGCAAGCCGGGCAAGGGCGGCGTCGAGATTCCGCATTACGTGCGCCAGGTGGTGGAGCAGATCGCGTTCTCCGCGCGCGAAGACAAGAAGGTGGACAAGCGCTCGGGCGTCTCGCAGCGGCTGCCCATCGCCACCATGGAGTTGGTGGTGTCGAACGCCGAACGGCGGGCGCTGCTGCACGGCGAGGACCTGGCGGTGGCGCGGGTGGGCGACATCTATGCTGCGCTGCCCGGCATCACGGGCAAGATTGAGCTGGAATACGAGGGCGAGATGCGCGGCGCTGACACGGTGGTGCGCGAGATTATCCGCAATGCCGTCATGCGCGTCTTCGACACATACTTTGCGGACACCAATACGCAGCAGATTGAGCAGTGGTTCAATCTGGGGGGCACGGTGCAACTGAGCGACGCACAGGCATCGGCCGGCTCGCTGCGGGAGCTCGTACAGATCCAGGGACTGATGGAGACGCTCGCGCCGCTGCAGGTTACGGCGAAGGCCAGGCCGGAGATCGCGGTGAGCGCGGCCGAGTTCCTGCTGGAAGGCATGTACGCGCACAAGCGGCTGAGCCGCGCCGAGGAGAGAGTATTCTCCGCGGGCGAAAAGAAATCGCGGATCGAGGAAGCGAACCGCTACGCGGAAAAGATTCGCGAACGCGAGACGGATCGCGAAGACTACGCCAAGAGCCGGACCCGGAGAGGCTTCAACTAGGGACCCGTCATGAAGCGCATCCGATACACCAAGTTCACCGGCGACCTGGCTTCCTCTATCGGCCTTGAGGACCTGATGCAGGCGCTGGCGGACTTTCTGCTGGATTCCGGCTTTCAGGACCCCTATGCGCAGTTCAGCGAGCTGAACAACCAGACGATGGAGAACCTGCGCGAGGCGATTCGCCAGGCGCTGGAGTCGGGCGAGCTATTCGACGAGGAATCGCAGCAGAAGTTCGACGAGCTCTCCGCCGACCAGGTAGACGAGCTGGTCGACCAGATCATCCAGAAGATGCAGGAGCAGAACTTCATCAACGCGGAAGAACCCGCGGAAGGTACGGGGCAGCAGGGCGTCGGAAACGGCAACGGTGAGGCGCGCTTCGAAGTGACGGACAAGAGCATGGACTTCCTGGGCTACAAGGCGCTGCGTGAGCTGCTGGGGCCGCTGGGGAAATCGAACATCGGTCGCCACGATACGCGCCACGAAGCGGCCGGCGTGGAGACCAATGGAAGCTCGAAGCTGTACGAGTTCGGCGACACGCTGAACCTGGACATCACGGCGACGCTGAGCTCAGTGTTCGCGCGCGAGGGGATTCGGACGGCGGTCGAGGGCGAGGAGAACGCGCCGCTGAACATTGAGTACAGCGACGTCCACGTGCACCAGTCGGACTACGAGTCGTCGTGCGCAACGGTGGTGCTGCTGGACTGCTCGCACTCGATGATTCTGTATGGCGAGGACCGCTTTACGCCGGCCAAGCGCGTGGCCATGGCGCTGTCACACCTGATCCGCACGCAGTTTCCCGGCGACACGCTGAACCTGGTGCTGTTCCACGATACGGCGGAAGAGATTCCGCTGAGCCAACTGCCCAGGGTGAAGGTAGGGCCGCACTACACCAACACGCGCGAGGGCCTGCGGCTGGCGCAGCGCATCCTGGCCAAGCAGAACAAGGACATGAAGCAGATCGTGATGATCACGGACGGCAAGCCCAGCGCGCTGACGCTGCCCGACGGGCGGATCTACAAGAACGCGTTCGGGCTGGATCCGCTGGTGATCGCGGAGACGCTGGAAGAGGTGAGCCGCTGTAAGCGGTCGGGCATCATGATCAACACGTTCATGCTGGCGTCGGACTTCTCGCTGGTGCAGTTTGTGCAGCAGGTGAGCGCGATGTGCCGGGGCAAGGCGTACTTCACCACTCCGCAGACGCTGGGGAATTACCTACTGATGGATTTTATGTCGCGGCGGATGAAGACAGTTCATTGAACTCGCATCCCAAGAATTAGTTTTGCGGTGGTTACGGTTTGGCCGACGTGACGCTGGGTGTGGTCCGCGCAGTGGACGAGAAGGCCGGCGACGGTGGTTGGCAGTTGGGCGCGGCCTACGGTGCGGGGTGCGTTGTGGTGGTCCGGCGAGAAGGCGCGAATGCGTGCGGCGGATATGTGCAGGGCGGTGCGGAACTCGGCGAGGACAGCGTCGCGCGTGGCGCCGCCGTCGAGCTCGGTGCGGAGCGCGGCTTTTTGCGTGGCGTCGAGCTGCGTGCCTTCGGCGTAGCTGAGCAGGCGATCGAGGCTGCGCGATGTGGCGGATGTGGAAGGCGACCGGTGGCAGGCCGTAGGGGCGCTCATTGAATTCGGCGTCGGTGAGGGCGGCACACCACTTGGCGATGTCTTCGTCGGCCAGCTCGAGCGCGTGGAGCACGGCGCGGATGACGGCGTCGCCTTCAGTGTGGGTTCCGCGGAGCCACGGTTCTTGTGTATCACTCATGGTTACAGTCCTTTCCCGGCGCGGAAGGCGCGCACTACTGCGGTTACATCCTGGTGCTGACGGTCGACGGCGTCGTTCATGGTTTGGACCTCTTCGGCGCTGACCTTGCCGGCCAGTTTATCCATTGCAATCTGGATTTCGGGATGGCGCTGGAGCGAGTCTTCGCGGACCAGCGGGACGGCCTGGTAGGGAGGAAAGAAGTGGAGGTCGTCCGCCAGCACCACGAGGCCGAGCGCGCGGATGGGGCCGTCGGTGGAGTTGCCGGCGACCATGTCGACCTGGTGGTTGGCGAGGGCGCGATAGAGCAGGCCGAGGTCCATGACGCGCGGAGGGCCGGCAAAGTGCAGGTTGTAGGCGGCGGAGAGACCGGGCAGGCCGTCGGGTCGCGACTCGAACTCGTAGCCGACGCCGAGGCGGAGTTGGAGGGCGACGCGGGCGGCGTCGGAGATGGTGCGGAGGTTGAGGCGGCGGGCGTCATCGGCGCGGACGACCATGGCGAAGGTGTCCTCGAAGCCGAGCGGCGGCTCGACGCGGACGTGGTAGCGCGAGGCGTAGAGCCCGCGGACGGTGGCGAGGACGTTGGCGGGGTCGCGTTGGCCGGGCGGCGGGAGGGGTTGCTTGAGGATGGCGGTGAGCGCGGTGCCGGTGTACTCGACGTAGGCGTCGATGCGGCCGCTGGCGAGCGCCTGCTGGCAGATGTAGCTGCCGGCGAGATAGAAGCGGCGGTCGACCCGCTTGGGGTGGCCCTCCTGCGCGTAGACGGATTCGATTTCCTGGGCGACGAGTTCGCCGAGGACGACCTGCTCGGTGAAGTTCTTGGCGCCGACGACGATGCGGGAGGAGCGGGGCGGCGCGCAGGAACAGAGCGCGAGCAGGATGAGGCTGCCTGCGGTCTTCGCAACTCGCTGGTGCAGCCAGACGTCCATACCTCTCATTTGAGGTAGTGTCGCCAGTCGAAGACGACACGCACACCGGTGGTCACAATGGTGTGCGCATCGGGGTTCGGTGCACCCGTGAGTGAGATGACTGAAACCGCGGTCGGTGTGTCGAAGCCTACGTAGGGCTGCAGCATAAGACCGGAACTCTGGTTGACAGAAAAATCGCGGAATAGGCGATATTCGAAAACGGGAAACTCTACTTGCAGGGAGTTGAGGCTTACCTGGGTAGTATTATTCGGCGGCACGCCTGGAGTGGGCAGCAGAAACGGGTGATCGCTGCCTTTGCGATAGATGCTTACGCCCACTTCGCGTCCGAGAACAAACTGCAGGCGGCCAGCGCGGGTTGCGATCCCAGCCTGCCAGGGGATGAGTCCTCCGTTGGCTGCTCCTACTAACATTTTTTGCAGCTTCGCCGGCGATGTGAAGGCAAGTATGGGCGCCGCGAGAGCGAGGTCGCCTGGGATCAGCCAGAAAGGCATCCGAAGCCTTGCGGTGATTGCGCCGCGGCCGGGGATGGTGGCTGCGCCGGTGGCATGGGTGTCATCCCGAACGCCGGCCTCGACGAAGATCAATCCGTCGCTGGAATCGTCGAGAATACCATCCAGACCCAAGCCTGCGCGGGCCGCTAACTCAAAACCAGAGGCGGCACTTGCGCCCGCCTCTTCAGGGCCAAAGCCATGGGTCAACACTGCCTCCCGGAACCCCGTCGACAAGCCGAAAAAGGCCCCAAGTTCGGTGCGGAAGCGAGGTAGCTCACCTGCGCCCGCGGCCAATGCAGGTACAGGTGTCTCGAGGAGAATGGGTACTAGCTGCTTGATGTCCGCGCGCGTGCCGGCGGCGGTAGGGAAGTGCGCTTCTTTACAGACATTGAAAGAATTCGGTTCACCGTAGTTTGGATCGTCGGAATCGGTCAGTTCGATCTTGCCGTCGAAGGAATCGATAAGTTGAGCCAAGCTATCGCGGACGGCGTTGGCGGCGCGATCGGCGTCAGCCGGCTTCATGAAAGCGTCGCCCAGGCCGACAAAATGCTCGCCGCTCCACGTGGTTAACGCAAGGCCGTGCTCACTATAAAAGTCGTGCGTCCCCTTGCGCAGGGTTGTTCTTCCCCAGTTCCCTGCGATGTGGCCTGCCGCGAAGCTGTCCTCGAGGAAGTGCAGCGCGAAAGCTTCATCGGCGAGCGCCGCCCGGACTGCACTCGCGTGCGCTGCAGCGGGGACCAACCCGCGGGAGACGCTACGCGCTCTGTCGAGCGCTCGCAGGTGATACCAAGCGTAGGTTGCCAAAGCATTGACTTCTGACTTTGGGCTAAGCGCGAGACGCACATAGGTCTCAGGATCCATGTTGATGTCGGGCCGCGCCAGCAGGAAGTGCGCGTTGTTGGAGCTCGCGCGCGTGACATACTCCGGGTCGGTACGCTCCAGTGCGAGATCGGAGTTGCGTACTGCATTGGTCCGGTCGCTGCGTCGCTTAGCGGCAGCGAGTTGCGCCTTCAGCCGGGCGCTGACTCGCTCTACGCCTAGAATCCAGGGGGCGCTGAGAGCCGTGCCGAGCATCTCCTGCGCCGAGCAGGAGTGGTCTCCCGAGATCGCAGCCCACGCTGCGAAGTCGACACAAGTTGTTTGCGCCGGATCGGAGGACTGTGCACAGAGCCGCTGTTCGTACCCGGTGCGAGCCTCTGACCAGAGCGCCTGCAGGCGGGCTTGTCTGTCTGCGTCGAGCTTTTGCATGGCAAGGGCGGCAATGTCACGGTGTTCAGGAAATACCCATGCAGACGCGGGGAAGACTTGAAGCGAGACAAGGAAGAGGACCAGTGCCGATCTTAGAAAGTTTCGGGGAATCAATTGTCGAGCGAATGCCTCAATCAGCCTGCGGGTTGCAGGCTTCGGCAGTCTGGAGTCGCGACCTTTGGCACTCGCTGACCTCATCACGCGGGTACTCCAAGTCAACAGCACGTCGAGTTTATGGCGAGAGTAGATGGGGCACAAGCGCGCTACCCCCACAATGAAGAGTGAGCGTCGAAGGGTTCGGAACATTCATCACCTCTCAGCAATCGCTTGGTTTGACAAAGATTGTACGTCGAATGAGGCGGCTGGTGAGCTGAGAGACGGGTATAACGGTGCCCAAGTCAGCGGTTCCCGTAAAGTCAGAGGGTTGGCATTTTGGGGTGAGCGGGAGATCGGACCCCACCCATGACGATAAAGCTGTCATGAATGGGGCACCCTGGTTTGTGGGTGTGCCACCCGCCTGTAAGCTTCTATCGCGCTGCCGACTAATTTGCCGATGGCTTCTCCACCTTGTCAATCACCAGCACATCCGCCGGAGCCTTCACTGCCTCCGCCCTCAGCCCCAGCTGCTCCTGGATCGCCGTAAAGAAACCCGGCTGTGCATTCGGACTATCCGCGGGCGGGGAAGTGTGGATACCGAAGACGCTCAGTTGAGACTCGTCCGGCGCCCATTGCAAAGTAAAGTCGAATCTGCCCGTCAGCCCTGTCTGATCCACCATGGGCTTGTCCAGGATCATCTGCATCTCACGCATGAAATCCGCCATCGACGCATTGGTAACCTCCAGCGTGATGAGTTGAGGCGTCAGGCGCGTAATCCTCGTGGACGACCCGCCGTTCGGGTCTCCCTGGCTCTTATCAATCTTCGGGCCGCCCTTTCCGGGCGTCAGCGCATAGACCGCGAGGTCCCTCTTCCCCCAGTGCACTTTGAGGCTGAAGCGGTCAACCAGCAGGTTGCGATACATCTCCAGCATCTGCGGCCAATTGGGCGTGCCCTCTATGTCCGGCACGCCGTCGATGTCGTACTTCTCGGTTCCGAGCCATGCCGGCGCGTCCACCAGCTGCTTTTCTTGTATGCCATAGGCAAGCAGAACGAGGTCCTTCAACGACTGGTTAGTATACATAATATGACGGCCTTGCGCAACCATTCCAACTGCACCGCGGCTCTCCGGATCGCTCGGCTTGATCGTCGCCGCCTCGAACACCGGATGCGCGTCCTTCGCCATCATCTTCGCGGACTGTGTGCCGGCCCCGTCCTGTGCCTGCGACGCCTTACTGCCAAGCACCGCCGCCGCTACCAGTACAACCGCAATCCCGCCTGAAAACGTCGTCCACGCCTGAACCGTGCATTTTCTCAACATGCTCACCTCGTCTGGAATACTACGCAACTCTGCCGCCTCGGGCTCCAACAATATTTCGAAGACTCAGACTCCCCAAAAGTCAGGCTTTCGGCAGTTCTATCATCCCTTCAAATTGACCCGCTGCTTGGCGGTTGAAATTTCGTCGAGGATGGCCTGCCCGGTGACGCTTCCGGCGCCGACTGATCGCCTGCGGGTTCATCGGCGGACCGCGACCTTGTGCTCGATCCAGCCGAGGGATGCGTCGGCGGCGAGGGCGAGGAGTGCGGCGGGGATGGCGCCGGCGAGGACGAGCGAGTTGTCCACGCTGGCGACGCCGCGGAAGATGAGTTCGCCGAGGCCTCCGGCGCCGATGGCTGCGGCGATGGTCGTGATGCCGACGCAGGTGACCGTGGCAGTGCGGAGACCGGCGAGGATGACACTGGCGGCGAGCGGCAACTCGACCTTGGTGAGGCGCTGCCAGGAGGTCATGCCGAGGGCGCGGGCGACGTCCTCGAGAGCGGGATCGACGCTGCGAATGCCGGCGTAGGTGTTGCGCAGGATGGGTAGCAGCGCGTAGCCGGTGAGGGCGAGGATGGCCAGGCGCGCGGCGTTCTCGCCCAGCCACGGGACGGGGAGCAATAGGCCGAAGAGGGCGAGCGAGGGGATGGTCTGGATAATGTTGGCCACGGCGATAACAGGCTTCGCGAGGCGTTCGCGGCGGGTGAGGAGAATGCCGAGCGGGAGGCCTATGGCTGCGGCGAGGAGCATCGCGGACAGCGTGAGCCAGAGGTGCTCGAAGGTGAGGCGGGCGATCTCGTAGCCGTGTGCCGAAAGGAATTGATTCATCTGCAACAACTCCCCTTTCTTTTGCGGCCGCGATGGAACGTGACCTCAGCGGCTAAAGCCGCGGTGATTTTGCGGCTTTTACGGCACGGATAAATCCGTGCCCTTAACGAAAGCTACCTTTTCAGTGCCCTCTGAAGTCGTGCCCTTAAGCGAATCGGGAGGCAAGCGGTGGACGGCGTTCACGTAATCGCGAACATGCGGGTTCTGCGAGTGCAGGACGTCGGCTGCGGCGAGGTCTGCGACGACTTCGCCCGCTTCCAGGAAGATGACGCGCTGGGCGAGGTAAAGGGCCTCGTCGAGGTCATGCGTGACCAGGAGCACGGTCTTGCCGACGCGGGCGAGCAGGTCGCGCAGCATGGTCTGCATCTCGGCGCGGGTAAGGGGGTCGAGCGCGCCGAAGGGCTCGTCCATCAGCAGGACTGCGGGGTCAGTCGCGAGCGCGCGGGCCAGGCCGACGCGCTGGCGTTGTCCGCCGGAGAGTTGCCGCGGGTAGCGGGCGCGGAACTCGGCGAAGTCGAGGCCGGTGAGGGCGAGGACTTCGGCGGTGCGGCGGGTTTTTTCGGGGGCGGGCGTGCCGGCGAGTTCGAGCGCGAGGCCGGCGTTGCGCTCGACGGTCATGTGGGGGAAGAGGCCGGTTTCCTGGATGACGTAGCCGATGCCGCGGCGCAGTTCAAACTGGTCGCGGTCGCGCGTGGATTGGCCGCCGACGAGGACGGTGCCGGAGGTGGGCTGGACCATGCCGTTGACCATGCGCAGCAGGGTGGTCTTGCCGCTGCCGCTGCGGCCGAGGATAGCGGTGGTGGTGCAGGGGGTGAGGGCGAGGGAGATGTCGCGGAGCAGGACGCGGCCGGTGGGCAGCGAGTAGCTGACATTCGCGAAGCTGATGCCGGCGCCGGGCATATTGGTTGTTCTTCAGGATAAGCGTAGCGCGGGCCTTCAGAGGGTGATGAAAAAAGGCAGCCTCGCGAACGGTGACCTCAGCGGCTGAAGCCGCGACGATTTTGCGGCTTTTCCGGCACGGATAAATCCGTGCCCTTTCAAANNACGAAAAAGCGCTTTTTCAGCAGCCTCTTCAGCCCGCAGCTTTTCCGGCCTGCGAGGACTACTCGGCCGCTTCGGATGGTGTCTCCGCGGGGGCGTCTTCGCCGGCGATGGAGACGGGCATGGTGCCGGGCTGGCCTTTGACGCGGACGACGGTGATCTTCTCGAAGCCTTCCTTGAAGGTGGGCGGGCGCAGGCGTTCGGCCATCTTGTGCATCACCTCGTCGGTGACCTGGCGATCGCGCTTGGAGTTGCGCTCCAGGCAGACGGCGAGTGGCACGTCGAAGAAAACCGCCTGCACTTCGTAGCCGAAGCTCTTGGCCATCTTGATCCACTGCTTGCGCTCGTGCGGGCTGAGGTTGGTTGCGTCGACGTAGTTCCACGGCATCTTGGCGATAAGCCGGGCGCGCAGCAGGCTGCGCAGCGTGGAGAAGACCAGGCCCTGGTAGCGCTGCTCAGTAATGTCGTCGAAGAGGATGGAGCGGAGCAGGTCGCTGGAGAGCGGGGTGACGCCGCGGCGCTTGTACCAGGTGGTCTTTCCGGAGCCAGGAAGGCCAATGGTAAGAACGACATAGCCGCGAGGCTCCTTGGGCGAGACGCTGAGCTGCTCGGCGGGCGGGGTGGAGAGCGAATCGGGCTGGGTCTCGACCACCATTTGCTTTTCCGGCGGGGGAGGAGCAGCCGGAGCGGCGGCCTTTGGCGAGCGGGCGGCCAGCGTTGTCGCGGGCGGCGGCGCCAGTGGTTCAGGATAGGAAGGTCTTAAGGGGGCGGGTTGATTGGAGGGCAGTTCCTGCCCGCTCTTGCCCGTGGATTCCGATTCGTTCGGACCACGTCTGGAACGTCTTCTCATGAGGTCGCTTATCCATCCGCGCATATTGCGCATAGGTCGTTTGTAACAGAGCGCGGAGGCTGCGGCAAATGGCGCGCATCCGCCGCGACACCTTCCGCACGCGATGGTGCATTTCCGCGCGGCAATTTGCGGCGAAGAGAGGTGTGTGATTCCGGTCACATTGCACCGCTCCCACCCGGGTGCTAGCATCGAAGTGACGACTAAAACAGGAAAATCCCTCAATTAAACAGGACTGAGAGCTCGAATCCCGTCCGGGAAAAGACCTCGAAATCCCCACCGAGCAACACATACAGGAGCAGGCAAGATTATGGCAGTGAAGGTAGGCATCAACGGCTTCGGCCGCATCGGACGCAACGTGTTTCGCGCAGCACTCGGCAACCCTGACATCGACTTTGTCGCGGTCAACGACCTTACCACCCCGGCGATGCTGGCTCATCTGCTGAAGTACGACTCGATTCTGGGCAACCTGAAGAATGAGGTCACCCACGGGGCGGACTTTATCGCGGTCGACGGCAAAAAGATGAAGGTCTTTGCCGAACGCGACCCGGCCAAGCTGGACTGGGCTTCCGTCGGCGCGCAGATTGTGATCGAGTCGACCGGGTTCTTTACCGACGCGACCAAGGCCAAGGCGCACCTGGGCTCGACGGTCAAGAAGGTGATCATCTCGGCTCCGGCGACGAACGAGGACCTGACCGTCGTGCTGGGCGTGAATGACGACAAGTACGACGCAGCGAAGCACAACATCCTCTCGAACGCCTCCTGCACGACGAACTGCCTGGCGCCGGTGGTGAAGGTGCTGAACGATACGTTTGGCATTGCCAGCGGCATCATGACCACCATCNNATCCACAGCTACACCAACGACCAGGTGATTCTGGACCAACCGCACAAGGACATGCGTCGCGCGCGCGCCGCTGCGCTGAGCATGATTCCCAGCTCGACCGGCGCCGCCAAGGCGTTGAAGCTGGTGATTCCCGAGATGGCAGGCAAGCTGGACGGCTTCGCCATCCGCGTCCCGACGCCGAATGTGTCTGTGGTCGATTTGACGTTCGTCGCCGAGAAGCCGATCACGGTAGACAGCATCAACGCCGCGGTGAAGGCAGCTGCGGAAGGTCCGCTGAAGGGGATCCTCGCCTACACCGAAGAAGAGCTCGTCAGCTCCGACTTCAAGGGCGACCCGATGTCGAGCACCTTCGACTCGAAGCTGACCAAGGTCGTCGGGAATACGGGCAAAGTGATCGCGTGGTACGACAACGAGTGGGGCTACTCCAGCCGGGTGAAGGACCTGATCCTGTTCCTCGTGAAGAAGGGCCTGTAATCCAGCTCAGGCTGCCGGCTGCGCTTGTCATTCTGAACGAAGCGAAGAATCCCCGCATGTTTCCCAATGCGGTACGGTTCTTCGCTTCGTTGCGTATACCGGCAGCTCAAGTCAGGCGCGCAAAGCGGCGCGACGATTCGGGAAAATCGATTCCCGTAACAAACCAGGCGACGGCGCCGCATCCCATCGCGAGGAGAACGGAACTCAGACGCAAGTGGGTCAAGGACGGTAGGGGGGAACTCTTTACGGTGGTGATTACGGCTCCGGCGATGGCCATAAAAATCGCGATCCACTGATAGAGATGGAGGCCGGATATGGTCGCTGTCTGAGGCTCACCGCGGTACGCCTCCTCCACGAAGCGCCCGGCGCTGGACAGGAACAGGTAGATGCCGCAGATGAGAGTGCACGGAGCGTTCAACTGGAGAAGGCGCAGCAGGGCCAACTCCACGACGACGTTCCAAAGGATGGAGTACAGAGGCGTAGCGTGGACGGGAACTCCGGACAGATTCGCGAGCCTGCAGACTCGCGAATGCGGATCGGTGTAGCGGATGCCGGGGACTGATTCGGCCACTCGGCCGTGGCAACATCCCTGCACCAGACAGCGCAGCCTGCCGATGCCTTGGATCACTGGTGCTGCCACGCTAATGGCGGCGAGCACAATCCAGAGATTGACGTGCAGGAAGAGTCCGGAAATAGCCCCCAGTATTCCTCCCAGTAGTCCGCCGTAGAAGCCCATCGGACGCAAAAGGGCCGGAGACCCTTCGATCCACTGAGCCCACAGCAGCGCTCCGACGGTAGAGCAAAGGAAGAAGCTGACGGTGATTATTCCTCGTCCTGGGCCAAGCATGGTATCGATCATGCCCATGCCGAACAGGATTCCAGCAGCCGCAAATCCGCCGTGGTTGATGATGCGGACGGGGCCGAATCGCCATTCCTTCCAGGAATTGGCAATGTGTTCTGCAGTCAGCAGGAGGGCATTCCAGATGTCGTGCATTCGGATCACGACCAGATAGGCGATGACTCCGGCCAGTACGTCGGCGATCGAATGCATTCCGGTGGCGATGCAGCTAAGCGAAACAAGAACTGCCCAAGTCCACCAGAAGTACTTCCTCCATTGCCTTCCTTCGCCCAGAGTTGAAGCTGCAATCAAGGCCCAGACGACGTGGAAGGAAGGAAGTGCAGCAGTTCCTGAATAGGGCGTTCTTTCCCACAGCAGCAACTGCCCGAGGACGGTCGTGGGATGAAAGGCCCGCGGTGGAACGAAGAAGGGCAGGAAAAGGTAGAGCGGAAAAATCAGCGCCATGGCGATGAGTCCTCGCTGCGCAAATTGCTTCAGACCGCTTCCGGAGCGAGCCAGCAGGGGGACAAGGAGAACAACAACATATGTGCTGGCGTAGAGCAGTTCTGTTTGTTGGATTACCGGCCAGCGCGCTTCAAATGGCAGGTAGGTGTCCACCGAGCCGGACGCTTTTCCGAGCGCGCCCAACATCTGAAAAACCACCAACCATGGCAACAGGACCACCAGATAGATGCGGAAGCGTTCCAGAAGCGACGGGGCTTCCGGTCGATCGAGTGGAAGCCATGGAGTCGACTTCCGCGGTCCAAAGCGGCTGCGCAGATCGGGCAGTTCGTAGCCGAGCACCAACGCAGCGCAGGCCAAGGCTACAGCCGGAGTGACCAGCCACAGCCCGCTGGCCGAACCGAAGAGGATGGCGACTCCGGCGCAGGCGATCACGAATCCTTCGTAGATGGGATGAGGAACCAGGCTGTAGATGCTCTTCTCGACCAGGCGAGGGGGAGGAAATGCATTCATCGGCAATCCGCCTCCGTAGATCCAGAGGGATAACATGCCGAGCGCCATGATACCGACGCCAAGTGCCGCGAGCATCGCACCACGAAACACAGAATGCAGCGCCGGCAGATGGACCGTGTTTGCTGCACCGTGAGCCCACGCTGCAAGCGCAAGCGGGACGATGACCATGAACAGCATTCCGTAGAGCGCCTTGGCCAATCGAGAGTGGGTCAACCGTTCCAATTGACGACCTCGTGAATGACCCAGCCGCGGCTTTGATGGTCCTGTATGTCCAAAGTCCCGCGGCTTCGCCACTTTTTCTCGTCGACGTTGAACAGCGAACGGGGAAACAGATTCCGAAGCATGGGTGCGCCGGGGAGGATGGTTGAGCCTAATCGACCGGAGCGGAGAGAGAAAGGCTGGTCGATGCGCAATCTGGAATCGTCGAGCACAACTTCGGTCTCGGAGATGGAAAGCGCTTCACATTTCCGGCTATTGTGGACAGCAATCCTGGTGGAATAGGGGCCTTGCCAGTCGATCCAGGCCAGCGAGTCCTGCGCCGATACAAACCGGCCCCATCTTAGTTGGCGCAGTGGCAACTGCCATGGGGGCAACGTCAAAGTGAGGCATTCAGCGTAGCCTAAGCCGTTCAGTTCGCGATCCCCGACGGTAACGTGTGCTGACGATCCCGGCTGGACGCAATTCCAGAGCACCGATCCACGAGCATCCTCAAACACAGTGTGCTCGACAGGCGCGGCGACAGCCTTCCACGTTCCCATCACACTCAACGGCGGAAACTCGACGGAGATGCGATCGCCATCGGAACTCAAACGATGACGCTTCATCGAAGTTCGCGTCGTGATGGTGTGCTCGTCTGCCAAAAGAACACTGCTATAGGACGCGCGAATGCCTCGCCAGCGTAGTTCCGCACAGTAGAGAATCGCCGTCGTCCCGGACTCTGTGACGCAGTCCATGTACCACTTGACCAGGGAAAACGGAGCTTGAGCCACCGCGATTCGTTCCTTAGGGGCGCGCATTTGAACCGGAATCGAGAACGCCCGATTATATGCGCGGCCGGTCGCGGACGTGCCGGTTGCCTGGACGCCGCCCAAAAGCATTAGCGCGAAGCCGCAGCCGAAGGACTCCGATTCCGCTGGCTGCGCCGACACTGTCTGAAAGCCATGCAATGCAAAAGGGAACTGAGATCGACGCACTGCCAAGTTGAGCAATTAGCGGGACTTTCAGTACTCCCCGGTATAATGGAGATAGGCGATCCAATGGACAAGACCATTCGCAAGGTTACCGATCTCGCGGAGCAGCAGGCGGAGACATACCGTTACTGGCAGAGCCGTACCAGCTCGGAGCGGATGAATGCGACGTGGGAGTTCACGCTGGAGATGTATCGCATGAAGGGGCTCGCGCAAGATGCACAAGGACTTCAAAGATCTGTTGTCCGCATTCAACGCGCATAACGTTCGCTACCTGATCGTCGGCGGCTACGCTTACGCGGAGTACACCGAGCCGCGCACGACCAAAGACCTCGACCTTTTTGTCCAGCCAGATCCCAAGAACGCAATCGCCACCTACAAGGCGTTGGCGGACTACGGATCCTATCTTGCCGACGTGACCATTGCCGACTTCGCCAGTCCTGGCTTGATCTTTCAGATCGGCGTCGCCCCTTTCAGAATCGACATCATCTGTAGCATCGACGGACTGACCTTCGACGAGGCTTATGAGACCTCCAAGCCGGGGATGGTGGACGATGAGATCCCCGTGCGATACATCTCGCAGGAGAACCTGATAGTGAACAAGCTGGCTGCTGGGAGACCTCAAGATCTGGTTGACGTCGATAAGCTCCGACACGCCGCAGAGACGAAGAAGCGGGAATCAGAGCGGCAGGCGCAATCGGCCAGGCGCAAGGCGTAGATCAGGCTTTGAACTCGCTGGGCGCGATGCCGGGGACGGCGGTGTCCGGGGCCATGGGCATGTTGCGCAGGCGGGCGCCGGTGGCGGCGAAGATGGCGTTGCCGACAGCCGGGGCCAGGCAGACCAGGCCGGTTTCACCGGCGCCGGCGGAGGCGATGTCCTTGCGGTCGATGAGCACGATCTCGACTTGCGGCGTGTCGCTGAAGCGGGGAAGGCGATAGCCCTCGAAGTGCGGGTTCTGGATGTGGCCGTCGCCGAACAGGATGGCCTCAAAGAGCGCGCCGCCGATGCCCTGGACGATGGCGCCCATGTTCTGATTGCGCAAGCCGTCGGGGTTGACGACGGCCCCCGACTCCCAGGCCTGGACGACGCGAACGATTTTTACTTTCTTGGTTGCGGGATCGATCGCGACTTCGGCGCAGGTGGCGGTGTGGCCGCCTTTTTCCATTCCGCAGGCGATGCCGAATCCGCGGGTGGGCGTGGACTTCGCATTCGCCCAGCCGAACTTGTCCGCGGCGGCGTTGAGGCAGGCAAGCAGGCGGGGCTCGGTCAGGTTCTTCAGGCGGAAGGCGAGCGGGTCCATGCCGACGCTGTGAGCCAGCTCATCCATAAAGGACTCGCGCGCGAAGTGGTTGGCCGTGGAAGCCAGCGCGCGATAGGAGCCTATGCGGAGCGGCGACTTGGACGCGTGATATTCGGTAACAGGACTGGTTACGTTATAGGGCGTCGGGAGGCCGGCGTTGCCGGAGTTGTAGTTGTGATGCTCCCATGAGGCGAGGGTGCCGTCGTGCTGGACGGAGGCTTTGAGCTCCATGAGGCCGGCGGGGCGGAAGTAGGCCCAGGTGAATTCCTCTTCGCGGGTCCAGACGAGTTTCACCGGCTGGCCGGCGGCCTTGGCGAGGCGCGCCGCCTCGACGGCAGCTTCTCCGGTGTGTTTGCCGCCGTAGCCGGAGCCCATGTCGGGTTGGATGACCCGTACCTTGCTCGGGTCAATGTGGAAGGCGGCGACGAGTTCGTCCTTGACGCCGAACGGGCGCTGCGTGCCGGTCCAGACGGTGAGCTTGCCGGTCGCGTCCCATTGGGCGACGGCGGCGCGGGGTTCGAGCGGAGCGTGCGCGATGTACTGGACGGTGTAGGACTGCGCTAGGTCGATAGCGCCGGGAGACGGCGCGGCGGTGGCGGCAGGCGCAGCTTCAGCGTTCGCGCGTGAGCCGCCGCGCGGCGCCTCGGAGTTGGAGTTGGAGTTGGCCTTGAGGTAGTCGAAGATCGTCTGGTTGGAGGGCTGTCCCGCGGCAACATTCCACTTCGACTTAATCGAGGCGAGAGCTTGCTCGGCAGTCCACGCGTCGGGAGCGACCAGGCCGATGAAGTCACCGTCGCGGACGAGCTTGACGCCCGGCATCTTCTCCGCCGCCGTGGTGTCGATGGAGTCGAGGGTGGCGTTGTAGCCCTGGGGGCGCACGATCTTTCCGAACATCATGCCGGGCAGCGCGATGTCCGATGGATACTGATGCTTTCCGGTTACAAAATCCCGGCCATTGGCCTTGGGGACGGGTGTTCCGGCGATCTTCCAATCCTTGGCTGGAGTGAGAGGCACGTTGCCGGAGACATTGGCGACCAGCTTTTCGCCCTTTGTAAGCTCGCCGTACGTGAGTGACTGGTTGGCATTGGGGGCGGTGATCTTGCCGTTAGCAACGATGAGGGCTGCGGCGTCGCAGCTCCAGCGTTTGGCGGCCATATCCACCAGCGTTTGCCGGGCTGCCGCGGCCATGGTGCGCAGGCGCGGTCCCATCTGCGGCGTGGTCTGGCTGCCGAAGGTGCCGGCGTCCCAGGGCGTGAGATCGGTGTCGCCCATGACCATGGTGATGGCGTCGAACGGGACTGCGAGCTCTTCGGCGACCAGTTGGGCGAGCGAAGTGCGGATGTTCTGGCCCACTTCAACCTTGCCGGTGAAGACCGAGATCCTGTTGTCGGCGGCGACGTGGATCCATGCCGAGACGTCGCTGGGGACCTGCTGGCGGCCACCGAAGGCGCGGCCGGATTCCTGCGCCAACCCGGGCGCATCGCTAAGGCAAACCAGCAGGCCTCCGCCAAAGAGCTGGAGGAAGGTGCGGCGGTCGAGTTGGAAACAGCGCGGCGCGTTGGTCGGGTCGGGGAGTGTGAGGCCGGGAAGGTCGGTGAGGAGAGTGCTCATCGCGCGCCTCCTTTGGTGCTGGACATCGAGGCTCGTTGCACCGCGTCGACGATGCGAGGATAGGTGCCGCAGCGGCATACATTGCCGTTCATGCGGGCGACGATCTCAGCCTGCGTGGGCCTGGGCGTAGCGGCCAGCAGCGCGGTGGCCCGCATCACCATTCCCGAAGTGCAAAAGCCGCACTGGTAGGCGCCGGCGTCGACGAAGGCCTGCTGCACCGGGGTGAGCCTGCCGTTCTGCTCCAACCCTTCGACGGTTGTGATCTTCGCGCCGGCAGCTTCCGAGACGAGCGTTTGGCAGGACTTGACGGCCTTGCCGTCGAGCAGGACGGTGCAGGCGCCGCACTCACCCTCGCCGCAGCCGTACTTGGTGCCGGTGAGCGCGAGGCGATTGCGCAGGACGGAGAGAAGGGTCTCGTCGCCGGGCGCGTCGACAGGCATCTTCGCGCCATTGATGTTCAGGACCAGAGTGCTCATGGTGGACTCCCCACAGGGCTTCAAGCCGCTTCGGCGACGCGAAGCGAACCCGATGAAATCGCTGATAAAAAGATACGCCAACTGCGCGCAACCCTGCATCAGCAGAGCCGCAGCGAGCCGTCGGCAGGGCTGCCGTGCTGAAGGGCTATCTCTTTCCCCGATCGTTCGCGCGGCCGGCGGCAACCGGGTGGCGCTCCACCCGAGGCGCGACCGGCCGCACATACGGGTGCGCATAGGGATGAGCGTAGATTCCACGGTTGACGTAGGTGCGTGTCCATGGGCGATGGTCGATGAGAAGCGTGTGCGCGCCCCAGCCGAAGCCCGCGCCGAACCATCCGAAGCGTCCGAAGGTGACGCCGAGGGTTACGGCGGGACCGAAGCGGATGGCGCCACCGACGAAGAAGCCGGGCCGCGGCGGGCCGAAGACGATGAAGGGATCGTAGACGGGGACATAGTAGAGGTAAGGATTGTAGGGCTCGATTTCGACGTAACCGCCCTGATCGACGACGTCAACATCGGAGTTGGAGGCGAGATAGCCGTAGCCGTACGCCTGGCGGCGCAGGCGCTGGACGGAGTCCATCACGTCGGCGCGCTGGACGAGAACCGCGTTGCCGAGCTGGCCGGTCCAGTTGGGATCGCCGGCCATCATGTCGAGTACGGATGGGAAGGGCAGAAGCGCGAGCACGCTGGGGTCCCACGGGAGGTTGTCGGCCTGGATGGCAGCGCTGAGCGCATCGCCCTTGAGATAGCTGTGCGCGGCGGCCCAGACGGCGGCGTCAGGGACCTCGTCCCAGTAAGTGGATGCGGTGAGCACCTGCGCCAGCAACGGATCGGGGTAGAGCGCGATGCGGTTGACCAGGCCGTCGAGTTGGTCTGGCGGGAGCGGCGCGGGCGGAGGCGCGTTCTGCTGGGCCATCTGGGCCGTCTGATCGTAGTTCGGCGGGGCAGGCGGTTGGCCCTGGTTGGATGGTGGAGCAGAGTATTGCGGCTGCTGGTCGGGCGGCGCTGAGGGCGGCTGGCGGACGATGGGCGCCTGCGCGAGNNTGGAATAGACGCGAGTTTGGCGGGGAAGTTGTGGCGGCAGAGCGCTTCGCCGAGGTGGAATAATGGAGTTGACGGGAGGTGGAGCATGGAAATCAAACGGGTTGGGACGCAGGCTTCGGTGAAGGGGCCGGCGGAGTGGTTTACGGGGGCGGTGCGGATCGATCCACTGTTTCAGGCGCCGGAGCCGGCACTGGTGCAAGGAGCGAGCGTGACGTTCGAGCCGGGCGCGCGGACGGCGTGGCATACGCATCCGCTGGGGCAGACGCTGGTGGTGACAGCGGGATGTGGATGGGCTCAGCGGATGGGCGGGCCGGTGGAGGAGATTCGGCCGGGAGATGTGGTGTGGTTCGCGCCAGGAGAGAAGCACTGGCACGGGGCGACGCGGACGACGGGCATGACGCACATCGCAGTGCAGGAAAAGCTGGATGGCAAGGTTGTGGAGTGGATGGAGCAGGTGAGCGAGGAGGAGTACTTGCGTTAGGGTGAACCGCCCATGCGCGACAAGATTGCGCAACGCCCGGCATCGCCCGATGGGTCGCGGCGTCCCTATTTTCCCCAGAATTAAGCGGTGTTTTGTTGCAAATAAAGAACGTTAGCTATGGGGGAGTTCCTTATGAGTTAACAAGGGTTGATGAAGCAAATGAGTTGCTGGAGCGCAGGAAAGCAGCGGATTCCCATCCATGCGCTTCAGGCGCGATGAGACTGCATATGGATGGAACGCCCGGCATCGCCCGTTGGGTCGATGGCACCCGTTTTTTCCCAGAAAATCTCGGTGTTTTGTTGCGAATAAAGATAGTTAGCGATGGGGGAGTCCCTTCTGAGTTAACAAGATTCGGTGAGGCAAACGAGTTGGCGATGGGAGCCNNCTTTCTCTATTTCTTACTTACTACTTCCAGTATACCAAGCGCACCATAACTCATCTGCCATGTCGGGAGAAGAAATATCGTGCGTAGTTTGAGGGGACTGGCGGGTTTTGCACAGATTTTGGGGGTTGACAGCACTTCGTGCGGTTCTCGACGCGCTGGCGCGCGTGAACCCACCCCGGCAATTGAGCTCGCACGGGTACCCCGACGACTGCGCATGAATGGGGACCCGGTGGTGGAGGAGTTTCACGGGTGTCGGGTGGGGACGCTGTAAGCGAGGTCGACGATGGCTCCAATGCCCGGGACGACTAGCTTCTGGAGGCGACTATCGGCGGTCACGAAGATGTCCGCCTGAGCGGTGGCTGCCAAGGAGAGATGAATTGCGTCGGCGGATTGTATGCGGTGCCTGGCGCGCAGCGTGGCGAAGGTGACCGCGACCTCAGCGGAGAAGGGAACGAGTTCCACCGTCGCGGAGGCGAGCAATGCGCGCTTGTAGGATGCAACGAGGAAGCTGTCCCCGCTGCGAATGGGAACGACCAGCAACTCTCCCAAAAGGAAGTGACTTACCAGCAGGGTGTGGCCCGCCGCGCGGAGGTTTCTAAAGAGTGTTTGCGCGGGTGCTGCGAAGGGAGAGTTTCCTTCGAAGGCGTAGATCCAAACCATGGAGTCGAGGTAGAAGCGCACCTAACGATCCGGCTCGTCGGCCCA
>PLUT01000286.1 GCA_003162875.1 Granulicella sp.
TCGTTGGAGAGCGCCTTGAGCGGGGAGACGTAAACGACCTGCGTGGTGGGCGCGAGCGCGCCGGCAATGGCCAGGCGCAGGAGTTGGTCGATGGCAACGAGAAAGGCGGCCAGCGTTTTGCCGGAGCCGGTGGGCGCGGAGATGAGGGTGGTTTCTCCGCGCAGGATGCTGGGCCAACCCTGCTCCTGCGGTTCGGTGGCGGAGCCGAATTTGGTGAGGAACCACTCGGCCACGACGGGGTGCGCCCAGGCAAGGGCGTGTTCCGGGTAGAGATCGGACTGCAGGTCTGGTTGCAGGTCTGGATGCAGATCTGGGACGGGAGCGGCGGCCATGGAGTATTGTAGCGCGGATGTTTCGTTATTTGTTCGCTGGGCCGGCTGCTACTGTGCTTCCCGAACTGCCGCCAGGTTCAGCGCGCGGTTGCCGACAGGTCGCGACTGCCTCCGCCCGCGCCCATCAGGACGAGTGAGCGCTGCGCGAAGGGCGAGTAGACCAGAAGAGCCATGCACGCTACCGCCAGTCCTACGCTGATGTGGTGCATCAGCAGGAATGGCGCCAGCGACCAGAGCTCATCGAACAGCAGGAGAAACGGCCACATTCGGAGCAGCTTTTCACGGGCCCGGGGCGGATGGAAGAACGCTGCGGAGATAAGGAAGGCGCGGACGGGAATCAGGATTGCGGCGGTGGCGATGAGGACGGTGACGATCTGCGTCTCTCGCGGCAGAGGGGAGAATAGTTCCTCGATCTCCGGGAGGTTGGCAAGTGCTCCCACATAAAAGCCGACGTACATGAGTTGCAAGAGGACGAAGAGCGTCTGCACGACGTGATAGGAGGTCCTGGGAAGATCGTGCGGGGAGGCCAGCACACCGCTGAGGAATCCGGCGTCGGCCTCAGGTACAGCCTCGGCCTCCGGTACAACGGCCGGCTGCTCCGTTCGTAGCGCGGACGCGGAGCCGGAGTCGGATACTGCCTCAGGAACGGAGGGTGACTGAGGGTTGAGGGCGATCCGCTCCACGGGGGCGACGAAGCGATAGCCGCGGCGGGCGAGAGTCTCAATGAATCTTGGACTGCTGGCCGTGTCTCTGAGGGATTCGCGAATGCGGTTTACCGCCGAGTTGACGCCGTGTTCGTAGTCGACGAAGGTGCCGTCGGGCCATAGCTCGCGAGAGATCTCCTCGCGCGTCAGCAGTTCGCCGGGCCGCTCCAGCAACAGGCAGAGCACCTGAAAGGGCTGGGCGTTCAACCTGATGCGAATGCCCTGCCGGCGAAGCTCTCCGGTGGTTGCGTCTGCCTCGAAGGCGCCGAAGCGATAGCGCCGCGCTGGCCGTGGGTCCGTCATCCGAGCCAGTGTACTTGATTCAGAGGCTGATCGATGGTTCTTCATGCAATCGACAAGTGTCGGGAAGTGGCTCTTCCACGGGCACTTATGGCGTGAGGAACAATCGAGGACAAGTGAGGTTTTATGCATTGATTCGGAGGCATGGGTGGGAGCAAGGTTTCGGTCATGAAACGGCGACCGATCTTCGAATCTCCAAATTGCGAATCTCCAAATTGCGAATCTCCAAGGCGCTCTGTTCTCCGTGGGCTCCTAGTGGTGCTGGCGCTGGTTGTGGCGTCTCCCGGCTGCGTTGCGGCCGAACCTGCGCCCGCGGCTATTTCAACTTTCAATTCTTATGTCAACGCGGTGGAGTCGCGGCTGGCCCAGCAGCATCGGTCGGACACGGGCTTCCTCGCTTCGGCGGATTCCGATCCGCAGAGTGACGCGCGGCTGCGACGCGGGGAGCTGATGGTCGAGCGGATTTCGCCGGCGGCGGGTGCGGAGTTGCCGGGAGCGATGCTGCACGACTGGCGCGGTACGGCGTTTGTCCCCGGAGCCACGGCCGCGGACTTTGAGCGCCTGATGAAGGACTTCAGCGCCTACCCGCAACACTTCGCGCCGCAGGTGCTGGAGGCGAGGGTGATAGCGCAGCAGGGAGATCGTCTGCAGGCAACGATGCGGGTGCGCCAGAAGCAGGTGATCACGGTGGTGATGGATACGACCTTCGATATCACCTATGGGCGGCTGGATGCGGAGCACGGATACAGCCTCTCGCGCAGCACGCAGATCGCGGAGATCGACGCGGCGGGAGCGGCGAAGGAGCGCGCGCTCGGCTCCAGCGAGGAGCACGGCTTCCTGTGGCGGCTGAACACCTACTGGAGCTATGAGGAGCGCGACGGCGGACTGTACATGCAGATCGAGTCGGTCTCGCTGACGCGCACGATTCCAACCGGGCTGGGATGGATCGTCGGGCCGTTTGTGGAGAGCATGCCGCGGGAGTCGCTGGAGTTCACGCTGCGGGCAACATGCAACGCGCTGCGGAAATAGGGAAACAGTTGGAACGATGCATGGAAGGACGACGCAAACACCGGCAATTGGAAAGGACACGACGATGAATACGACAGCGGCGACAACCAAGGATCGGGCGGTATTTCAAACTGCGCGGCGGGTGAATCAATCGCTGACGGCTGCGATGGAGAAGCGAGCGCTGGTATGGATGGCGGAGCGAGCGCCGGGCTGGGTTACGTCGGACGGACTGACACTGCTGGGGCTGGGTGCGCAGGTGGGCGCGGGCGTGTGCTACGCGCTGGCGCGCTATGGTCGCGACGGCCTGATCGGGGTGATTCTGTGCGTCGCGCTGAACTGGCTGGGGGACAGCCTGGATGGCACGCTGGCGCGAGTGCGCGGGCAGCAGAGGCCGCGATACGGTTTCTACGTCGATCACATGGTGGACATCTCCGGGTCGGTCGCGTTGATGTGCGGGCTCGGCTGCTCCGGACTGCTGCACTGGCAGACGGCGATCGCGATGCTGGTGGCATTTCTGATCCTGTCGAGCGAGAGCTACCTGGCGACGTATACGGTCGGGTGCTTTCAGCTTTCGCAGGGGATTTTCGGGCCGACGGAGATCCGCATTCTGATGATCCTCGGCGTCGTGGCGGCGCTGCGCAGCCCGTACGCAACGCTGTTCGGCCACCGGATGTTGCTGTTCGATGTTGGAGGAGCGATCGCGGCGGCCGTTATGTTTGCGATGGCGATTGCGGTCACGGTGCGCCATACGGCCGAGCTGTACCGGCAGGAGCCGCTGCCATGAATACGCTCATCCGCTGGGGCAGGTTCAATCTGGTGGGAGCGATGGGCATGGTGGTGCAGCTTGCCGCGCTCGCGCTTTTCAACCGTTGCGCGCCGGGCCACTACCTGTGCTGCACGGCCGCGGCTATCGAGCTTGCGGTGTTGCACAACTTCGTGTGGCATCTGCACTACACGTGGCGCGACCGCAGAGACGGTTCCGCATTGATGCAACTGATGCGGTTTCATCTCTCCAACGGACTGGTTTCCCTGCTGGGGAATCTTGCGCTGATGCGGGTCCTGGTCCAGGGAGCGCATCTTCCGCTGCTCGCAGCAAATGGCGTGGCGATACTGTGCTGCTCGGTTGCTAACTTCTATGTGGGACACACATGGGCGTTCGCGGCAAGGAAGTGAGCAGGGCTACTTTTTGGCAGAACCGAAGAGCTGCGGCTCTGACGCTGCCTGGAGCTTGGCGGTCAGGCAATTGCGGCACAGGCATGCTCCCATTCCGGGATCGGGGACAGGCATCCGGTTTGGGAGCTCTGCGCACCAGCAGCCTGCTCCCGGATTGCAGGTGAAGGGTGTTCCGCAGTTTGGGCAAAGGGTCTGCATTTTGGGTGGTTACATTTTTCCGGTGCCGATGTCGGCGGCCTGGGCGGCGGGGTTGTCGGCGTCGAGGAAGGCGGCGATGGCGGAGTCGAGCTTGCCCTGCGCGGCGAGGATGAAGTCGATGGCGTCGCGGCCGGCGCCGCTGCCGCCGGGGTTGGGCGTAATGTAATGGGCGGCTGCCAGGGCTTGCGGGCGGGCATTGGCGGTAGCGATGGCCAGGCCGCAGGCGCGCATCACGGGCAGGTCGACGACGTCGTCGCCGACGTACGCGAGCTGGTCGAGGGCGATGCCGGCGCGGGCGAGGATGTCATTCACCGCGTCCATTTTGTTCGACTGGCCCTGGTAGACGAATTCGAGCCGGAGATCCTTAGCGCGGATGGCAACGGTTGCGGATTCGCGCTTGGTGATGAGGCCGACGCGCAGGCCGCCGAGGCGCGCAAGGGTGATGCCAAGGCCGTCGTGGGCGGTAAAGCCCTTCACNNTGGCCGTCGGTGAGGACGCCATCAACGTCGAAGATGAGGACTTGGATGCGGCGGGCGCGATCTTCCGCGGTGAGGGTCATGCTATCGATGATAGCGTGTGGGAGAAGTTCGGCGGGCCCTCGATGGTGCAACTCGAGGGCCCGCGTCATTCATGCATGGCCGAATTTACTTCCAGTAGCCCGCGTGCCAGACGTGGCCGCCGCGTTCCTCGCGCCAGTCGCCTTCGACCCAAACAGCTCCGCGATGGGGTGGGCGGGCGTAGTGACCGTGTACCCAGGCATAGCCGTGGCCATCCCAGCGGTGGTAGCCGGGAACCCAGACAAAGCCCTCGTGGGGCGCCGTGGGGATGACTTCGACGGGGCGCGGAGGCGGTGGGCCAATGCGGACGACGATCTGCGCGTTGGCAACGCCAACCGACAGGAAGAGGCCGCAGACTGCGATGAGAAGTTGTTTCTTCATCTATCGTTCTCCTTTGAACTGCTCCCGGTTAGGACGCAACTTCGTGACGGGAAGTTGCGCTGGCCCTGCCGATTTTTGCGATGGCCGCTGACCAGGCTATGCATCCGAAGGGGTTAACACGCCAGTGCTCGAAGCGGCCAGGCGGCTCGGGGCGCGAACCGGTCAGCCGACAGGAAGGCTGGCGAGCTCCGCGCGCAGCGCGAGAAGCTCAGCCTGCGCCGATGGCGCCTGGCGATACGCGGAGGAGTGGGGATAGAGTTCGGCGGCGGGGGCGAGATTGGCGCGGACCGGAAGCTGGTGAAGATAGGTGCGGACAATCTCCAGGTCGTGAAGGTTGGCGACGGAATAGCTCCTGAAGGCGTGTTCCCAGATGGGAAGCTCGGTGTCGAGGCGGTAGACGAAGCCGTTCTTGATGAGTTCGACGGCGTGCTCCAGGGTGATGGCCTGCGGAGTGAGCAGGAGATGAACGTGGTCGGGCATGACCACGTAAGCGTGCAGCTTGTAGTGGCCGAGGGTGCGGTAATGGAGCAGCGTGTCGATGAGAAGCTCGGCGACGCGAGCGATTTCGAAGACGGGGCGGCGATCGCGCGTAGCGATGGTGACGAAGGACATGCCGGGCCGTGGTGTGCGAGTGGTCTTCCCCATGAGTGGATGTTAGGTGTATGTAAATGGGGGGTAAATCCCACGAATGTGGTGCGTTAACGCTCGGCGGGTCAGCCTTCGCCGGGCGCGAGTGCAGACGGCGGCTGATGCTTGATTGGATGCGAGGCGGGAATCTGCGGCCGGTGCGGGCGCTAGAGAGTTGCGGTGGCGAGGAAGCTACGGCGCGTTGTCATTGAGATTCGGCGTTGAGGGCGTCGGACTGATGGTTGAGGGCTTCCGGAGTGACGGTGCCACTGATGAAGAAGATGCGATAGTGGAAGGTCGCGGACTTGCCTGGTTCGAGTGAGAAGTTCAGCGGAGCGGCCGTGGGTTCGAAGCCATGCACGCCGAGCGGGTTGACGGCGAANNAGTCGCGGGCGTGCCAGTAGGTGGGGTAGTTGGGGTTGCCGGTGTGGTCCAGGATGGCGATGGTTTCAGCCTTGCCGTCGGCCGTAGTGCCTGAGAGCTCGCACCAGCGGCCGCGCGTACCCCAGGCGGCTTCGCCGACCTTGCCTTCGCTGGTGCGGTAGACGCCGGTAGCGCCGGCGGCAGGAGCCGCGACCGGGGTTGCAATGCCGTTGGCGTCGCGGAGGACCTCGGGCTTTGCGGTGGCAGACTCGAGGAAGTGGGCGACGCGGATACCGAGCATGCCGTCCTTGTCGTCGTGGAAGACGACGGGCGCAATGGCTTTGAGGGTCACGGTCATGTCGATCGAGCGGGCGGGTTTGCCGTCGATGGTCAGCTTGGAGAAGACGTAGCGCGTGGTCTGGCTGATGATGGGCGGCGTCTGGTTGCTTCCAACCCCGGGGACGTCGGAGGCGGGGTACCAGGTGGATTCGGTGACGAGTTCGCCGGAGGTCGCGCCGCTCTTGGCGGAAACGATGCGGTCGTGGTCGATGGAGCCGTACTTGGCGCGGGCCTCGGGCTTGATGGCGTCGGAGTTGTTCCAGAAGTCGATGTTGTTGACGTTGGAGTAGTTGAACCACAGGCCGGCGTGGTGGGGATGGTCGGTGCGTTCGCCGGGCAGGGGCGGATTGCCGCGGTTAAGCGTAGTGCCGTCCGGCGCGATGAGCGGGTAGAGGATGGGCTTGCGCTGGCTGCTGTGCCAGAGGTAGGAGGTGAAGGGCTGGCCGTCGACAGTGATGTCGACGCGGTGCGCAGCTTCGTTGACGGTGACGGCGACGCCCTTGGCGGGCGGAGCGGCGTGGGTAGATGGAGCAATCAAGGCGAAGACTCCGAGACAGAAAAGTGCAAGCATCGCGCCGGGAATGAAAGCGCCGCAGGTCCTTCGACTACGCCTCTCGCGATGAGGCTGCGAGAGGCTCCGCTCAGGATGACAATTCAAAATTACCGGATGGCAATTCAAAATTGGAGACGGTTTAGGCGTGGACATACGGCTTGCCTCCAACTATTACCTGCTGGGTTTTATCGTCGAAGGTGACCTTCTCCCCGGTTTGGATGGCGGCGACGTTCATGCAGAGTGCAATGGAGTGCGCGTAGCCGGCGCGGATGCTGGCGTTGGGAGTCTTGCGCGAGCGAACGCACTCCATCCAGTTGCGCATGTTGGCGTTGGTCTGTGGATCGCCGCGACCTCCGCCGGAGGTGTCGGCGTCGGTGGACATCTTCTCCACCTTGTCCATCAGCGAGAAGCTGGGCAGCAGGTTGGCCTTCATCTTCATCTCGTCCGCGAACTTTTGCGTGAGGCCTCCGGTGGGTGTGACGGTTTGCTTGTCCATGTCGATCATGCCGCCGTTGGAGTAGTAGAGTTCCTTGACGCCGCCGGCGGAGTTGGTGAAGCGCGAGGTGTACTGCACCTGGAANNGAGCGCGGATGCGGCAGGCCGGTGAACCAGTGGACGGTGTCGATCTGGTGGACCAGCCACTGGTCGGGGATGCCGGAGGAGTAAGGCCAGAACAGGCGGAACTCAAGGTACTTGCGCGCGTCGAACTTGTCCGTGATGACGCCCATGCAGTAGCGCTGCCAGTCGGTGTCTTCTTGCTTGAGCAGAGGAACGACGTCCGGGCGGCGCCAGCGGCCGGGCTGGTTGACGTTCCAACTCATCTCGACCATGACGATGTCGCCGAACTTGCCGGACTTGATGAAGTCGCACGCGGCCTGGTAGCTGGGGGTGGAGCGCCGCTGGGTGCCGACGGCGATGACCTGGTTGGAGCCTTCGACCGCCTTGAGGAAGTTCCTCGCGTCGTCCATGCGGTGCGCGGTGGGCTTCTCCACGTAGGCGTCGCGGCCGGCCTTGACGGCCTCCATCCCGTGGCGCGCATGCTGGAAGTCGGCGGTGGCGATGAGGACGGCGTCGATGTCGTTGCGCGCGTACAACTCGTCGTTGTTGCGCACCATATCGACCTTGCTTCCGGCGAGCTTTTCGACCGTAGCCGCTGCCTTTTCCCGAGCCAGGCTCCAGATGTCCGAGACGGCTACCAGCTCGAAATTCATGGCCTTCTGGTTGGCCACAAAGGCAGGCACATCGCCGCCCAGCATGCGGTCGCCGCCGCCGACGATGCCAGTGCGCACGCGGTCGTTGGCGCCGGGAATCTTTGCATAGCTCGCTGCGCTGGCGCTGCGGGCGGTGCTGGCGGCTGCGACGGCGAGGGCTGCTGTGCCCAGCTTTACGAAGTCTCTTCGGTTGGGTTCAGATGTCGGCATGGGTAAGGCCTCCTGCGGCATATGCGATGCTGTCGATCGCGAAAATGCTGGCGAGCGGAAGTTTACAGCGTTCGGGATGAAGTTGGCGAATGAGGGCGATGATTGACGGCCATTTGCCGTTGACCCTGCTGGCGGAGGCACCGCAGGTCCTTCGACTGCGTTGGCCGCAAAAACGCGCCCAACTCCGCTCAGGATGACAGCGTTTATTACACGAACCTTAGAGACAGGACCCTAGCGCAGAGTGACGTCCCAGATTTTGGAGAGGCGCGATTTGCCCCCGGGACCTTCGACGTAGAGCACGACGACGTACTCGCCGGCCTCCTTGTATTTGTGGATCGGGAACTGGTCGGAGGAATCGGTGCCGTCGCCGAAGTCCCAGCGCCAACTGGTGACCGTGCCTTCGGACTCATCCTGAAAGGCGACCAGACGGCGGGCCATGTCGATGACCTTGAAGCTCCATTTGGCCTGGATCGGCTTGCGGAACTGCGGTTCCAGCGGCATCAGGCGGAACTCGCGCAGGTAGGTCGAATTGCCGTACATGGTGTGCTCGGGCGACAGGTTCCAGAAGCCGTTATTCTTGCCGTCGGGCGAGCCGTCGTAGTCGATTACGGCCCAGGAGAGGCCGATGATCTTGTCCTCGTAAAGTTCGGACTCGACGGCGCGCTGGGGGCCTTCGCATCCGGCGTAGTCGAATGGCGTGATGTAGAACTCCAGGATGTAATGGCCGGACTGGCCGGGACGGAAGCTGTAGTTCTGGGCGTGGTTGGCGTAGGGGAGTTCCTTGTCCCACGGCTGGCAGCCCCAGGCGAGCGCCCAGTCCTTGCCTTCGGACGGCGTGAAGATGTGGTAGTTCTGCGCCTGTACGCCGTGCATGGAGAAGTGCGCGTCCCACTCATTCTGGTCGGTGTTGTTGCGGAAGCGCGGGATCAGCGGGCCGCCGGAGCGATCGCCGTCGACGACCACCTCGAAGGTGTCGTTGTGCAGGCCGGGGTCGGCGAAGTCCCAGTAGTTGTCGTACGCCTCGTAGAGGAAGTAGAGGCGATTGAGGCCTTTCACCCAGCCTACTTTGACTTTGACGTCGAGGTCTTTGGGGTCGGGCGCGGCGTGCTTGTGCTCGTCGTCGTGCATGTCGGCCAGGGTGATGGCGTAGCTGTCGGGCACAATCGCCCAGTCGTCGTCCTTGCCGTCGATGCGGGGAATCTGGTCGGGCGGGAACTGGAAGACCTTGAAGATGGGGAGGGTGGGTGCGGTCGCGGCGCCCATGTTGTCGGCAGCGGCAACTGGTGCGGGCGCCGCGGCGGCGGGCGGTGCAGTCGTAGGCGCGCTGGTTGCGGCTGGAGAGGGTGCGGTTGCCTGTTGTGCGTTGAGCGACGAGCCTGTGATCGCAAGCGCCGAAACCATCATTGCAAGATGAATTGTTCTCATGAGATGGAAACTGCCTTTCCCAGGGAAGTGTGAGCCGGGCCACCGGTGAGACCCTGAATTTTGAGGCCTGTTGCGTCCTTTGCCTCGACGGCGTAGGTGAAGGAATCGGGCGGGTTCGGTCCCCAAGCGACCTTGCAGTTGCGCAGCGTGACGTTATCGGCGTGCTCGACGGAGAAGCCGGGGGTGTCGTGCTGGACGATGCCGGAGGGGGCTTGGGGGTCGATCTTAGTAGAGGAGATGGTACCCGCCATGGAGTTGGAAATGGAGCCAGGCTCGGCGACGGTAGTGGGGCGGTTGTCGAAGAGTCCGCCCTTATACTGCGTGGTGCGGGCCAGCGTGATGGAGACGCGGTCGAGGGTGACGTCGTGGATGCGACTGCCCACGCTGCCATCGTCCGTGGCTCCGCTCCCACAGACTCGGATGGAGTTCTCGGCGGTGCAGGCGATATTGGTCGCGGTGATGTGGTGGAGGCTGCCGAGCTTGGTAGTGGGCGTGCGTGGGATGGCGGTGAAGGAGACGGCCTCGCCGCGGCCCCACCACGGGGCGGCGTAGAAGCGCGAGTGGAGCGTAATGTCGCGATAGTCGATGTTGTAGATGTTGCCCTCATCGCGAAGCTGGATGCAAAGCCCACGCGAGCTGGTCTTGATCTGGCAGCGCTCGAAATGAATATCGTGAATATCCGACGTAGTTTCCGTCCCGATCTTGAGGCCGGCGTCCTGGGTTTCGATGGTGCAGTCGTGCACGTGGATGTTGGAGCACTCGCCGTAATCGACCGGCTGCCGGCTGCACTTCAGCACCACGCCGTCGTCCCCGCAGACCAGGTTGCAGTTGCGGATTTCGATGTTGCGCGAGTGGTCCGGATCGATGCCGTCGCAGTTGGGCACATCCAGCAGGTTGCGCACCTTCACGTTGTCCACCAGCACACCATCGCAGCCGAGCAGGTGCAGGCCCCAGTTGGGCGCTTCGGCAAAGGTGATGTCGCGGACCTCCAGGTCCTTGCATTGCGTCAGCACAAACATTTTCGGGCGAAATGGCCCGGGAATCCACCATTCGCCTGCCTGGTCGTAACGCGTCATGAACTCTTTGGCGCGGCCTTGCAGCGTGCCCGTGCCGGAGATCTTCAGGCCCTGGGCACCGGTAGCGACGATGACCCCGCCCAAAGAAGCGGCCATGGTGTCGCCGGCGACCGTGCCCGCAAGGCCGCCGAGATAGTCCTCGCGGCGTGTGCTGACCAGCAACTGCGCGTCATCGGCGAGATGGAAGTCGATGCTGCCCTTGAGCTGAATGGTCCCGACCAAATACTTGTGCCCGCCGCGGACCAGCACCTGGGCCTTACCCGCGTAGGCGGAGGCCTCATCGATGGCGCGCTGGAAGGCGGCGCTGTCCAGGGTGGTGCCGTCTCCGGCGGCGCCGTACTTCAGCACGTCGAAAACCTTGACCGCCGGCCCTGCGCTTTTGGTCTGGAACGCCAGTGCCTGCGGCGGGGCCAGCGCCTGCGGCTGAGCAAATGCCCGCAGCGGAGCAAGCGCCGCCGCTCCGGCGCCGGCCGCGACAGCCTTCAGAATCCCGCGCCGCGTTATCGGCGGATATGTATCTTGAGATGAATTCAACGAAGGTCCCCCAGCGGGATTCGGCCCGGCAACCAATCTACTACGACCCATAACAACGCGCTTCTGGTTGCGCGTTCTTATTCGCTCCCGGCGTCCTCCGGGGTGGCTGCGGCCGCAAGCCTCTGGAACATGGGCGACGTGAGCTTGCTGAAGGTGTAGTTGATGGCAAGTCCAAGGGTGCAGCCGAGGACGACGCCCAGCATCCGGTAGATGGCCCCCGTCCAACTGCCGTGTTCCCCCTCGTACATGATGACGATGATGAACCCAACCAGGGCGGTCCGGCAGACGGAAATCAGGTTCAGGGCGAAACAGACGGTGACGCAGATAGCCACGCCGATGCAAATGGTGAGCAGATTCGGCGGGCGATGGAGCAGGAACACGGCAAAGCCCACCAGCGAGCCGATGACGTTGCCCCTCATCCGGTCGAGGGCGACCTTACTGTTGTTGTCGTGGGTAATGGAGAGCACAACCGAGATGAGCAGCCAGTAATACTGCCCGCTCTCCCGCGGAAAGGTCTTCATCAGGAGGTAGCCGATGGACACGCCGACCAGGCACTTGACGACATACTCGAAGAATGCGAGGCTGTTGCCCCGCGTCACGAGATCGAATCTCCCCATCGCAACCCCCATCGCACCGCCTTCTTAACTATAGGTGCGGGGCGCGCATTTTCCATCACCGGCTCCGGCTTGGCGTGCCAGGAGCAATCGGCGGCCGGCGTGGGCGGTTGTCGATCGGCGTCCTGACCCCATAAGATGGTTTGCTGCCGGCCGCAGACCTGCGACCCCGCACGTCCATGCCGACCGGGGAAGTCATCATCGAGGGCGCCTATGAAATTACTCAGGACACATTCGCTGGTTGCGTCTCTTTGCGCAACTCTCTGCTTCACCGCATTCGCGCCCGCGGAGGTCAAACCCGCGGCGCTGTTCAGCGACCACATGGTGCTGCAGAGCGGTATGGCGGTGCCGATCTGGGGCACGGCCGATCCGGGCGAGAAGGTTGCCGTCAGCTTGAATGGCAAGACCGTATCCGCGACCGCGGACGCCGATGGCAAGTGGACGGTGCGCCTGGCCAAACTGAAGGCCGGCGGGCCGTTTGAGATGACCATTGCAGGCAGGAAGCCCGGCGACGCTCCCATTGTGGTGAAGGACGTGCTGGTAGGCGAGGTGTGGCTGGGCTCGGGCCAGTCGAACATGGAGTTCTACGTGTCAAAGCAAGGGCCGGGGCATGCGCCCTACGGCTTGCTGGACGAGGAGAAGGAGATTGCAGCCGCGAATTATCCGCAAGTCCGGATGTTCACGGTGAAGGATACGAAGTCCTACACGCCGCAGGCGGAAGCCGTGGGCGAGTGGAAGGTGTGCAGCCCGGAGACGGTGCCGAACTTCTCGGCGGTGGGGTACTTGTTTGCGCGCGATTTGAACCAGGCGCTCAAGGTTCCGGTCGGAATCATCCTCTCGGCATACGGCGCCAGCACGGCGGAGGCATGGGTGCCGCGCGAAGCCCTCGCCGCCGATCCCCAGCTGAAGCCGATGCTGGACAAACTCGACGCACGTTATAGCTACTTCAAGGATCACCCCGCGGCCAACGATGCCGACGCTCCCCCATCGCCGCAGACGATTAACTCTCGAGGCGGCCGGCCTGGCCCATTGCGCGATCCCGCGCAGGACCAGCATCAGCCGACCGTGCTGTTCAACGCCATGATTCATCCGCTGCTTCCGTACGCGATTCGCGGCGCCATCTGGTACCAGGGCGAGTCGATCGTCGGCGGGCCGGGCGGCCTGCTGCTCTACCACCACGTGATGGAGACCATGGTGACGCAGTGGCGCGGCCTGTGGGGCGAGGGCAACTTCCCCTTCTACGTGGTACAACTGCCGGGCCAACAGAACGTCAGCAACAATCCGCTGGTGCGGGAGGAACAGGCAAAGATTCTGTCGCTGCCCAACACGGGGATGGCGGTGGTCCTGGACACCAGCGAGGCGAAGAATGTTCATCCCCACAACAAGGAGCCGCTGGGCGACCGGCTGTCCAGAATCGCGCTGGCCAATGTGTACGGCCAGAAGATCGAGTACTCCGGACCGGTGTTTGCATCGGCGAAGGTTGAGGGCAGCGCGATCCGCGTGAGGTTTACCCACGCCGCAGGACTTACGGCGAAGGATGGGCCGCTGAAATGGTTCCAGATTGCGGACGCGGACCAGAAATATGTGGACGCCGACGCAAAAATCGAAGGCGATTCCGTCGTAGTCAGCAGTCCGCAGGTGAGCGCGCCGGTGGGTGTGCGTTACGCCTGGGACAACTACCCTGACACGGCGAACCTGTACAACGGTGCGGGGCTGCAGGCGGCGCCCTTCCGCACCGACGACTGGGACGCGATGCCTCCCATCGCCGCGCAGATGACGGCGAAATAGCCAACGTCCCCGATGGCCAGGCTTGAACCGAGGCGCAGATCGGTAGCCCGGGGTGGTAGCCCGATGATTCCTCTTATTTCTTCTTCGCGGCGGGGGCGTACGGCTCGCCGTGGCGCACCACCCGGCTGGGATCGAAACTGGTGGTGCCGCCGGCATCCCATGTGGCTCCCGGCGGGACCAGGAAGTTGTCGACGGTGCGGTCGGAGATCTCGCCGGTGCGGACCTCGATGCGGTTGGCGGCGATGCCCTTTTCGTCGGTCATATACTGCTTGACGTTGAGCGTGCGTTCAGCCGCTGCCTCCGGCGCTTCCTGGGGGTCGTGCTTGCCGACCACGACCAGCACGGCGTCCGGCTCGCGGTTCAACTCGATGGCAATGTCGTCGAGGCAGGCCTTGGCCTCGTTGTCGACGCGCACCGGCTTCTTTCGATCGCGCTCGAAGGAGACGCTGCACAGGCTGCGCGCGACTGGAGCGGGCGGCGCGGGCGGCGGCGGCGGAGCGAGCACCGTGACGGCGGCGCCGGTCGAGGCGGAATTGCCGCTATCGTCGACCACGTTGCAGGTGACGTTGACGGTGCCCGGCCTGACATCGGCGGCGGTCAGCGTTGCGGTCGTGCCGGTGCCTGTGATCTGGCCCGCGGTGGCGCCGTAGGAGTAAGTAAGCGGGCGGTTCTGCGGGCTTCGCCCCTGCGACGTGATGGTGGAGATTCCGCCGGACAGGATGCTGCTGGGGTTGGCCGAGCAGGAGATGGTGGGTGGCGCGAAGGCGACGACGCGGAAGGATGCAGAGCACTCCGCGTGCTGCGCCGGCCCGCTGCCTTCGCTGACGCGGCCGGTGACGACGTAGTCGCCCGCGGCCATGCCGTTGGTTGCGATGCTGGCCCCACCGGCGTTCCCGGTAATGCGGCCGCCACTGCTGCTCCAGGTGTAGACGGGCAGCAGTTTTTTGCCCTCTTCCAGGTTGATCACTCTGCCAGTGACGGCGATGGGGTCGCCGGGGAAGACGGAGACCGGCTGCACCTCGCAGCCGAAGCTGGCGGGCAGGCCGGGGGACATGTTGCCGAAGCGCCATACCAGGCCGGTGCTCAGCCGGTAGGCGGTGATCTGGCCCTCGCCGGCCGGTTCAATCACGGGCGCGGTCTGTGCGCCGTACTTGACATCGGAATAATGAAAGTCGCCTTCGACCAGCCGCAGGGCGAGGTGGTTGCCCAGGGCTGCCGCCGGCAGAATGTAATCGAGGCCGAGGCCGCCGGTCGCGACCCATCCCCAGGTGCATGGGCTGGCGGATCCGCTGTGGGCATACGCCGGGCCTACTCGCGCCGCGCCGCCCATCGCGTGCACAAAGGGGACCAGGCGCCCAATCTGGTGGCGGAGGACCGGGCCGCCCTGCACTGTGGAGACACAGTAGTCCGGATGGTTGAAGAAGTAGGTGTATTCGCCCTGGATGCCGAAGGAGCGGCTGAAGTAACCGGCAATGCCGCCGCCTACCCCACCCATGATCGGCGGAAACTGCTGGTTGAACATGTCGCTGTTGATGGGATGGAAGTAGGTGTATTCGCCGAAGAGATCGACGCGCGATGGGCTGGGAGGGCGTGAGCCCGCGGGTGAGGCCTGGGCCGCACAAATAAGAGAAATCGGCGAGCAGGCCGCCAGCAGCAGAAGGCTGCGGCAGAGTCTTACAGAACGCAGTTCCATCAACGTCATCTCAACCAACAGTGTTACAAATTCCCAGGGCGATGGACGCATGGGGAATCGATTGAGTTACCTTTGCCGTATTCTTGATCTGGAGTCCTAACCTCGAATCCATGGGCCGCAATCTTTACATCCTCGCTGCTTCGCTGACGGTCTTCGCGGCCATCTCGTGCGGCGTGGCCTTCACCAACATTGCGCAGCAACCCGGCTCCCCGGGTGACGCGTCCCTGTGGCGCACGATGGGCCTGGTGCTCTTCCTGATCGCGCTGGTGGTTGCGCTCGCCGGCATTCTGTCTTCGCTGTTCGCGCAGGCCGAGCGCCGCGCGGAAGATCAGCGAGATCAGCGTCGCCGCCGCCGCTCCTGATCGAAACCGGCCGCCGGAGCGATACAATCAGCCTTATGTTTGAGGTCACCATAGAGGCCGGCTTTTCTTCCGGCCACTACCTGCGCAACTATCACGGCAAGTGCGAGAATCCCCACGGCCACAACTACCGCGTGCTGGTGACGCTGGCCGGCGCGGAGCTGGACGAAACCGGCCTGCTGCTCGACTTCAAACTGCTCAAGAACCTGCTCAAGCCGGTCGTCGATTATCTTGACCACCAGATGATCAACGACCTCGCGCCGTTCACCGAACTCAATCCGTCGGCGGAGAACCTGGCGCGGTACTTTTACGACCAGACCAGCCTCCAACTCCAGGCGCTAACCGTCGGCCGCGTGCGGGTAAAGGACTGCACCGTCTTCGAGACCGACACCAGCTTCGCCCGCTACCACGAATAGCGCAGGCGCAATCCTAATCTCGGGAGGAAGTGGATGTGAGCGACCAAGCGGATCGTTTCAAACTCCTTGCACAGAGGCTTGCAGAAAGCACTCCAAGGTTCTTTGACATCAAAGGCGCGGGAGACGGGGACCATGCGACGAACGCCTTCATGAAAAGCCTCAGAATCTTGGCGCAGGAGCAATTCGGGGCAGAATTGCATGAAAAGATCTGCGTGCCCGGTGCGAACTTCCGCTTTGACTTTTATCTTCCGGACGAAGGTACTGTGATTGAAATTGCCCTAAGTCTGAGAAACCCAAACTCGGAGTTCGAGAAGGATCTCTTGAAATGCATCCTCGCTCAGAGACAAGGCCTAGCAATCAAATACCTCCTTTTGATCTCAAAGCCAGGTGGAATGAAGAAAGCTCTCGAACCGGGGCGCAAGAGAATGGCTGAGTTGGCTGAGGCTGATTTCGGAATTAAGGTCGAGGTCTGGGACCTGGTGTCTGGGCTGGATTCCTGACTCTAACCTAGCGCTTCCAAGCGCTTCCGGTACACCAGCGCATCCAGCCCGCGGCCGTAGAAGCCCTTCGCCATGCCCACGCGGCCGTAGCCAATGCTTTCGTAGAACTGCATCGCCGCCGAATTCGCCGTGGACACATGAAGCGCCATGCTGGTTCCGCCGGTCGCGCGCAGCCGCGTCTCCGCCTCGGCCATCAGGCGCCGCGCCAGCCCACGCCGCCGCCATGGCGGAGCCACATCCAGGGTCACCACGTACCCGGTCTGCTGCTCCATATTCACGACGCAGAACCCCACCAACTCCGCGGTTGCCTCGGCCAGCACGACGATCGCGCCGGGAGCCTCGGCAAACCGGTGCATGGCTCCGCGACTGAACTGGAAGACCGGCTCGAAGCAGACCAGGTCCAGCGCATGCATCGCCTGCCAATCGCCCGGCCGATACTCTCGCAGCGTCACCTTATCCATTCCCGCCTCGGCGCCAGCCCCCTACAGCACCTTTCTCACCCATCTGCGGACGAACTCGGTGGTGAGGCCATAGACGACCAGCGGGGCAACGTCGCCGGCAGGGTCTGTGGGTTTCGCGGAAAGGCCGAACGCGGGCAACGCGGTCTGGCGGGTCAGCACCCCCAGGGCGATCCCGAGGCTGGCGCCCTCCTTCGCCGCTGCTGCGGGAATGTACTCCACCACCGCGCCGTACGCCGCTCCAACTGCCGCGCCAAATCCCCAGCGAATGCCATCGGCAGCCGCCGTGGTAGCCGGAGCGAGTGCGTCTGCGGCGGAGGGTCCAGCGGCCGGCCCGGCGGCCGGTTCGGCCAGTTGCCCGGC
>PLUT01000297.1 GCA_003162875.1 Granulicella sp.
GTTGTCGGCCGCATCCAGCAGGTTCTGGTGCGCGAGGGAGACAGCGTGCGAGCGGGACAAACCCTGGCCGTGCTCGACGACGCTGCGTTGCGCGCGTCGGTTGACCAGGCGCAAGCAGGAGTCAAGGCTGCTCAACAGGAGCAGGCAGCCGCGCAGACCGATGCGACGCTGGCAGCCAGCACCCTGGACCGATACCGGCAACTGCAGGCCGAGAAGAGCGTCAGCCCGCAGGAGATGGATGAAGTTGCACAGCGGGCTGCTGCAGCCTCCGCCAGACTCGAGGCAGTGCGTTCGCAAACTGACGCGGCTCGCGCCCAGGAAACCGGAGCCCGCACCATGCTCGGCTATACCCGCCTGGTGGCGCCCTTTGCGGGCGTGGTGACGGCGCGAATGGCCGATCCCGGGACACTGGCCTCGCCGGGCGTTCCTTTACTTCAGGTCGATGAGGCCGGAGCGCTGCAACTGCAAGCCACGGTCGATGAGTCGGCAATCGCCATCATCCACAAGGGGATGAAGGTGCAGGTTGCGATCGATGGAGCGTCTTCCGCAGATGTTACGGGCACTGTGGCCGAGATCGATCCAGCCGCCGACCCTGCCAGTCACAGTTTTACTGTCAAGATTGACCTGCCTTCTTCAAGCCAACTGCGCGCAGGCATGTACGGGACGGCGGAGTTTGCCAACGGCGTCCGGCAGGCGATTGTCATTCCGCGCTCCGCCGTCGTTTCCCGCGGCTCGCTGGTCTGTGCGTATGTTCTCGACGCTCAGGGAATCGCGCAACTCCGCTATCTCACCCTCGGCGCGGCACAAGGCAATCTAGTAGAAGTTCTGTCAGGCGTATCTCCCGGCGAACGGCTCGTGGACGACCCCTCTGACCGTGACATCGCCGGCAAGCGCATCGAGGTCCAGCGATGAAGCAGGACCTTGGCATCGCCGGGAAACTGGCTAGCACCTTTCTCAACTCCAAGCTGACACCGCTCTTCATCGCTGCGTCACTGGCAATCGGAGCGTTCGCGGTTGCGATCATTCCTCGCGAAGAGGAGCCGCAGATCCTTGTCCCCATGCTGGACATCACCACCGCAATGCCCGGCGCGTCACCGGCTGAGGTGGAACAGCGTGTAACGCTGCCGATCGAGAACCTGGTGCACGAGATCTCTGGTGTCGAATATGTGTATTCCACATCAAGCCCCGGGCAGAGCCTGGTAATCGTACGGTTTCTGGTCGGCACGCCGCAGGAAGATGCGCTGATCAAGGTCTATAGCAAGCTCTACTCGAACTTCGATCGCATGCCGCCGGGAGTCTCGCAGCCACTCATCAAGGCGCGTTCGATCGACGACGTTCCGATTCTTGCTCTCACGCTGTGGGGCCAGCACTACAACGGCTATCANNCTTCGCGCCATCGCAGCCGAGATGCAACACAACTTCGAGCAGATTTCCGATGTATCGGAGACGACGATCATTGGCGGGCTTCCGCGAACCATGCGCGTAGTGCTCAGCACAGAGAAGCTCAATGCTTACGGCATCTCGCCGATGGCCATTGTCGGACATCTGCAAGCTGCAAATGCAACGGTGCAGGCGGGGAATTTCACCGATAACAACCAGGAGATCCGCGTCGACGCAGGCAATGTCTTCACTCGTCGCGAAGATCTGGAAGCGGTGGTGGTCGGTGTAGTTCGCGGACAGCCGGTCTATCTACGCGACGTTGCCGACAAGATCGTCGATGGCGCCGCCGACCCCTCCGACTACGTGGTCTTCGGCACGGCAAACTCCAGCAATGCAGGTACGGCGGCAACGGGGCAATACCCGGCAGTGACCATCACTGTGGCCAAACGCAAAGGCACCAATGCCACGGACATCTCGAATGCCGTCCTCGCGAGCGTACACCGGATGCAGGGGGTCACTGTGCCCAACGACGTGACAGTCACGACCACCCGCAACTACGGAGAGACGGCCAAGGACAAGTCCGACGAACTGCTCGAGCACCTGCTGCTGGCAACGCTTTCCGTAACCCTGCTGGTCGCGCTCTTCCTGGGATGGCGTGAGTCGGGCGTCGTCCTGCTGGCGATTCCAGTCACGCTCGCGCTCACCATGTCGGTGTTCTATTTCCTCGGCTACACCATCAATCGCGTCACGCTCTTCGCCTTGATCTTCAGCATCGGTATCCTCGTGGACGACGCCATCGTTGTCGTCGAGAACATGGTGCGCCACTTCCGGCTCCCGGAGAGCCACGGCCGGCCGATGAGCGAAGTCGCGGTGGAGGCGGTCGCCGAAGTGGGCAACCCCACCATCCTCGCCACCTTCGCCGTGATCGCGGCAGTTCTGCCAATGGCCTTTGTCCGCGGCCTGATGGGACCGTACATGCGCCCCATCCCCGTAGGCGCCTCGGCAGCCATGCTCTTCTCGCTGCTGGTTGCTTTCGTGGTCTCGCCCTGGGCCGCGCTCCGCCTTCTTGGAAAGCACCTTGGCGGTAACAAAGTACTCGAACCCGAGACCGAGAACTGGCGAACCAGACTCTATCGCCGCATCATGTCGCCGCTGATCCGCTCATCGCGCAACCGGGTTCTCTTTTTCACTGGCGTGGCCGTGCTCCTGCTGATCTCGGTGGCGCTGGTGCCCACGGGGTTGGTGCGCGTGAAGATGTTGCCCTTCGACAACAAGAGCGAATTGCAGGTCATCATCAATATGCCTGACGGAACGCCGCTGGAACAGACAGCCCGGGTCGCCCAGGCCCTCGGCGACGAACTTGCCCGGCAGCCCGATGTGCTGAATTACCAGACCTACACCGGCACCTCCGGCCCCTATAACTTCAACGGACTGGTGCGCCACTACTACATGCGCCGCCAGCCCAACCAGGCCGATATCCAGGTCAACCTCCTGCCGGCAAATCAGCGCAGCGTGCAAAGCCACGCGATTGCAAAGCGGCTTCGCCCACTGATGAACGCGATCGGCAAGCAGTATGGCGCTCGCATCCAGGTGAGCGAGGTTCCGCCCGGCCCCCCCGTTGTGCAGACGCTGGTCGCAGAGGTTTACGGCCCCGATCTCGCCGGTCAGACGCAAGTCGCCCAGCAGATCAAGTCAATCTTCCAGCACACTCCGGGCGTCGTCGACACCGACTGGTACGTCGAAG
>PLUT01000138.1:0-8645 GCA_003162875.1 Granulicella sp.
CGGGCATGTGCAGGTCGCTGAGCAGCGCGTCGAACCGATGGGAGGTGATCTGGGTCAGCGCCTCGGAGACGGTGGAGGCAGTAGTGACCTCGAAGTCATTCAGCGTGAGGATGTCGGAAAGGGTGATGCGGATGACCTCGTCGTCATCGACAACGAGAATACGTGCGATTGCCATAGCTGCCTCCTGAACAACGTGCGAGAAGACTGGCCTGTGGCTAGGCGCTGGACTCGGGCAGCCCCCGAGGGCGCAAAGCCGCAAGACGTTAGGTGCGCGACATAGCCGTTCGGCTGCCTGAATTTAGGTGCAAGCTGACAATTTCAAGTTGTGAGACGGGCCCAAAGATACTATCGGCGCAGGTGGCTGGAAACTTTAGCGCAAAACGCCGGAACCCGACCGGCAGCCGAACGCCGGAACCGGTACCCTGCGACGGGTGTTACCTGCGGGGGTGGTTGGAGGGAGCGTCGGGGTTGGCGTCGAGCCACTTGTCGAAGGGGATGGAGAAGGCGAAGAGTTCCCGCTTGCCGTCGAGGGTGTGGACCATCTTGACGTATAGCTCGGCGTGGCGGAGGGCGGGATCGCCGAGGTCCTTGATGTCGTAAAACAGATAGCCGGCCAGGGTGGTGTGGGCGTTGACGACGGTGCCCTGGAAGCCGAAGTCGTTGTCATCCTGGGAGATTTTCTTGTCGACCGGGGTGCGCTTGATGGGAAATGGATCGAACGGGATGTGGATGGGCTGGGTGCTGTGGTAGGTGAAGATGCGGCGGTTGATGTCGTCTTCGGTGGCGGCTGGGATCTTCTGCTCGTCGGCGGTGATGAATTGCATGCGGGCGTCGTCGAGCGAGAGGGCGCGGTCGCTGTCGTTGGTGATGACGACGCGGATGGGCAGCAGGCCGTGCTCGATGTAGGGCAGGCGGAAGAAGGGGCAAAGTTTGGGGTCGTCGCAGGGATCGGCGGCGATGGTGACGTGCTCGTCGGGGTGGGTGTCGAACGCGGGGTAGGTGTTGGCGGCCTTGGCGGGCGGAGCGGACTTGTGATCGGAGGCACTTGCGACCGAGGGCGCGAGGCAGACCAGAGCGGCAAGGGCCCCCGCTCGAGCGGCGGCGGAGATTGCGCCGAAAGCCTGCGATTCGCGCGGATTGGGTGGATTGCGGTGCGGGTTCATGCAGGGTTGATTATCATCTTCGCTGATGCCGGTGGTAAAGCAAGGAGTTCCCAACAGTGTTATCAGCAGGGATGGAGAGCGTGGTGATGGGGCTGTATAGCCTGCTGCTGCTGGGAGTTCTGGCGTTGGGCGCGCCATACTGGCTGGTGCGCATGGTTTTTTCCTCGAAGAGCCGCGGGCGGTATCGCGCCGGGTTGGGCCAGCGGCTGGGGCGGGTTCCTGCGGCGCTGCGCCAGGCAACGCCCGGGCGCAAGGTGGTGTGGGTGCACGCGGTGAGCGTGGGCGAGGTGCTGGCGGCGACCCGGCTGGTGCTGGAGTTGGAGACGGCGCTGGGGGAAGGTTGGAGCATTGTCGTCTCTACGACGACGGCGACCGGGCAGGCGTTAGCACGGGAGCGGTTTGGGGCGGAACGGGTTTTCTTCTATCCGCTGGATTTTGCGTGGGCTGTGCGGGCGTATCTGCGGGCGCTCGAGCCAAAGCTGCTGGTGCTGATGGAGAGCGAACTGTGGCCGCGGATGCTGGTGGAGTGCCGCAGCGCCGAGGTTCCCACGGCGGTGGCGAATGCCCGGGTTTCGGATCGGAGCTATGCGCGGGCGCTGAAGGTCCGGGCGGTGTGGGGGAAGGCGCTGCGGATGGTGGGGCTGTTTCTGGCGCAGAGCGAGGAGGATGCGCGGCGGCTGGGGACGCTGGGGGCGCGGCCGGAGGCGGTAAGGACGATTGGGAATTTGAAGTATGACGTGCGGGCGGTGGGTGTGAATGCAATGAAGGAACGTGTCGGCTCGTTGCTTGGCGAGGCCAGATTGGTGGTCGCGGGCAGTTTGCTAGAGGGCGAAGAGAGAGCGATCTTAAAGGCATGGCCAGCCATGCAAGCGGATGGTCCAGAGGCTGTGTTGCTGCTCGCTCCGAGACATCCGCAACGGTTCAACGACGTTGTCGAGATGATACGAAGCATGGACTGCGCGGTTCTGCGATGCAGCGCTTTGGACGGGGCAATGGGACGTATTTCAGACGGCACGGTACTGGTGCTTGATACGTTGGGGGACCTTGCGGCAGTTTACGGATTGGCGGCTGTGGCGTTCGTGGGCGGGAGCCTGGTGGCGAAGGGCGGGCATAATCCGCTGGAGCCGGCGCAGTTTGGCGTGCCGGTAGTGATGGGGCCATCGTACGAGAACTTCAGGGACATTGTGGCAAAGATGCAGGCGGCAGACGGGATTCGGATTGTGCGCGACAAGGTCGGGTTGGAGGCGGCACTGGTCGATTTACTAAACGACCGCCCGGCTGCGCAGGCGATGGGTGAGCGCGGCAGGAAGGTGTTTGAGCAGCAGCAGGGGGCGACGGCGCGGGCGGTCGAGGCGCTGGTTGGGCTGGTGCGGCAGTGACCGGGCCGCGGGGCGGAGGCGTCAAGAGGCAGTGGGCGTGGCCGCTGGTGCCGTTGTATGCGGCGGGGCTGGCGGTGAACCGTGGGCTGCGGCGCGTGGGTGTGCTGCGGACGCGGAGGCTGGAGTGGCCGGTGGTGAGCGTGGGCAGCTTGTCGGCAGGCGGGGCGGGAAAGACACCGGTGGTGATTGCGCTGGCTGGGTTGTTGCGCGAACGCGGATGGGCGGTCGACGTGCTTTCGCGGGGCTATGGGCGGAACGGGAGCGGCGTGGAGCGCGTGGATACGGGCGCGGAGGGCGCAGCAGCGCGGTTTGGGGATGAGCCGGTGGCGATGGCGCAGCGCTTGGGCGTGCCGGTGTGGGTGGGGGCGGACCGGTTCGCGGCGGGACAAGTGGCGGAGCGCAGCGGGGATGCGACGGATGGAGTAAGAGGCGTGCATCTGCTGGATGACGGGTTTCAGCATCGCCGGTTGGCGCGGGCGATGGATGTGGTGGTGGTGACTGAGGAGGATTTGCACGACGCGCTGCTGCCGGCGGGCAATCGGCGGGAGGCTTTGCGGGCGCTGCGGCTGGCGGATGCGGTGGTGGTGCGGGAGGAGGAGCGAGACCGCGTGACGGAGCGGGTGCGGCAGTTGATGCGATCGGACGCGCCGGTTTGGCGGCTGCGGCGCGAGCTTCGTTTGGCGGATTCGGCGGTGGAACTGGGCGCCAGGCCAAGGCCGCTGGCGTTTTGCGGAATTGCGCGGCCGGAGGGGTTTTGGGGGATGCTGGCGCAGGCAGGCTACATGCTGGCCGCGAAGGTGGCGTACAGCGATCATCATAGGTATGGGTCGGACGATGTGGAGCGGCTGGCAAAGGTGGCCGGCCAGCGCGGCGCGACCGGGTTCCTTACCACGGAGAAGGACGCGGTGAAGCTTTCCGCCGGGATGATGGAACGGCTGCGGTCGGTTGGCCCGGTTTGCGTGGTCGCCCTGGATGCGGGGTTTGTCGACGAAGCGGAAGTGGTGCGCGAGCTGGAGGCGCGCTGCCGATGAAGTCGATGCGCGTGCTGATTGTGCGAATTGGGGCAATGGGCGACGTATTGCATGCGATGCCGGCGGTGGCGGCGCTGCGGGTGCAGCATCCGGAGTGGTTTATCGGGTGGGCGATCGAGCCGCGCTGGAGCGATCTGCTGCCAATCGTCGGGGACCCCAACGATGTGCAACAGCTTGGCGGGCGCTATTTCAAGAAGCCGCTGGTAGACCGCTGGTACCGGGTTCCGGCGAGCGAATGGAAGCGGAGTCCGTTCGCACGGAAGACCCAACTGGGGATTACCGAACTACGAAGGGTGTTGCGGGAAGAACAATTCGACATCTGCGTGGATATGCAGGGGGCGCTGAAGTCGGCCGTGGTGGGCCGGATGGCGAAGGCGCCGGTGTTTGCCGGGCCGGCGGCGCCGCGCGAGAAGATCGCCCGGTGGTTGTACACCCTTCCGGTGGAATTGAAGGCCACGCACGTGGTGGAACAGGGCTGCGAACTGCTGAGTGCGGCTGTGGGCGAGACGTTGACACCCACGCGGGTGCGGCTGCCGATGGAGGACGCGGACCAAATCTGGGCACGTGAGGCGGTGGCAGGCGAGCGGTTCTGCCTGATCTCGGCCGGTGGCGGCTGGGGCGCGAAGCTGTGGCCGGCGGAGCGGTTTGGGGCAGTTGCTGCGGCACTGGGACGGGCGGGCGTGCGGTCGGTGGTGAACGCGTCGCCGGGCGGGTCGCCCGAGGCCGAGCGCGTGGCCGCTGCGAGCGAGGGCTTTGCGCGGGTGTTGCCCTGCTCGGTGGGGCAGTTGATCCCGCTGATTCGGCAGGCATCGCTGGTGATTGGCGGAGACACCGGGCCGCTGCACCTGGCGGCGGTGCTGGAGAAGCCGGTGGTGGGGATCTATGGGCCAACCGACCCGGCGCGGAACGGACCGTACGGAACGCGGCAGCGGGTGTTGCGGGACGAGAGCAGCACCACCAGCCACAAGCGGTTGAAGGAGCCGGAGGCCGGAATGTTGCGCATCGGGGTGGAGGAAGTGGCGGCGGCGGCGCTGGAGATGCTGGGATAGTTGCCGGTTGTTGGTTGCAGGTTGCGAATTTGCGGCGCGAATCGGACACTAAGGAGATGGCGATGCCTATGTACAACCCAGCCCACCCCGGAGAAGTGCTTCGGGATTATCTCGGCGACACGGACGTGACCTCTCTGGCCCAGCGCCTGAGGGTTGCGCGCACGACACTGTCACGGATTCTGAACGGCCATGCCGGCATCTCGGCGTCGATGGCGATCCGGCTGTCCGAGGTGCTTCCCAACACGAGCCCTGAATTCTGGCTGAAGATGCAGATGAACTACGATCTGTGGGAAGCGCGGAAGGGGATGAAGCGCTCGGCGAGACGGGTTGTCGAAAAGACCATGGCCATGGCCTCCGGCATGTAATCGATCAGAGCTAAACAAGGCTGTCGGAACCCGATTTAGGGATGTGTTATCGCGCGCACGATGCCTCCCGAGTGAGAAGATCGTCTAGCTGGTGCGGGGAGAGGTTGGCGGGCGACAGGTGAGCGGGCGTACGGGTTGGCAGAGGATTGCGCGGCGGATACGAGTGCCCCTGGGATTCGTGTTTGCGGCGGTGTTTCTATGGCTGGCACGGCCCAGTTGGCGGACCATGGCGGCGAGCCTGGTGCTGGTGCTTCCCGGGCTGTGGTTGCGCGGATACGCCTCAGGCTATGTAAAGAAGAATGCCGAGCTGACCACCACCGGGCCGTATGCGCATACGCGGAACCCGCTGTACCTGGGGTCGATGCTGATCGCGTTCGGATTTGCGGCGGCGGCCTGGAGGTGGGAGATTCTGGTTGCCCTGGCGGGGCTGTTTGCGGCGATTTATGTTCCGACGATTCTGAGCGAGGAGGAGTACCTGCGCGGCCATTTTGCAGGCTTCGATGCGTATGCCCGCGCGGTGCCGCGACTGCTGCCGCGGCTGCTCCCGCTGTGGAATGGCGCGCCCGCCGCCAGCCAGCAGCAGGACGGCGGCGACGCGGTCCCCATCGCCGGCAAGGGCGGCTTTTCGGGCGCGCGTTACCGGCAGCACCGCGAGTACAATTCGGCTATGGGCGCGGTTGCCATCTACCTGGCGCTGGCCGCCCGGTTGCTGGTTCACGCGCGCTGACACAGCGACACCTTGTTTTATGAGAGCTCGAGACTGTTGAATCGATTGAATCGTCGCACGGCTCTCTGCTCCCGGCCACGGTTGCTGCGGCTTTGGCTGGCTGGGGGGGGACTGATCACCCTGATAGCGGGGGCGGCCTGCCCGGCGCAGTTGCTGGGGCTGGGCAGCAAGCCCGCGCCGCCGGTCGTGATTCCCACGCTGCAGCCGCCGGCTCCTGGGTATGTGTTCCCAGCGCGGCAGACCTTGACCTTTACCGTGGATTGGCGGGTGTTTACCGGAGGCACGGCGGTGTTTCACCTGCAGCAGCAGGGCGACCAACTGATCGTAACGGCGACCGCGGACACGGTGGGGGCCGTGAATATGCTGTTTCCGGTGGTGGACCGGTTTCAGTCGGGGATGAATACCAGGACGGGCTGCTCGTCCAGCTTCTCCAAGCAGGTCCAGGAGGGGCGGCGCAAGATCTCCGACGACCTGACCTTCGATGCGAATACGGGCAAACAGACGTTGGTGGAAAAGAACCTGGTGAAGGGGACGCAGAAGACGCAGACGTCGTCGATTCCGGCGTGCGTGACCGACTCGTTGTCGGGAATTTTCTATGTGGCGTCGCAGCGGCTGATCGTGGGGCAGGACGTGCGACTTCCGCTGGCCGACGCGATGCGCACGGTGACGGTGACGATGAAGGTGGAGGCGCGCGAGGAGATCAAGACGCCCGCCGGGACGTTTCAGACCATCCGGGTGCAGCCGACGGCCGAGGAAGGCGTGGTGAAGAACCGCGGCAACATCTGGATCTGGTACACGGACGACGCCCGCCACATGCCGGTGCAGATTCGCGCGCGGCTGTTCTGGGGGACCATTACATTTCATCTGCAGAGCGTGGAAGCGAAGTAGCGCCGAAATGGGGAGAAACGATGTTATTTGAGGGAGATCCGGAGCCCACACCGCCGGAAGGAATGGTGACGGTGGGGCGGTTTGAGAGCCCCGTAGAGGCGCAACTGGCCAAGGGGATGCTGGAAGCGGCGGGGGTGGAGTGCTTCCTGGTGGGGGAGAATGCGAACAACCTCATCCAGTCGGCGTTCCGGGTGCGCCTGCAGGTGCGGGAAGAGGACGAGAAGGCGGCGTGCGAGCTGCTGGCGCAGCCCGCGGAAGGCGAGGCTGTGGATGGCCTGGACGAAGGGTAAGACGAGGCGTGAAGGGCCCAGGAGAGTTCGGCCGCGGTGGGGCTAACTTTCGCCGCAGCTCGGACTGGAGTTGAATTGGCGCGCCCCAGCATGTAACTTTGTCATGCTGCGCAGTCGAAGGCGAGCGAGGCGGCGCAGGCGCAGGCTGCTGCCGGGCCGGTTGCCGTTTTCGCGGCAGTGGCAGACGGATGTGATCGCCGATACTGCCGATCGAACGGCAGATAGCGTCGAATGTTTAGAACTGGCTGTTTGAGTTTGAGTGATTGAGTTGGAGCGCGCCGTATTACGAGCGCAGTGAGAGGGCTGGAATGAGAGAGATGAGAATTCTGGGAACGCGGGTTGCGGCTACGTTTGCGGCATGTCTTCTGGGGGTGGTGACGTTTGCCCAGGCGGGACGGCTGATCGCGCAGACAGCGCCGGCAGCGCAGGCGGCGCCGGGATCGGCGAGCATTCATGGGAAAGTAATCAACCCGGCGGGTTTGCCGCTTACCCCCAACGGCGAAGTAAAGTTGACCACCGAAAAGAACCCCAACTCGCCGAACGCGAAGTTTGACTACACGTTCCCGATCGACGGCAACGGCGAGTACAAGGGCTCGGGGATCAAGCCTGGGAACTATACCGCGGTCGCCCTCCAGGAAGGGAAGCATGTCGACTTCATGCCGGCGCAGATTGCGGCGGGGGCCGACCAGGAGGTGAACTTCGACATGACCCGCAAGGAGTACATCGACAAGATGAGCCCTGCGGACAAGGCAAACCTGGAGGAGTACAAGAAAAACGCCGCGGCAACGACGGCGCAGAACGCCAAGATTACGAACCTGAACAATCTTCTGAAGTCGGCGCGCGCGGACACGGCGGCGGGCAACTACGACGCGGCGGCGAAGGCCATGACCGATGCGACCACGGCCAAGCCGGATGAGCCGATCCTGTGGGAGACGCTGGGTGACGCGCAACTCGGCCAGGCCAACGCGGCGGCCAAGGTGGCCCACGACGCCAAGACCACCGACGCAACCGTTCCAGACAAATATGCGGCGGCGGAGACCTCGTACGAGAAGGCGCTGACGCTGAATGCGGCGGCGGCCAAGCCCAATGTGGAGCTTACCGGAACCGCCAACAACCAGCTGGGCCAGGCGCTTGGCAAGACGGGCAAGGTCAATGAGGCAGCCGCGGCATACGAACTGGCGGCCAAGGCCGATCCAACCAAGGCGTCAACCTACTACTTCAACGAAGCGGCGACCCTGTTCAACGGAAACGACATCGATGGCGCGGCGGCGGCCGCGGACAAGGCGATCGCGGCCGATCCGACCAAGGCGGACGCGTATTACATCAAGGGGCAAGCGCTGGTCCAGAAGGCCACCGTCGTGAACAACGTGATCACGGCTCCTCCGGAGTGCATCGCGGCGTATCAGAAGTATCTCGAGTTGGCGCCGACCGGGCCGCATGCCCAGGAGGTAAAGGACGTTCTGGCTGGGATTGGCGCGAAGGTGGCGGAGACCTATAAGGCACCGCCGGGGGCGAAGAAGACGAAGTAGCAGTCTGGCAACGAAACACGAGCGGGCCCTGGGCGGCAATTGCCCGGGGCCTTTTTCTTGGGGGGCAGGCCCAGCGGAGCGATCGCGCTGGGACAGGGAGGGTCGATGGGCAGGGCGACCGTAGAGGCGCGGGTGCTGGAGTTCGCGGAGGCGCTCGCGGTCGTGCTGCGTCACGCGGCCAAGGTGCGTGTGCCCGAGGCGGAGCGGGTAGGTCTGCTGGAGGC
>PLUT01000138.1:8666-10356 GCA_003162875.1 Granulicella sp.
CGGCGGTGAGATTCCGGCCGGGTGCGCCGTCGAGATTATGACCGGCGCGCCGGTTCCTGCCGGAGCCGATGCAGTGGCGATGCTCGAGCACGCGGAGCAGGCCGGCGGCAAGGTGGGTGCGGCGGTGGGGCGAAGCCTTGCGGCCGGCGAAAACATTGTGCAGCGCGGCAGCGAGGCGCGCGCAGGCGGGGTTGTGCTGACATCCGGCAGCGCGATGGGCGCGGCGGAGATCGCCGTGGCGGCGGCGTGCGGGCGCGCGGAGTTGGCAGTCCGCAAACGGCCGAGCGTGGCGATTGTGGCTACCGGCGACGAACTGGTGGAGCTGGACCAGGCGCCGGGCGAGCAGCAGATTCGCAACTCGAACAGCTATGCGCTCGCGGCGCTGGTGGCGGCTGCGGGTGGGAGCCCGGGACGGCTGAAGATTGCACGCGACACGCGCGAGGACGTGTGGGAGCGCATTGCGCAAGGACGGATGTGGGATATGCTGCTGCTGTCGGGCGGGGTTTCGGCGGGCAAGTACGACCTGGTGGAGAATGTACTGGCGGAGTTCGGCGCGGAGTTTCTCTTTCACGGGGTGAAGATGCAGCCGGGCAAGCCGGTGGTGTTCGGACGCTTGCCGAAGCTGGAGAATGCGAGCGGCGCGGGGCCAGAGTGCTACTTCTTTGGGCTGCCGGGGAATCCGGTGTCGACGCAGGTGACGTTTCATTGCCTCGTCGAGCCGCTGCTGCGGGCGATGTGCGGCGCGGGCGTGACTGCGCCGAAGTTCGTGCAGGCGACGCTGGCGGAAGATGTGCGCGCGAAGACCGGGCTGACGCGGATTCTTCCGGCGCGGCTGACGCATGATTTCGCTCGGCCCGAGGTGCGTCTGGTGGGCTGGCAAGGCTCCGGCGACCTGGCTGCCAACGCGCTCGCCAACTGCTATGCGGTGCTGCCAGATGGCCGCGATCTGAAGACGGGCGATGTGATTACCGTGCTGCTGCGGTAGGATGGCTGGCATGGGCATGTCGATCTTGAGACAATCGCGCGCAGCAAATATAGCGTTTCTCCTACTCTGGATCACAATATGCGCAGTTACCGCGTACTACGTTGCGACATACTTTCATACGATGAGCCTGTCTTCTAAGGTGTTTGCCGGGCTCGGTTTTGTCGGGGGTCTCGGCTGGATTCGACTTGCTATTCATGCGCTGCGTGCGGAAGAAGAATGAAACGGCCCATTGACAAGTTGAGCCATTACGACGAAGCGGGACGGGCGCACATGGTGGATGTGAGCGCGAAGGCGGAGACGCGGCGCGAGGCGGTGGCTGAGGCGTTCGTCGAATTGAGCGATGCGGTGCTCAAGGCGCTGGCTGGCGAAAATGGGGGGAATCCCAAGGGGAATCCGCTGGAGGTGGCGCGGTTTGCGGGAATCCAGGCGGCGAAGAAGACGAGCGAGTTGATTCCCATGTGCCATCCGTTGCCGCTGAGCTTTGTCGACGTCGAGGCTCAGGTCGTTGCCGGCGGCGTGCAGATCCGCGCAACGGCGGCGACCGTGGCCGGCACGGGCGTGGAGATGGAGGCGATGGTGGCGGCGTCGGTCGCCGCGCTGACGGTCTACGACATGACCAAGGCGCTGGATAAGGGCATCCGCATCCGCGAGGTGGCGCTGGTCAGCAAGTCGGGCGGCAAAAGCGGCGACTACCGGCGCGGCTAG
>PLUT01000232.1:0-3904 GCA_003162875.1 Granulicella sp.
CCTGAACTGTCCGTCGCAAGCGCGGACGGGCTAAGAATAGGGGCTGCGACAATCTCCTGCCCACCGCCCAGAGGATATTCCAGAATCTGGTCGTTGCCTGAGTCCGCAATGTAGATGTTTCCAGGACCGTCTACTGTGACGGCGAGAGGACCGGACAGGCCCGTACCCAGTTTGGTTGCCGCACCAAAAACGGCGCCATTGTTNNCGGCACCTCTACCACGCGGTTGTTTCCCGTGTCGGCAATGAAGACATCGCCTGCACCGTCAACCGCAACGCCCGCAGGCGCCGAGAGAGGGGTTTGTACTCCTGACTTGCCGCTCTGAATGGCTACTGTAACTGCTGCCCCGCCGCCTGCCGGGAATTCCGTGACAGCGTTATTGCCGGGGTCGGCGACAAAGGTGTTACCTGCGTGGTCCACAACAACACCCGCAGGCGACTTGAAGCCACTACCGGTGGGCGTCACAGTGCCCGGGTCGAGGGTCAGCAATGCTCCCTGGCCGATGCCTTCCACGAAGGCGGTTGTGGTTTGGGTAGTCGTGCCGATGGTGTAGGTGAGGACGACCGCGCTCGACTCTTTGCCCACTTTAGACGGCGCGAATCCGACGGTAATCTGGCAATTCACGGTTGCGCCGGGTCCATAGTTGGTCTTGGCGCAAGCGGTGGTTCCGAGGCTCGGAGGTTGAATTGTAAAGTCGCCCCCCGGCGCCTGGATACTGGTCACTGTTGCCGCAGCGTTGAACTGGAAGTTCAAGACTCTGTTCGCGCTTTGGCCGACGGACACCGCGTTGAAGTTTGAGTTGCCGAGAGTCAGCTCCGAGATGTTCGTTGCGTTGGCTGCGGTGTAGTACATGTCTCCGCGCGCATTGACCGCAACCGCAACATTGATGTTAAGACCGCTGGCGACGACGAACTGATCCGCAAGGCTCAGCCCTGCCGACCCTTCATTCGGAATTTCGTAGATAGCTCCGGCGCTTGAATCCGCCACATAGAGGTTTCCCGCCAAGTCCACGCTGAGACCGACCGGATTTAGGTATTTCCCGTAGGAAACGGGTGCTGCCGCATATTGACCTTTGGAATATGGCAGTTCATTGACCACACTCCCCGTGATGAAGTACACGTTCTGGAGTTTGTCGATGGCTATCGACACGATCACATTCGACGTGTTGCTAAGAAGAATGTTGCCGTTCCCGCCGACCTCCTGGATCAGGTAGTAGCTCCCGGTGACGCAGCAGGTCGACGACGTGCTGATGTAGGTGTTGCCCGCGAAATCTCCGGCCCCGGCCATGGCATCGTAGTAATAGAAAAGGGCGCCGTTTCCACCCCCGACCTTCGTTACCGCAGTCTGCGGCGCGCAGTTGGTCAGCGGGACCAGATTGACACCTGTGTTGTACGGATCGCCAACAATCAGGTTCGCGTGGAGGGCGTCCTGCCCCAACTCATTGCTATCATAGCGATTCTGATCAACGAAGGCGACCGTCGGAGTTCCCCCTCCGGCGGGGATCTCGGTGACCGGGGTATTTCCGCTATAGCCGTTGTCAAGCGTGTAGATGTTCCCGCAGGCATCCAACGCGACGTACGTAGGATTCAGGAGATTGGTCTGCGAGCCGAACGACATCGTGGGCACTGGACTGACCGTAGTCGTGGGCACTGGGCTGACCGAAGAAGCGACCACAGGAGGCACGTACGTCTGGGCGCGGGCCGGAAGACACAGGAGCGTCGCGGATGCTATTGCAAGCAAAACCATGGCCGCCCGGCGAAGCGGCGATCTGTCGAAAGGACGCGCAACAACCGTCTTTGACGTATTTCCAATGCCAAGCAGCGAACGAAATTCAAATACCACATTCGCCAGCATTTCCCTGAAGGGAGAAGCCGCCATGGGCCGCGTGGAACAGTTGAAAATGATCTTGAACAAATGGTCCTCCAGAAAATCTGGCCACGTCCTGTTTCCTCCTACTGAATCGATTTAGTAGGAAAACCAAAACGGGGCATTAAGAGCAGAGCGGCACTTGTACTAGAACGATCAGGCGGTTGTCAAACACTTTTTTGCAAACCTATTCCTCACTGGAATATGATCGCCCTCACTGTTCCCAAAGTTCCCTGACCCAACATTCAGCCACATTCAAGGTTCGCAAGAAATGCATGAAGATGTAGGAACCGTAGCGGCCTGTGGTGTTTGTATCAGGATCGCGTTAGAAGCCTTTGATGACCGCATGGAGAGCCTCGTGATATGCAGCGGACTGCAGGCGCGAGGGATGGTTGCCGGGTTTTAGCATAGAGCACGCTATAGACAGTGCCCGACGCGATACTGGTCAATATTGCACATTCCCTCCGCTTTTCGCGTCGACGCATAAAGGCCTGGGACGATAGACCAGTGATAGGTGGTCCGCTCCGTCGGAAGCGGGACCAGAAACGCCACCGAACCGACATCGCTATTGCCTGCTTGGGACTCGCAGCGCACGGCGTGGGTTCCTGGCACATACCGGGTGGCGCCGAGGAACAGCATCTGCAATCAATAGGGATTCGGTGCCAGCGCGTACACTTACTTGATCGAGAGGCCAGGCAATGCAATGTAACTCGAGAAGCGAACAATGATGGGAATCAGTCGATCTGTCTCTTCCGCGCTGTGTTTTTTTTCTTTGATTGGCGCTCTGAAGGCGCAGGCCCCGCAAACGCCTTTGCCTACTCAATCTTCCGCGCCTTCAAATAGCCCGGGAACAAAATCGCCCGGATACCAACTCACGGTTAAGGTCAGTCGCGTCGTCCTTGATGTCGTCGTGACGGATGCCAAGGGCAAGCCCGTAGAAGGCCTGAAGCAGGACGACTTCAAAGTGCTAGAGAACGGTGTGGTCCAGCCACTCCGTTTCTTTGACGTGCACACTGCCTCACCCGCGGGCTCAACTCAGCAAGCACTCGATCTCCATTTGCCTCCGGACACCTTCTCCAACCTCACCTTGGCCCCGCCGGACAGGCCAGTGACCATATTGCTTTACGACATGCTGAACACGCCTCAGGCCGCGTTGCCGTATGCCCATCAGGCTTTGGTGAAGTTCATCAAAGATCAGAAGAACTCGACCAGCATCGCGATCTTTGCGCTGACCGACAGTTTACACATGTTGCAGGGGTTTACCGACGACGAGACCCGGCTGATGGAGGCCGTCGATTCGAAAAAAATAAAGTCTTCAGTTTCGCAATTGCGCGTCGCGGACACGGGCGATGACGCGGCGTCTCTACTTGCCGCAGACCCAGCCGCAACCGCATTGGCCCAGCAGGCCCCGGTCAGCGCCGCAACGGTAGGCGTTGGCGCGGACGCCGTCCTCGCGCAGTTGAGTAACGCTGAGGCCCAGGAGAGTGCGTTCTTGCTACAGCAGCGCCTCGAGATCACGGTTGATGCCTTTACCGACATCGCACGATTCGTCTCGGCGCTGCCTGGACGCAAGAATCTCATCTGGATGTCCGGCGCCTTCCCCTCGCAGGTCTTTCCCGACAGCACGCAGTCCACTGGGGCGCAGAATGAATTCAACGATGCGGTCTACCTTGAAACGGATGTGCGAGTAGCGCAGGAGGCACTCAAAGAGAGTCGGGTGGCGGTCTATCCTGTGGACGTTCGCGGTCTCCAGACCGACACACGATTCAGTGCCGCCACCCGGTACACGGGGCCGCCGAAGGCGAGCACCTTCGGCGTGCAACGGGCGGCTGAGCACGCCACCATGGACGCCGTCGCCGACAGCACAGGTGGACGAGCCTTCTACAACACAAACGGCTTACAGGAAGCCATGGACGCTGCTGTCCGCCAGGGCTCCGAGTATTACACGCTGACCTATGCGCCGAGCAATACGAAAGCGAACGGCGCCGAGCGGAAGATCAAAGTCGTGGTGAACAATCCAAACTACCAATTGTTCTACCG
>PLUT01000232.1:4016-13111 GCA_003162875.1 Granulicella sp.
ACATGCGGTTTGGTCTGGCGGCATACACGCAGGATGGTGAGTTGTTGAACGGCATGGAGGTCAGCATCAAGAATGCGATCCCGCAAGCCCAGTACCAGAAGATTGAATCTGAGGGATACCATGCATCCATGATCTTCGTGGTTCCCGAAGAGGCTGTTTCGCTGCGCCTCGCTGTCAGTGATGAGATTGGCAAACGAATCGGAACGATGGAGATTCCCCTTCCCCTCCCCGTCCCCAAGAACATCCCCACTACTGGGACAACGAGGAAATAAGTTGGATGGCCTCGCACCTTCCGTGTCACGATCGTTGGACCATGGTCCCGCCGGACGCCAACCCAAGTCCGAGTCTCTCTCATTCTTTACACCCATTGCCGCTGGGTGAAGCAATGTTGGGTCACCCCCTTTTGCAGCTACTTCACGGGCGTCTTGAGCTCCGGTGTTTTGTCCTCGGCGGTCTTGGCCAGCGGCAACTGCACTTCAAGCGAGCCTACGCGGTTGCCGCGGATATCGCGCACGGCGAAGCGAATTGACGACGCGGTCACCGGCACGGCCACGGATTGCACGACGTGGTAGCCGTCGCTGGCGAGCTTCGCATAGCGAGGCGCGGGGATGGTGTCGTCGATGTGGGTGTCCAGACCGTTCAGTTTGCGGCCATCTTCGTCGTAGGAGATCAGGCCGAACTCAAGCGAAGCCTGGTGTGCGCCCGCATCATCGGCGGGCATCTCCAGTTGACGCGCGATCAGACCGTAGGAGATGAGGTACTGCTGCATCAGAACCGGCGCTGCGGGCTTTGCCTTGGCTTTCTTGAATTGCGGGTCGCCGTACTGCGACAGCACCTGCATCTGGGCTGGCGTAGCCGGTACAGGCGCTCCATCAGCTTCGAGCTGGGCTTCGAGGAAGAGGCCGTGCGCGAGCGGAGTGCCGCGTTCCAGCGACGGCGTCAGGGGGCTTTGCGGCGCATCGGCCACCCTCTGCGCAACCGCCTCGAGATCGTCGGCGTAGTAGCTCTTGCGGTAGGAAAGGGTGTAGCCGGACTTCTTGAGCGAGATCTGGATGTGGCGCAGGCTGCCATCGTACTTCGGGTTCGTCGGCGCGTAGGTAAGCGAATAATAGGTCGATCCGCTGGTCATGGCGCTGTTCACCGCCTCTTCAAGGCCGTTGGTACCGGAAAAGGCATGGCCTCCGGTGTCGTCGGCAATCATGTCCATGGTCGACCGCGTAGCCTCGTCTGCGTTGATGAACGTCTGCTGCGAGAGATTCATGCTGGTAGAGGTATTTGACCTTACCGTGCTCCTGGTGTTCTGCAGGCTGGCTGCGGCGCCACCGAAGTTGGGATTGGCGCCATAGTGAGCGTTGGATGAAGCCGACAGGTCGGAGTTGACGCGGAGGCCGCGGATGTCCACGGGATAGACCGATACGTGGCTGAGATTCAGCAGGTCGGCCGCTTGTTTGATCTGCACGGAGTAATCCCGCATGTCGCGGTCATGCACCTCGGGGCCTTGGTAGGCGCTGGCGGGATCCTGCACGGTCAGGTTCGGATCTCGGCCGATGTCCACCGGGAAGGCGGATGAGAGCCAGATGAGGTCCTTGCGGCCAGGCAGCGGAGCGAGAAAGCGGCCAATGTCGGTCAGCGCTCTCACCGTGAGTTCAACGCGCTGATCCAGAAGCTGCTGCTTATCCAGGTCGTCGAACTCGCGGGCTTTGTCGACAAAGTCGGTGAACGCCTGATCAGGGTTCCCGCCATCAATCGTGGTCGAACCGCTGGCCTGTTGGACCTGAATGGTCGCATCGGGATTGTCAACCGTTGGCGTCGTCGCAGTGACGCTGCCCGGAGCGAGCAAGGTTGTGGTCTGGGGAATTCCCTTCTTCGAGGCCAGCGCCGCGGCGAGCAGATCCGTGTCCTCGGTGAAGCCTTGCAGTAGATGAAGCTTGCCACTTAGGACGAAAATGGCGATCTGGGTGCCCGGGCGGCGATGCTTGATTAAGTCCACTATCTGCTTGTGAGCGGACTCCTGGTCGGTAAGAGGCGTGTTCAGAGCGTCGTAGAGAATAACCGTGGGTGTACCGAACTCGGGAGCCTTCGCGAGATTCAGAAACGTGTTTGGAGGAAGCGGCGGGATCCTGGGCGCTACGAAACCGGTTACGGGAGCGACGGCGTGAACATCGAAGAAACGCACAGTCTGAGGTACTTTATCTTCCTCAACTTTGAAGTCGGCCTGTGTGAGTCCGGTTACCGGGCGCCCCTGAGAGTCGGTGACGACAACATCGACGGCGACGCGGCGAACATCGGTCCTTAGAGGCGCAGCCTGCGCAGACGGCGCGTCGGCAGCAGCTGTTGCTTGCGCAAGGGCGGGAAGGCCCATGACGGCCAGCAGAAGCGCGGCGAACGCCTTGAGAACGAAAGAGCCAGGACGCCGGATAGACAGTCGATCCAATAGCACAGTCATCTTCTGTTACCTCTTCAAACAGAGTAAGCGTACTACCTTCGAGGCCGCGGAAACGGCACCCGCGGTCCACATACCTTTCTGGAAGTCATTTCGTCGGTATCACGGCAGCGGGGGGTCGGGGACGGGGACGGGCAGGGGGATCTCCATCGTGCCGATTCGCTTGCCAATCTCGTCGCGAACAGCCATGCGCAGCGAGACGGCACCTTCAGGAACTATGAACAGCATAGATGCGTGGTATCCCTCCGACTCAATCTTCTGGTACCGGTCTTCCTGAATCGCGTTCTTGATGCTGAGTTCCAACTCGTTCAACAACTCACCATCCTGCGTGTATGCCGCCAGACCAAACCGCACGTTGGTGGCGTACTCTCCACTTTGTGTCGGGGGCATCTCGAGTTGCCGTCCGATGATGGCGAAGTCGATGTCGTAGTGCTGAACCTTCATAGCGTCACGTCGACGCAGATGAGATTGACCCAATCGAGTGCCATTCACCGTCTTTGTACGCAGACCTCTGGGGTTTGTTTGCAGAAACGTTTGGATGCTCTTGACTTCGTCCGCCAAGGCCACCGTCGCACTGCCCACCGGGGTCACCTTGGCTTCAAAGAACAACTCCGAGGAGTTGGGCGCGCCGTGCAGCATGCTCATATCCAACGCGAGTGGCAGCACGGGACTCGGGTGCCTCGCGTCGTCAGCTAGATAACTTCTGCGATAGGACAATTGGTAGCCGGAAACCTTCAGCACCACTTTGATCTTCCGCTCGCTGCCATCCGCTTTGGTATTGCTGGGCGCATAGGTGAGTGTGTAGTACTCCGAGCCCTGGCGGACGGCGGCGTCCATGGCTTCCCGCAGACCGTTGGTGTTGTAGAAGGCTCTTCCGCCGGTGCTGTCGGCGATGACGTCCATGGTGGCCTGTTCGGCTCCCTGTTGGAGACCGAAAGCGGTCTGCAGACCGCGAACGTCCACGGGATAAACTGCCACGCGACTCTCGTCCAACAGTTTCTTTGCCGCTTGAACCTCCGGGTCGAGACGGACCTGCCACATGGAACCGGCATTCCTGATGCCGCCGGAAAATATCTCCGAGGGAAAGGAGCCGGACATCCAGATGAGATTCTTACGTCCAGGCAGGGAGGAGACGTACCGTGCGATTTCGATGAAGGCATCAATCGTGATCCGGTGGCGCTTAATCCCCAGGTACAGCAGCTCTTCGATCTCTGATTTGAAGAGTGCTTCGTCTTCGTACGCGTCCTCGGCGAAGGGCGCGGTGCGCAGCGGCGGAGCCTGAGATGTTGCTCTTTTCGAATTGACGGCCTTCATTAGCCGGGTTTCGTCGTCGGTGAAGCCTTGCACCATGTGCAAGCGGTCGGTCAGCACGAAGACGGCGATCCTCGTGGAATTCCCCTGGTCTTTGATGAACTTCACCAACGCCTGATGGGCATTGGGAAACGACGCCTGAGGCGTGTCCAGCATGTCGTACAGCAATACAGTGACGGGCTTGTCTGGCGGGGCCAAAGTGAGATTGGAAAAGGTGCCAGGAGGCAAGTGGAGGTCGAGCGCCTGCTGCGTTGCGCCACTGGAAGCCCCGTTGTGCACATCGAAGAAGTGGATCGGTTGGATCACTCCATTCTCCATCACTTTGAAGTCATCCTGTTTCAGGCCTTCCACGGGATTGCCCTTGGCATCTGTCACGACGACATCCACGATCACGCGCCGAACCTGTACTTTGAGCTGGTAGGCTTCCGACTGCGCGTTCGTAGCATCCGCTGTTGTGGGAGATATTGGTGATGCAGGTTGCGAACCTTGCGCCGCGAGGGCGGCAGCCAAAGAGAAAAAGCAAGACGCAAACGAAATGGCTCGACAGTTTCCGGTCATTGGTCGTCTCATACCTTACTTGCACTGCTTTGCATCAGCCACCTGGATCAACTCAGTCTAGACGACGCGGTTCTGGCGGATGACCTCCTGATAGAAGCCGGCGCTGAGTTTGCGGGTGCGCTTCTGGGTTTTGAAGTCGACGTAGACGATGCCGAAGCGCTTGTCATATCCGTCGGCCCACTCGTAGTTATCGAGCAGGCTCCAGACGAAGTAGCCTTTGACGGGGACGTCCTCAGCAACAACGCGGTGGAGCTGGCGGAGGTAGTTGCGCAGGTACATGACGCGATCGCTATCGTAGACGTGGCCATCGGCGGCGAGTTTGTCGGTGGAGGAGGCGCCGTTCTCGGTGATGTAGATATGCTTCGGCTTCCAGAGATCGGTGACAATGCGGGGCGCCCAGTAGAGGACCTCGGGGCCGACGTAAAGCCAGGGGCTGTACATGTGCGGGAATGATGCAGGCGGACTGAGGACGGCATAGCCCTTCTCGGAGTCGTCCGCCCGGACGTAGGTGGGCTGGTAGATGTTGAGGCCGACGAAGTCCATCGGCGTCCGGATGATGTCCATCTCTTCGGCGGTGAATTTGGGGGCGTCGGCGCCAAGGTGCTTGAGGTAAAGATCGGTGTAGCGGCCTTCCTGGATGACGGTGAGGTACTGGGCGTTCTCCTCGCGCATGGCCTTGTGGGCGGCGGCGATGTGCTCGGGGGTTTCGAGCGCGGGGGTGGCGGCTTCGACGTTGTCGGCGATGCCGATCTTGGTGCCGGGGCGGGCGTGGGCGCGGATGGACTGCACGGCCATGCCGTGGGCGAGGACGGCGTAGTGATTGAGCTGCGCGACGCGTTGGGCGCTGAGTTTGAGGCCGGGGGCGTGGATTCCCTGCTGATAGCCGAGCTCGACGAAGCTGCGGATTTCGTTCATGGTCATGAAGTGCTGGACGCGATCGGAGAGGAAGCCCGCGGTGAAGCCAGCGTAGTCGGCGAAGACTTTGGGGATGTCGGGATTTTCCCAGCCGCCGCCGTCGTCCTGGAGCGGTTGCGGGAGGTCCCAGTGGAAGAGGGTGCAGTAGGGCTGGATGCCGGCGGCGAGGAGTGCGTCGACGAGGCGGTTGTAGAAGTCAACGCCCTGCTGGTTGGGCTTGCCTTTGCCGGTGGGGAAGATGCGCGGCCAGGCGATGGAGAGACGGAGCGCCTGGATGCCGAGGTCCTTCATGAGGTCAATGTCGCGGGGGTAGAGGTGATAAAAGTCGCTCGCGACGTCTCCTGTGTCGCCGTTCGCGGTGTTGCCGCCGATGTGGGAGAAGGTGTCCCAGATGGAAACTCCGCGGCCGCCCTCGTGAACGGCGCCTTCGACCTGGTAGGAGGCGATAGCGGCGCCCCAGAGGAAGTTCTTGGGAAAGCTGTCGGGGTGAGCGGCCACGGCGGTGACTGGAGCGGCGTGCAGCACGCCGGAGAGGCGGGCGGCACCGAGAGTGAGGCCTGTGGTCTGGAGGAATTTACGTCGGTTCATGAGGTTTCCTGCTCCCGTCGGGATACGTGGATGTGGCCGGTGTAGGTAGTGGCCGGTTGCCGGTGCGTCAATTTCTCCTAAGTCCAAGCGCTTCTACAGTAGCCGGGTCGGGTTGGCCCGGCTCACCGCTCCGCTTGAGCACAACGCCGAAGCCGCCGTGATAGTCCCACATGGCCCAACCGATGTGATCGCTCTCGAGCGCGATACGGACGTCGTGGATCCAGGCGTTGCGCGAGGCAGGGTCGCTTTTTTCGCGGAAGACGCCGAACTCGTTGCAGAGGAGCGGGACGTGGTTGGCCTGTCCCCAGGCGGCGGCCTCGTCAATGGTGAGGCGGATGCGGTGCGCGTCCCAGTGGTCGAGGAAGTAGCGCTCAAGGGAGGAGCGGCTAGCGGGGTCGGGGACCTGCTGGAGGATCTGCGGCATGGCGGCTTCGGTGGGCGGGTAGGGGATGTCGTGGGTGTAGCGCCACCAGGAGGTGCCCCAGGTTGCTCCCTGGTGGCTGAACTCGTGGGGATCGTAGAAGTGGAAGTTGTAGATCACGTTGGGGTCGCTGAGGGGATGCTGAGTGAGCAGGTCGGCGATGTCGGAAAAGTTGGGACCGGTGGCGATGATGGTGTTGCGCGGAGCTGCCTCACGGATGGCGGCGGCGACGCGGGCCTGGATACCAGCCCAGCGGTAGGCATCGTTCTCTTCCGGCTCGTTCATGACCTCGAAGAAGACGAGGTCGGGGTTGCGATTGGCGTAGTGCGCTGCGAGCTTGCGCCAGAGCGCCGTGAGGNNATCGACCGCGGCATCGCTGGTGCGGAGCTGCATTTTGTAAGGCTCTTCGGGATGGAGGTCGACCTGGACGGCGAGGCCGTCGGCGAGCATGGTGTCGAGGGCGTGGTCGAGGCGCTCGACGAAGTCGGCGTTAAGGCCGGAGGCGTCGAGGGGCTGCTGCTCGAGGGGCGTGGAGTCGATGCTGAGGCGGACGTTGTCAAAGCCCATGCGCGCGATGAGGGCGATGTCGGCATCATCGGTCTCAGTGGCGGTGTGATGCGCGGAGTAGTCGTTGGCCGACTGTGAGAACCAGTGGGAGACGTTGATGCCGCGCTGAAGATGCTGGGCTCGGTTGAAGGCGAGGGAGGGCTGAGTCTGCGCGCGAGCGGAGGTGTCCGCCAGGGCGAGGAGGAGGAGTGCGGCGCGGACGGCTGAGCGGTTCATGGGGCTCCCTAGGCACTTCGGCACTTCGTGCTGTTCTTATACTCTTCCGGTGAAAGCCAAAAGCAGATTCCTTCGGGATTGACAAACAAAGAGGCGATGCGGGTTAGGGGACGATGAGGAGAGTGATGGACTGGGCAGGGAAAGTGGTGGTGATGGTGCTGGTAGTTCCGGATGCAGTTGCGATGACGGCAATGGGTGTTTGGGCGACGATGTTGGAGAGGTTGGCGTTGCTGTAGAGGTAGACCTTGGCGGTTTCGTTGGCGGCGGCGGTGTGGTGGGCGAGGGAGACTGTGGAGGTAAGGTCGCCGAAGGTTTTGTTGATGACGACAATGGTGTAGCTGTTGTCGGAGGTGCGGAGCGCGCCATAGACCGCGAGCTGGCCCTGGTTGGCGCTGGTGGAGGCGAGCGCCTGGTTGCCGAAGGTGGAGTTGTTGCCATCGTAGTTCCGGTAGATCTGGAAAGCTTTGAGGCTGGGGACCTGGGTGGTCGGGTTGGGCGCGCCCCACAGGGTGCCGACGTCGAGGCCGTAGCTGCCGAAGATGCCGAGGATGTCGGCCTGCGCGAGGGCGCCNNTTGGTGCCGGGATAGTCGTTCTTGATCCAGGTCTGCATCATCGGGATGACTTGCGGGGCCTGCGCGGGGACCGAGCAGCTGGAGGTGAAGTTGGCGTCGGTGGTGTAGTTGGGCTGCGGATAACTGGGGTCGGTGTAGGTAGGATCCCAGAAGACGCGGGTGGAGTTGAGCCGGGCTGCCTGGGCGCCGGTGTCGCCGGCGGTGGCGAAGCCGAGGGACGCGCCGTTGTAGTTGGCGACGAAGTAAGTGTGGAGGTCGAGATAGTCCAGCAGACGAGGTTTGCCGTTGGTTTGCTGAGCGGCGAACTGCTGAAGGTAATACTCAATAAAAGGGATGCCATTGTGGGCTTTGCGATCTGCGGGATTGGACCACGGCTGATAGCAGGGACCAGCGCTCCAGCCGGACTCCATGTCCTTCTTGGAGTAGAAGTAGTTCCACCAGTTGTCGACGACGGGGCCACTGACCTCGGCGGTGGGGTCGGCTGCCTTGATAGCCTGGGCGACGGCGATACCGTTCTTGGTGACTTCGTCGTAGGTCGAAGGTAGCGGATGGACGTCGCGGTGGACGGCGTCCCACCAGGCGGGCTCATTGTCGAGGTCGTAGATGGCAACACCGCCGTTCGCCGCGGTGCCGAATTCTCCTGCAAGGTAAGTGACCCAGTTGCCGGCGAAGGATGGGCCCACCGCAATACTTGTGTCGGTGGGACTGTTGCCGGTGATGTTGGTCTTGTTGGCGCTCTGGCCGTCGCCGCAAGCGCGGCCCTGGTCAACGGCGAGTTGATTCGGATAGACCGAGGTGGGGAAACTGCAGGAGGTGCCGTTCTTGGCGACCCATCCGAGGACGTTGACGCTGGCGATGGTTTTCGCGCCGATGGCGGCGTCGGCAATCACCTGAGCATTGAACTGCGAGGTGTCCTGCTGGCCGGTGGCGCCGGTTTGGTTTTCAAAATACCAGTCGGAGGCGGAACTGGTCACGTCGAGCAGGTAGTTGTAGCGGGAGGTTGCGTCGCCGCCGAAGCGATCGATGGTGATATTGGCAGCCTTCCCGACCGAGGAGGCGAGATTGAACGCGTTCATCCCATAGATGTGAGGGCTGATGGCGTGGGTCTGGTTGGCGGTGTCCACGGCGAGCGCGGGTCCGGCGGAGGTGGCGGGCGGCGAGAGTGGGATGACGACGGCAGCGCTCTTCGTGGGGTCCTGCACGCTGGTGGCAGTGATGGTGACCGAGACCGGCGCGGGATAAGGCGTCGTGTAAAGGCCGGCTGGGGTGAGCGTTCCCGGGCTCAACGTACTGCCGGCGGGTGCGGCGAACGACCAGATGACGGCGCTGTTGTAGTTGTTCGAGCCGGCGACGTTGGCGGTGAACTGCTGGGTCGATCCGACCGTGACGGCCGTGGTGGGCGTGACGGTGACGGACTGGATGGACGGTTGGCTATAGTTCGCCATGACGGTGGTGTTGGCATTGAGGGCGACGGTGCAGGAGTTGCCGACGGTGGTGGTGCAG
>PLUT01000061.1 GCA_003162875.1 Granulicella sp.
GCCGCGCAGCATGGCATCGCGGTCTCCGATGTCGCTCGCACGCTGGCGCTCGCCGTCTCCGGAACTCAGGTCGGCCTGGTCCACGATCAGGCCTCGCGCGAGCCTGTGCCCGCAATCGTAGAACTCGACCGCGCCGATCGTTCCTCCGAACAGGGCCTGGAGAATATCCGCCTGCCCGGCGCAGACGGCGGCATGGTCTCGCTGCGGGAGTTGGTCATCGTCGANNACAAGAATCTGCGGCGCGTCGTTTACGTCACGGGAGACGTGGCCGGCGCGGAAGAGAGTCCGGTCTACGCCATCCTTAAGATGAACAAGGACCTCGATCATCTCACTCTGCCCGCCGGATACGCGCTGACCCGCTACAACGCCGTGATGCCCGACTCTACCGACCATTATTCGATGAAGTGGGACGGCGAGTGGCACATCACCATCGAGGTTTTCCGCGACCTCGGCGTTGCCTTCGCAGCGGTGCTCGTTCTCATCTACGTCCTCGTGGTGGGCTGGTTCCGGTCCTTCATCGNNCCGCTGATCATCATGGCGCCAATCCCGCTGACGTTGGTGGGGATCCTGCCGGCCCATGCGATCCTGGGCGCGTTCTTCACCGCGACCTCCATGATCGGCTTCATCGCTGGGGCCGGAATTATCGTGCGCAACTCGATCATCCTTGTCGACTTCATCGAGCTTCGCCGGCGTCAGGGGATGGCTCTGGTAGAAGCGGTGATCGATGCGGGAGCGGTTCGTTTCCGGCCGATGCTGCTAACCGCCGCAGCGGTTGTCGTCGGGGCATGCGTAATCCTCTCGGACCCCATCTTTCAGGGCCTTGCAATATCGCTGATTGCCGGAGCAGTTGCCTCAACCTTCCTCTCGTGGCCGACCATTCCAGTGCTCTACTACATGGTCCACTCAAGGCGCCAGTCTGAGGAGGAAACTCAACCCAACACCGATCCAGGAGATTCCCTATGACAGTCGAACGCAGCGTGCGTCTAATGGCAGGCGCGATGGTGCTTTTATCGCCTGCACTTGCCCATTTTCTTTCTCCCAACTGGCTGTGGCTGACGGCATTCGTCGGACTCAACCTGTTGCAATCTGCCTTCACAAACTGGTGCCCGGCGATGACCATCTTCCGCGCGATGGGTTTGAAGGACGCCAACTGCGGCGCGACTAAGTAGGGGCGAGATGCACAATAGACGATTTCCAGCCGCCGAAGCGCATCGGCTCGACCTTCCTGCACGCAGGATATGGCTTCCACCTGCGGATGTGCTCGGGGCGATGGCTGTGCGTTCCGGTCAGACGGTCGCCGATGTGGGCGCAGGAACGGGATACTTCTCTCTACCGCTGGCTGAGACAGTTGGACTCCAGGGCAAGGTCTATGCAGTCGACGCCCAGAACGAGATGCTCGCGCTTCTGAGACAGAAGTTGGATGAATCCGCGATACCCAACGTGGAACTGATCCACGCGGAAGCTGGCAACACAACCCTCCCGCGATGCAGTTGCGACCTCTTCTTCGCTGCAAATGTCTGGCATGAATTCGAAGACCGCGGTGCCGTACTGAAGGAAGCCGTCCGCGTTCTCAAGGCCGGCGGCCAAATCGCGATCCTCGACTGGCGAACCGATGCTCCGCCTGAACCCGGACCGCCCGTCGCCCACCGCCTGCATTCATCGAACGCCGTGGATGCGTTGCGCTCAGGCGGGTTCCAGAACATAACCGTTGCGTACGCCGGTCTCTACTCATGGCTCGTTCAAGGAGAGATAAAGCAATGACCGTACGAGATGCTTCAACCCGGCCGAACAATCCTCGCCGAACCCACGACGAACGATTCAAGGATGAGGTCTATCGCCACATGTTCCGTCTCGAGGCAAGCCGTCCAGGGGCCGACCTGGATCTCGCAGTTGCCTTAGTGCGCGCATGGCTCGCTGCGGATTCTGGGCTCGCAATGCGCGAGTGGCTCAAGAAGATCTGCCCAATCTGCCTATCCCTGATCGAAGCGAGTCAACAATCGAACGGTCAAAGGTGCATTCAGTAGGTGCGATCCTGCACCCATTGCGTCGCAAGTGGCCAGTATCCCGCAAAGCGAGACATTCCCAGATGGCACTGGCATCGTTGGCCGAAGAATATACCGGCCTTACTTCTGAGAACCGCAATCGATGCGACCCGAACTGATCCTAGCGCCCGGCACTTTTTGACCTTTGTGGTTCTTGGGTGCTTTGACCATTACAAAAATCGACTACAGCAAATACGACGTGTTTCAGAGCCAAAGATCAAACACTAATTAGCCCGTCCGAGAGATGGGGAGGGCATATTCCAAGATTTGATGCGAACGGCCGACTTCTTTCTTTCATAATTGCCTTCTTGAGGTTCCAAGGTTCCACCTTGCAGCCGTGCCATAAGCATTTCTGACACTTTTTCCGTCGGGACCGGAGGCGAGAACAAATAGCCCTGGCCGAGATCGCATCGAAGTATCTTCAGAAGCTCCATTTGTGCTGTGTTTTCTATCCCTTCGGCAATGACTTTCATTCCAAGGCCGTGTCCGAGCGCAATGATTGTATGAACGATCTCGCAACTCTCCTTGCAATGTTCGATCTGGGCGATGAACGAACGATCTATCTTAAGCGTACGAATAGGGAAGCGATGCAGATAGTTGAGAGAGGAATAGCCAGTGCCAAAGTCGTCCAGACTAATAGAGACCCCGAGACCGGTGAGATCCTGCAGTATCTCGCCGGCTTGCGCCGCGTCCTGCATGGTCAGATTTTCCGTCACTTCCAACTCGAGAAAGCGCGGCTCCAGGCCAATCTCCTCAAGTATCTCTCTCACGCACTGCACGAGATTCCGCGGTTCAAACTGCCTGGGTGCAATATTGACGCACACGGCAGCTGGGTCGGCTGGTGCAAATCTTCGATTCCATCCCTGCATCTGCCGACACGCATCGCGCATGACCCATCTGCCGATCGGCAGGATCAGGCCGGTCTCTTCAGCAAGCGGTATGAAGCTGTCCGGCTGGAGGAGACCGAGGACGGGATGGTTCCATCGCAACAAAGCCTCAAAACTGGTGATCCGGAAATCATCCAGTGCGACGATGGGCTGGTAGTAAACTTCCAGCTCGTTTTTCTCGACCGCACTCCTCAGATCGTGCTCCAGCTTGAGCAGATGCGCGGCGGCGGCATCCCCAACCGGATCGCCTATCTCATACCGCGCCTTTCCAAAGGTCTTTGCCTTGTACATGGCAGCGTCGGCGCCTCGCAGGATCTTCTTGGTGTCGATAGGGCCTCCATCGCTGCCGGAGATGCCAATACTGGCGGTGATGAAAATTTTCTGGCCGTCTGAGAGAAAAGCCGGCTCCAACGCGGCCTGTATGCGCTCCGCGACCCGTACGGCGTCCTGCACGCTGTCAATGTCGTCAAGCAGGACCACGAATTCATCTCCGCCGATCCTGGCGACCACATCGGAGATGCCTCTATTGGCATGCCGACGTTCCTCTTTCCGCAGGATAACTGTCTCGGTCCTCACCGCATGCCGCAGACGCTGAGCGACTTCCTTCATCAGCTCGTCGCCCGATAGATGGCCAAGACTGTCGTTGATCGACTTGAACCGATCGATATCCACGAACAGCACAGCGACGCGATGGTCCTTTCCGTCTTGAGCCTTGCGTGCACTATCGACCAAGCGCTCAAGGAAAAAGGCGCGATTGGGTAGATCGGTCAGTCCGTCGTGGTGGGCTTCGTGGATTAGCCTATCCTGCAATTGCAGAACCCTCTGGCCTGCGCGGACACGCGCTTTCATCTCTTCAGGGTTCCAAGGTTTGGTCAGGTAATCATCGGCTCCTGCCTCGAGTCCCATGATCACATCCTCGTTCGCGTCTCGCGAGGTAAGCAGGATCAGATATACATATGGGTTGCTTGCACAGGCGCGGAGCTGCCGGCACACACTCGGGCCGTCCTTCCCGGGCATCATCCAATCGAGAATAGCCATTCGTGGGCCATCAGGAGCGAGTATGCGCTCTGCTGCATCTTGACCATTGTCAACGCACACCACATCGAAGCCGCTCCGCTCCAGTGTTCGTCGTAGCACGCTGCGGGAGACCGCATCGTCGTCTGCCAGCAGGATTTTCACTGGAACGGTCTCGTTGAAGAGCATGCCCAGGCTTGACTGGACAACCGCACCCTGACACTCCAGGCGGGTCAATTCTGGGGTCCTTTCAAGGGCAGGCTGTGTCGCCATCCGTTTGACTACCTCGCTGGTTGCACTGCTGCAATCCTATGTAAGACGTGTGATCGGAGCGATGCAACTATTAGGGGATCATGCGCATGGATAATTCTGGGCGCGCTGGAACAGTCTCGCTTGAAGCTCTGCGGAATGACAGGGTTTCGTGAGGTAATCGTCAGGTCCAGCCCTTAGTCCCTGAACAATGTCTTCA
>PLUT01000018.1:0-3082 GCA_003162875.1 Granulicella sp.
TCGCCATCCGCGAAGGCGGCAGGACGGTAGGCGCAGGCACCATCAGCGAGATCATTAAGTAGTCCAAGAATAACGAGGGCTGCCGGCCCATTGAAGAAGTGAGCAGCAAATGACCGGCAGCCACTCCAAACGATCTTTGGGCACGAAGAAAGAGACGCAAAATGGCAGGACAGAGAATCAGAATCCGTTTGAAGGCTTACGACTATCGCGTGCTGGATACGTCGACCGGCGAGATCGTCGATACCGCGAAGCGCACCGGAGCCCAGGTTGCAGGGCCCATTCCGCTGCCGACCATGAAGAACAAGTACTGCGTGCTGCGTTCGCCGCACGTGGANNTGATGAAGCTCGACCTGCCGGCGGGTGTCGACGTCGAGATCAAGACGGTACAGAAGTAACAAGGCAGCGAGTTGGCAAGTCAGCGAGTCGGCAAGATGACAGATGCTGATTCGATTCAGAACCACCGGCAGTGCCGCAGCTTTGGCCCGGCATGATGAGGAAAGGAAGATGACGATGGCAGTGACAGGAATTCTCGGCAAGAAGATCGGCATGACCCAGCTTTTCGACGACCGCGGCGACGTTCACCCGGTGACCGTATTGAAGGCCGGCCCCTGCGTCATTACGCAGTTGAAGACGCAGGCGAAGGATGGCTACGATGCCGCCCAGATCGGCTACGTGGACTTCATCAAGGCTTCGAAGGTGAACAAGGCGATGACCGGCCACTTTGCCAAGTCGGACGTGCCGCCCGTTCGCATGATGAAGGAGGTCCCGGTCGAGGCTGCCAAGGAAGGCGACGACGTAGCAGTCAAAGCCGGCGATCGCGTGATGGTCGATATTTTCTCTGATGATAAGTTCGTCGACGTCATCGGCACTTCGAAGGGCCGTGGGTTCGCCGGCGTGGTTCGTCGCCATCATTTTGGAGGCGGTCCGAAGGCGCACGGCCACATGTTCCAGGTGCAGGGTTCGATCGGCGCATCGTCGTTTCCGTCCCGCGTGTTTCCCGGCCAGCGCATGCCCGGCCACATGGGCCACGCTCAGATTACGGTGCGCAATTTGCGCATCCGCGGGATCGACCTGGAGGACAACCTCCTGATGGTCGAGGGTGCGGTTCCGGGTCCGCGTGATGGTTACGTTCTGATTTCGAAGGCAAAGGCCCCGCCGCGCGAGCGCCGTGGATTTGCCGGAGGCACCACGCTCGATCCGTTGAAGGCTTCGAAGAAGGCTTCGCCGAAGAAGAAGTAGGTCTGCCAAGTTCGGCGATGGCGCCGAAACGCAGAAGCAGAATGCAACAAGCTGCGCGGAGAACAGACCGGGAAACGCAGCCTAACAGAGTCACGGTTCGCCGCATCGATGGCGGGCATGAAGAGAGAAGAACGATGGCAAAGATCAACGTAGTCAATCTCGCCGGGAAGAAGGTCGGAGACTTTGAACTCCTCGACGAAGTGTTTTCCGGTGAGATCAACGACGCGCTCCTGTGGGAGTCGGTGAAACACTACCGCGCGGCACTGCGGCAGGGCACCGCGTCCACCAAGACCCGCGGGCTGGTTTCGGGCGCCGGGCGCAAGCTGTGGAAGCAGAAGGGAACGGGCCGCGCGCGTATTGCGTCGATCCGGAGCCCGCTATGGCGCTCCGGCGGCACGGTCCACGGACCCAAGCCGCGCAGCTACGAGTACGCGTTCCCGCAGAAGAAGCTGATGGGCGCTCTGCGCTCGGCGATTGCGGCAAAGATTGCGGACGGGAAGCTGACGGTGGTCGAGTCGTTCGATGTGGCGGAGCCGAAGACCAAGCTCTTCCGCGCCGCGCTCGACAAGCTGGAGGCGGGCAAGACCACGCTGCTGGTCGAGTCGAGCCAGAAGCTGGGCGAGAATCTGTATCTCGGCTCACGCAATCTGGCCGGCGTCGAACTGGTGCTCTCGTCCGAGGTGCATCCTTACGATCTGCTCCGCTACGAGCACGCTGTCTTCTCAAAAGATGCGATCGAAGCATTGCAGGAGACGCTGAAGAAGTTCGTTTCGAAGCGCAGCAAGCATGCGCAGAAGGAGGTTGCGTAAATGCCAACCCTCTACACCGTTATTCGCCGCCCGCTGATCACTGAAAAGGGCATGGGCGTCAAAGACACGCAGAACACGCTGGTCTTCGAAGTTGATTTGAAGGCCACCAAGACCGAGGTGAAGCAGGCTGTGGAAACACTCTTCAAGGTCAAGGTGAGCGGCGTCCGCACCGCCACGGTAGAGGGCAAGGAACGCCGCCGCGGCAAGTTCTCGGGCTACCGTCCGGACTGGAAGAAGGCGTATGTCCGCCTGAAGGACGGGCAGAAGATGCCCGAGTACCTCAATAGCCTGTAAGAACAGTTGTTAGTTGCTGGTTGTTAGTTGTTAGTTGAAGACGAAAGCGACGAGTAAGTCGCAAAGATGCGAAAGAGAACTAGCTAACAGCCAAGAGCTAATGGCTAGGAGTTGAATACGATGCCGATCAAATCATTTCGACCGATTACCCCGACACTCCGCTTCCAGACCAAGCTGGTGAACGACGACCTGACCACGGACAAGCCGCATAAGCCGCTGCTCTCGGTCAAGCCGCGCACCGGCGGACGCAACAGTACCGGTCGCATGACCATCCGTCACCAGGGCGGAGGTCACAAGCAGAAGCTTCGCCTGATCGACTTCAAGCGCGACAAGTACGGCATTCCGGCCACCGTCGCGACCATTGAGTACGATCCGAATCGCAGCTCCCGCATCGCGTTGGTTCACTACGCGGATGGCGAGAAGCGCTACATCATACAGCCGGTTGGCCTGAAGGTCGGACAGAAGATCATGAGCGGCCCCGAAGCCGACATTCTGGTTGGCAATGCGCTTCCGCTGAAGAACATTCCGCTGGGAACAATCGTGCACAACATCGAGCTGCGTCCGGGCAAGGGCGCGCAGATGGCGCGTTCGGCCGGCGCACAGGTCAACCTGGTGGCGAAGGAAGGCGACTATGCGCTGCTGAAGCTGCCCTCGGGCGAGACGCGCAGGGTGCTGGTGGAGTGCATGGCCACCATCGGCCAGGTTGGCAATACCGACCACGAGAACGTCTCGATCGGCAA
>PLUT01000018.1:3092-16905 GCA_003162875.1 Granulicella sp.
ACGCGCGGATACAAGACGCGCAACAACAAGCGGACCGATGCACTGATCGTCAGCCGCAGGAGCAAGTAAAGAAGGCGCAGTTTGCATTTTGATATTGGGAAATCTGGAAACACCAAGTCTCTTGAGCCAAGAGATTCGTCGTATACAGCACCGTAACCGGCAGTAAGAAATTTGGAGTAACACATGTCACGTTCAGCAAAGAAGGGTCCGTTCATTGACGGTCATCTTCAATCGAAGATCACGGTCATGAACCAGACCAACGACAAGAAGGTAGTACGCACCTGGTCGCGTCGCTCGACCATTTTCCCGGACATGGTCGGCCACACCATCGCCGTGCACAACGGCCGCAAGTTCATTCCGGTTTACGTGACCGAGAACATGGTTGGGCACAAACTGGGCGAGTTCTCCGCAACGCGCACGTTCAAGGGCCACTCCGCGCGCGCGGCTGAAACCGTCGCGAAGCCCAAGTAGCGGGCGCTCTAAGCGGCGTCTGAGCCGCGGGCCCGCATCCTGAGGAGCCGAAGGCGACGAGGGATCTGTAGTTCGGCAAGTTTAGTAGTACGAAGGATCAAAGTTATGTCGAAGATCGCAGCAGAAAAAGTTCGAGAGTTCCGCGCGGAGGCCAAGTTCCTGCGCACCAGCCCGCAGAAGGCGAAGCTGGTTCTCGACACCATCAAGGGCCTCCGCGTGGAGCAGGCGCTGAACACCGCGCACTTCTCCACCAAGAGGCTGGGCCTGATCGTCGAGAAGGTGTTGCGCTCGGCCATCCAGAACGCGACCTACGTCTCGCAGGAGCAGGGCCTGGACATCGATGTCGATAACCTTTATGTCCGCACCGCGGTGGCGAACGATGGTCCGCGCATGAAGCGCATCCGGCCGGCGCCGATGGGCCGGGCGTTCCGCTACCAGCGCCGCCTCTCGCACATCGTCATCACGGTTGCGGAGAAGAAGTCGCCGAGCGCCGCTGTCGTTGCCGGACCGGAGACGCCTGTGGCGAAGAAGAAGGCTGCCAAACCTGCCGCCAAGAAGGCTCCGGCCAAGAAGGCGGCCAAGAAGACGGCCAAGAAAGCGGTCAAGAAGGCGGCCGGCTAAGCGTGGTATTGCAGTGAAGCAGTGCCGGGAATTCCGGTGAACTGAGAGTTTTTTGAATTATGCCCGCCGGCTCAACCGGCACAGGGCGAGGTAAAGGGAAGCTATGGGACAGAAGGTCCATCCGTATGGGTTTCGCCTCGGCGTCAACAAGCCGTGGAAATCTCGTTGGTTCGTCGAGCGCGGCTACGACAAGCTGCTGGTCGAAGATGTCAAGCTGAAGGCTGAGCTGCGCGAGAAGCTGAAGGCCGCCGGCGTCAGTTCGGTCGAGGTCGAGCGGCCCGGCAACAAGCTGCGGCTCATCATCCGCACCGCGCGTCCGGGCATCATCATCGGCCGCAAAGGCGCGGAGATTGACAAGCTCAAGGCCGACATCCAGAAGCGCACCTCGCGCGAGGTCTTCATCGACATCCTCGAGGTCAACAAGCCCGAGCTGGATGCGCAACTGGTCGCCGAAAACATTGCGCTGCAGCTGGAGAAGCGCGTCAGCTTCCGCCGGGCGATGCGCAAGTCGGTTGACTCCGCGCTGCGCTTTGGCTGCAAGGGCATCAAGGTTCGCGTGTCGGGCCGGCTGAACGGCAACGAAATCGCCCGCTCCGAGTGGTACCTTCAGGGCCGGCTGCCGCTGCACACGCTGCGCGCCGACATTGATTACGGCTTTGCCGAGGCGCACACCACGTACGGCATTATCGGGGTCAAGACCTGGGTCTACCGCGGCGATATTTACGAGCAGAAGAAGCGCCGCGATCAGGGCGCCGCCGCCGCGGGTGTGTTCTAGAAGCGAGTTGTTAGTTGCTGGTTGTTAGTTGATAGTTTTTCGGACGCTGGCTCAACCCCAGCAGCGAAGAGTTAGAGGGTATTTGTTATGTTGATGCCAAAGAAGGTCAAGTTTCGCAAGCAGCAGCGCGGACGCATGTGCGGCAAGGCGTGGCGTGGGTCAGATCTCTCGTTCGGCGATTTCGGTCTGAAGGTGGAGGAGTGCGGGTACATTACCGACCGCCAGATCGAAGCCAGCCGTATCGCGATGACACGCTTCATCAAGCGTGGCGGCAAAGTCTGGCTGCGAATCTTCCCCGACAAGCCGATCACCAAAAAGCCTGCTGAAACGCGTATGGGCAAGGGCAAAGGCGCTCCCGACCACTGGGTCGCGGTTGTTCGTCCCGGCAAGATCCTGTTCGAGATGGAGGGCGTCACCTCAGAGCTTGCCCGGGAGGCTATGCGTCTCGCCGCCCACAAGCTTCCTCTGAAGACTGTTTTCGTCCAGCGCCACAACGCCAAGGTGGCCGCGACGGTCAAGTAGTAAGGACGGCTCAAAAAGAACCGGCAACGAAAGAAGAAAACTATGGAACTCGAAAAGATCCGCAACCTTACCGACGAAGAGATCAGGAGCCAGCAGGAAAAGGCTGCCGAACAGCTCTTCCGCCTGCGCTTCCAGAAGAGCCTGGGCAACAACGAAGGGGTCAAGAAGCTGCGCGGGCTCAAGCTCGACATTGCCCGCATCCAGACCATCGCCCGCGAGCGCACCATCGCGTCCGGCAACGCCGCATCGCCCGCCGCCGTGGCTACCGCGCCGGCTGCGAGCACTCGTACCGCGCGCAAGAAAGCGAAGAAGGATTAAATTATGGCAGACACAACCAAGACAGCCGCAACCGCGGCGACCAGCACAGCCGCAGCGCCCGAAGCGCAGCCCTCTCGCCGCAATGAGAAGGTGGGCATCGTGGTTTCGACCAAGATGCAGAAGACCATCGTCGTCGAGATCGAGATCCGCAAGGCGCACCCCAAGTACAAGCGGGTGATGAAGTCGAACAAGAAGTTCTACGCGCATGATGAGCTGAACTCGGCGCGGGTCGGCGATGTTGTCCGCATCCGCGAAGCGAGACCGCTCTCGAAGCTCAAGCGCTGGTCGCTGGAGGAGATCGTCCGCCGGTCCTCGCTCTCGCAGCTGGATGAGAAGAGCCTGGCGGTCGATGTCTAGTAGGTTGGTTTGCGATGGGCGCGGGGATTGCCGCCTGCGCAGTGTAAGTGTTATGGGGCTGTTGCCCCGGGCCGTTGGCCCAGGAGAACGAACATGTCAGTACAAATGAGAACCATGCTCGACGTTGCCGACAACTCCGGCGCGCGCAAGCTGCAGGTCATCCTGCCGCTGGGCGGCGGCCTGGGCAAGAAGGCCGGACTCGGCGATGTGGTAACGGCTGCGGTCAAGGAAGCATCGCCCGACGGAACCGTCAAGAAGGGCAAGGTGGTCAAGGCCGTCATCGTACGCACCCGCAAGGAGTATCGGCGGCGCGACGGCACGTATATCCGCTTCGACCAGAACGCCGCAGTGGTCATCAACGACGTGAATGAACCGGTTGGCACGCGCGTGTTCGGGCCGGTTGCGCGCGAATTGCGCGAGAAGAAGTTCCTGAAGATCGTCTCGCTCGCGCCTGAAGTTATCTAAGAACAGTTGTCGGTGGTCAGTTCTTAGTTGTCAGTTGAAGACAAGAGCAGCAAGGCAGGACCGGTGAGAACCGAGGCTCCAGTGAAGAGACTGGAAGCAAGCATTAAGGAGCTAGTTATGGCAGGCATCAAGATTAAGCGCAACGACACCGTCGAAGTGATTGCCGGCAAGGACAAAGGCAAACGTGGCCGCGTGCTCCGCATCATGGCCAGCAAGGATCGCCTTCTGGTCGAGCACGTCATGATGATCAAGAAGCATGTGAAGCCGAACCCGCAGCGCAACATCAAGGGNNGCCAAGAAGCTCGAAGGCGACACCAGGGTTCGATATTCAAAGGTAAGCGGGAATCAGATTCCCGAGAAGAAAGTAAAAACAAGCCACTAGCTTTTAGCTTAGTGGCGAGAAGCCGGAAGCTAGAGGCCAGGCGCTAAACGAAGGTTCACCCCACGAATCGGTAAACGGGCTTCAGCCCACCCCGGAAACCGTGGAGAAAGCGAGCAACACCAATGGCAGCACGATTCAAAGAGAAGTATATGACTGAGATCCGGCCGGCGATCGCCAAAGAACTTGGCATCACCAACGCGATGGCGATCCCACGGCTGGAAAAGATCGTAGTCAACATGGGGCTTGGCGAGGCGACCCAGAACGTCAAGATCATGGACCCGCTGGTGGCCGACCTCGCCTCCATCGCCGGCCAGAAGCCGATCGTCACCAAGGCAAAGAAGTCGATCGCCGCATTCAAAGTGCGCGAGGGCATGCCGATTGGCGCGATGGTGACGCTGCGCGGCGACAAGATGTACGAGTTTCTCGACCGCCTGATCACGATTGCGCTGCCGCGCGTGCGCGACTTTCGCGGGGTTTCGTCGAAGAGCTTTGACGGTCGCGGCAACTACACGCTCGGCCTGCGCGACCAACTCATCTTCGCCGAGATCGATTACGCCAAGGTGGACAAACTGAAGGGCATGAACGTAACCATCGTCACTACCGCGGCCGACGACAACGGCGCCCGCGCCCTGCTGAAGGGCTTCGGCATGCCGTTCCGGGTGGGCGCATAAGCACATATTTTGTAACAGAATAGAGAGCAATCACTATGGCAACTACAGCAAAGCGCGTCAAGGACGCAAGGAAGCCGAAGTTCAAATCCCGCCAGCACAACCGCTGCCAGCTCTGCGGCCGCCCCCGCGCGTTTCTGCGCAAGTTCGGGGTCTGCCGTCTCTGCTTCCGGTCGCTTGCGCTCAAGGGCGAGATTCCGGGCGTCGTCAAGTCAAGCTGGTAGGCGGAGTTGGCGCGGCAACCTGTATACTTAGAGGGTTGCCGTATCCGTCCCACCCTTCCAGAGACCTCATCCGTCAGGGATGCAGAAGTCTGGAGGAAATTGGTTTTCGAAGGGCCGCTGCACCAGGTCCCTCAAAGTGTGAGCCACAACGTTTCCGCTGGTTCTCGCCGTCCAGATTCGAGGCGAGCGAACGGGGAATGAAGGAGAATGAATGAATCTTACCGATCCAGTAGCCGACTTTCTGACCCGCATCCGTAACTCCATTCGGTCGCGTCACCAGAAGCTCGACGTGCCCGCCTCCAAGCTGAAGAGCGAGATCGCCCGCATCCTGAAGGAGGAGGGCTATATCGCGAACTACAAGCCGACCGAAGAGGGCGGCATGAAGATTCTGCGCGTGTATCTCAAGTACGGACCCAACAACGAGGCTGTCATCCGCGATCTGCAGCGGGTTTCGCGTCCAGGCTGTCGCGTGTACCTGGGCCGCGACCAGATTCGCCGCGTGCAGGGCGGTCTCGGCATTTCGATCATGACCACCCCGAAGGGTGTTATGACCGGGCGCCAGGCGCGCCGCGAAGGCGTTGGCGGCGAGATCCTCTGCGAGGTCTGGTAATCCGGCTCGCAGGCCTCGCGTCTGGGTTTTAGAGGTAGGTCGGGGCTTTAGCCCCGACATTGAACGGCCAAATTTTGATGTTGTTCCGTCTTCGCGTCGAAGACGGCGAAGGCGGAACAACCCGCATCAAGGCTGCAGTGGAATGAAATTGCATCGATAGCATTTCAGGACTCGCAAGCCACCAAAGGAATTTCGAATGTCTCGTATCGGCAAGAAGCCAATTACGCTGCCCGCTGGGGTGAAGTACACGGTAAGCCAGGACGGCAAAACCGTGCTCGTCGAAGGCCCCAAGGGCAAGGTTAGCGCCATGCTTCCCGGTGGTATCACCCTGGCCCAGAAAGACGGCACGCTGGTTGCCGAGCGCCAGAGCGACGGCCAGGCCGCCTTCCATGGGCTCGCCCGCGCGCTCGTCGCCAACGCTGTTGCCGGCGTCACCACAGGCTGGTCCAAGGAGCTTGACATCGTTGGCATCGGATACCGCGCGGAGTTGAAGGGCAAGAATATGGTGGTATTCACGCTCGGCTTCTCGCACCAGATTGAGTTTCCTCTCCCCACCGGCATCGAGGTTGCCATCGATCCCAAACAGACGCACCTCACCATCACCGGCATCGATCGCCAGAAGGTCGGCCAGGTGTCCGCCGACATGCGTTCGCTGCGAAAACCCGATCCGTACAAGAACAAGGGCGTCCGCTACACCGGAGAGAGNNGTTGTTAGTTGTTAGTTGCTGGTTGTTGGTTGGCGGCGGGGCAGTCGTTGGTCGTTGCAGGCTGTCAGTATAGGCAAGAAAAACAGCAACGCTAACAACCAGCAACTAACAACTGTACTTACAAACCGAACGTCTCCAGCATTCTGGCGACGCCATTAGGAAGGAAGAAAGAACTATGCTGAAACCCCTCGAACGCAACGTCATCCGCAAGCGCGTGCACACCCGCATCCGCGAGAAGGTGGCCGGAACATCCGAGCGTCCGCGCCTAAACGTCTACCGCTCGCTGAACCACATCTACACGCAACTCGTCGACGACCTGAACGGCGTCACCCTGGTCTCTGCATCCTCGTTCGGCAAAAAGACCGAGGACAAGCACTACGGCGGAAACGTAGCCGCCGCGAAGTCAGTCGGCAAGCTCATCGCAGAGCGCGCGCAAGAGAAGGGCATCAAGAAGGTTGTCTTCGATCGCGGCGGATACCTGTACCACGGCCGGGTGAAGGCTTTGGCCGACGCAGCTCGTGAGGCTGGTCTGGAGTTTTAGTTTCAGTTTTGGGCGAGCCAGGGCAGACAGAGCTACGGGCAGCCGGAAAGATGGATCGCATTATGGCATTGACTAAGAAGAAGTTTGACGCAAACCGGCTCAACCTGAAGGATGAGGTGGTTTCGATCAATCGCGTCACCAAGGTGGTCAAGGGCGGAAAGAACATGTCGTTTGCCGCGCTGGTGGTGGTCGGCGACCCGGGCGAGGGCGTCGTGGGATACGGCTCGGGGAAGGCTAAGGAAGTTCCTCAGGCCATCCGCAAGGGGATTGAGGCGGCCAAGAAGAACCTGTTCAAGATCAACCTGACGCAGACGACGATTCCGCACCAGGTGCTTGGCCACTTCGGTGCCGGCTGGGTGATGCTGAAGCCCGCGCCGGAAGGCACCGGGGTAATCGCCGGCAAGACGGTTCGCGCCGTCATGACCTCGGCCGGCGTGCAGAATGTTCTTACCAAGTCGCTTGGCTCAGCCAACCCGCACAACGTGGTCAAGGCCACTTTCGATGCTCTCACCCAGCTTCGCAACAAGAGCGAAGTCGCCGCGCTGCGCGGCAAAACAGTCGAGGAGATGTAGGCTCGTCCCCACGCTCCGGATTCAAAGTTCGCTTTCACCAGGAGTTTCACCATGGCAAACGAAACCGCCACCGCCAAAATCAGGCTGCAATACTTCCGCTCGAAAATCTGCACCCCGGTCAAGCACAAGCTGGTCATCAAGGGCCTCGGCTTCACGCGCCTCAACCAGATCGTCGAACGGGAAGACTCCGCGTCGGTCCGGGGCATGGTGGCCAAGGTGCCCCATCTGGTCCGTATCGTCGAGTAACACTTTTCGGCAGCGAACAAGCTGCCACCATGCGAGTCGGCCACGAGCCGGCGTTATAGCGAGGAAACACGAAATGGCAATCCGCAATCTCTCCAATCTGCGCGCCCCCAAGAAGGCGAACGAAAACAAGAAGCGTGTCGGCCGCGGCATGGGTTCGGGCATGGGCAAGACTTCTACCCGTGGCCACAAGGGCCAGGGCTCCCGCTCCGGATCTTCGCTGATGCGCGGATTCGAAGGCGGCCAGATGCCGCTGCACCGCCGCCTGCCGAAGCGCGGCTTCAACAATATCTTCCGCGTCGAGTACACGGTCCTCGGCCTGGATCGCGTCGCTCAGATCCTCGCGACCGCTCCAGATACGGAATTCACGCTGGACAAGATTGTTGAGCTCGGCCTGCTGCGCAAGAAGGGCGGCCTGATCAAGGTGCTCAACAACGGCCCGGTGGCCGGACCGGTCACCATCCACGCGCACAAATTCTCGAAGACTGCGCAGGAAGCTATTGAAAAGGCTGGCGGCAAAGCCATCCTGATCGGTTAGCGATTTCTTGGGGTGCATCGCCTGCGCGCTTTCGACTAGGATAGAGTTTCACCCGATTTGAAGCTTGGCCCGCTGCGGCAAGGCTTCAGGCAATACCGAAGAGGTTTTGATGTTTGAGAAACTAGCCAACATCTTTCGCATCCCCGATCTGCGCAAGCGTGTCCTCTTCACGCTTGGCCTGCTGGCGGTTTATCGCCTGGGTGCGTTTATTCCCACGCCGGGCATCAACTCCACCGCGCTGGCGCAGTTCTTCAATGCCAATTCGCAATCCGCGCTCGGTCTCGCCGACCTGTTTACCGGCGGCAATCTGCGTAAGCTCACCATCTTCGCGCTGGGCATCATGCCGTATATCACGGCGTCGATTATCTTCCAACTGCTGACCGTAATCTATGAGCCGTTGGCCAAACTGCAGAAGGAAGGCGAACTCGGCCGCCGCAAGATTACCCAGTGGACCCGCTATGTCACCGTCTTGCTGGGTGTCATCCAGTCCTTCGCCATCTCGCTGACCCTCACCACTTCCTCCGCGAACATGGTCACCATCTCGCGCCCCGCCTTCATTCCCATGTGCGTTATCACGCTGACGGCCGGCACCGCCTTCATCATGTGGCTGGGCGAGCAGATCACGGAGCGCGGCATCGGAAACGGCATGTCGCTCCTCATCTTCACCGGCATTGTCGTCGGTCTGCCGCGCGGCATCTATAACCTTTACGAGAAAGCCCGCGACCAGACCTGGGGCCCATTGACTCCCGTCGTCGTCGGCCTTCTGGTGGTGGGAATGGCGGCCGTAGTTGCCTTCATCGTCTTTGTCGAGCGCTCCGAGCGGCGCATTCCGGTGCAGTATGCCAAGCGAATCGTTGGACGCAAAATGATGGGCGGCCAGTCCACCCATCTTCCCTTGCGCGTCAACTCCGGCGGCGTCATGCCCATCATCTTCGCCAGTTCGATCCTTTCGGCGCCTTTGCTGTTTTCCCAGATCCACTACCAGGGAGTCCTGCTCCAGGACAACTCGTTCCTCGGTCCCATCTTCCGCAATCTCATTCCCGGCGAACCGTGGTACGTCCTGCTCAATACCTTCGCGATTATCTTTTTCGCTTATTTCTATATCTCCATCGTTTTTCGTCCCGACGACATCGCCGATAACATGCGCAAATACGGCGGCTTTATTCCGGGAATCCGGCCCGGACGCCGGACGTCGGACTTTATCAACGATGTGCTCACGCGGATCACGCTGGTTGGCGCCTGCTACCTGGTCATCGTTCAGTTGATTCCGACGATGCTCATGACTGGTATCCACTTCAACCACTTGTGGCTCATCGGTCGCTACTTCGACACACTTCCGGCATTTATCACCAACGGTTTCGGCTTCACCTTCTACTTCGGCGGCACCTCGTTGCTGATCGTGGTTGGCGTCGCTATGGACACAGTACAGCAGGTTGAATCGCAACTCATAATGCGCCACTATGACGGCTTCTCTCCCAAGAGCGGCCGCATTCGTGGCCGAAGAAGTTGGTAGGCACGACGTTGAACTCAGAATATGCATCACATCCGACGGCCCCGGCAGACAGTTCCTACCTGCCCGGGCCGGTTCTCCTTATTGGGCCCCCCGGTGTTGGCAAGGGTACCCAGGCCAAGACCTTGATGGCGGAGTTTGGCATACCGCAAATCTCAACCGGCGACCTCTTTCGCGAGCATCGCCGCCAGCGCACGGAACTGGGGCTGATTGCCGAGAAACTGATGGTGCTTGGCCAGTTGGTCCCGGACAATCTGGTGAACCAGATGGTGGCCAGGCGCCTGTCCGACCCCGATTGCAAACGCGGCTATATCCTCGACGGGTTTCCGCGCACGCTCGCCCAGGCTGCCTGGTTAGATGAGCATCTGGGTGAGGCCAATTCGTGTCCCGTCGTGGCGATCAGCCTGACCGCGGACCGTGACGATTTGCTGAAGCGGATCACGGGACGGCGCATCTGCCCGCAGGGGCATATCTACAACGTCTACACCGAACCTCCTCGGGTGGAAGGTGTCTGCGACGTGGATGGGTGTCCGCTGGAGCTGCGCAGGGACGACACCGAAGAGATCTTCGAGAGCAGAATGAAGATTTTTGAGGCCGAAACCGCTCCCGTCATTTCGCATTATCATACCGAAGGCCGGTTTGCCGAGGTGAACGGTCTGCATCGCGTGGATACCGTCACCCGCGATATTCGTGCGCAGTTGGAGCGCCTGCGTACAGAACCGAGCATGGCGGCCTGCGCGGCGCAAAGAGCCTGACATGGCCATCCTGATCAAGACCGCTGCGGAGATTGAGAAGATGCGCCGGTCCGGCGAGGCACTGAGCCAGGTTCATGAAGCCGTCCGCCCCCTGGTCGTCGTTGGCGCCTCTACTATGGATCTGGAGGACGCCGCCGCCGCCAAGATGGAATCCCTCCACGCCGTCTCCGCCTTCAAGGGGTATCACGGCTTCCCGGCCGTCCTCTGCACCTCCGTGAACAGCGAAGTGGTCCACGGCATTCCTTCGCCCAAGCGCATTCTTGCCGATGGCGACATCGTGTCGGTTGATTGCGGCGTCATCGTCGATGGATTTTATTCAGATTGCGCCGTGACCTATGCGGTGGGAACCCCTTCGCCAGTCACCCGCAAGCTGCTCGACGTGACCAGGGCCTCCCTGGAGGAAGCCATCCGCCAGGCCCTGCCCGGCGGCCGCCTGGGCGACATCTCCGCCGCGGTCCAGGAGATGTGCGAGGCCGAGGGCTTTGGAGTGGTCAGGGAATTCGTCGGCCACGGCATCGGCAGATCCATGCACGAAGACCCTCAGGTGCCCAATTTTGGCCCCCGCGGCAAGGGTCCGCGGCTGAAAGCAGGCATGGTCCTGGCCATCGAGCCCATGATCAACGCCGGCGCGCCCGGGGTGAAAGTGCTGCCCGACGGCTGGACCACCATTACCCTGGACGGCAGCGTGAGCGCCCACTTTGAGCATACCGTCGCCATCACGAAAGACGGCCCCCAGGTGCTGACGCGCTAGGATTTAGGCCCCAATTCGGGGTATACTTAAAGATGCTGTGTGCGCAGGCACTTGGCAGCAGGATATTGGGGTCGCGTTAGAGCTGTCCCCGCCCTGCAAAGGAGAGCGTTTGTCGAAGGAAGATGCAATTGAAGTGATGGCGGTGGTCGTAGAGACCCTGCCCAATGCGCTGTTCAAGGTCGAGCTTGAAAATAAGCACCAGGCCCTCGCACACGTCTCCGGACGCATGCGCAAGAACTTCATCCGTATCCTCCCCGGCGACCGCGTCGCGATTGAGCTCAGCCCGTACGATCTCAACCGTGGCCGCATCGTCTACCGTTACAAGTAGACGCCCGTAGCAAACTGATCCGCCGCGTCTCGCATAGGTTCAGACAGATTTCCACCCGGATCGCCACGCTTTGGCTTCTAGGGACATATTTCCACCCGGATCGCCATGTTTTGGCTTCTAGGTAGGTCAGGGATTTATCCCTGACATTCAAAGGTCATGCACGCGTGGGGCTTTAGCCCCTGGGGCATGCCTTCCGTTCGGCTAGCATCACGTTTCAAGAAGGGATTCAAATGAAGGTCCGCGCCTCAGTAAAGAAGATTTGTGACAAATGCAAAGTCATCCACCGCCGCGGCGTCGTTCGCGTCATCTGCGAAAACGCCAAGCATAAACAGCGTCAGGGTTAGTTTCTGCCGCCTCTTTTGTCTTCAACTGACAACTGGGAACTAACAACTATCAACTGCTTTACCGGCCCCGCCAGGCTAGTTAGCCAAAATCAAGGCTTGCGTTGAACCCGGTGGACCTGCCGCAAACCGATAACCCCGCTCCCGTGGCCACTAGCGCTCAAGAGCCCAGACGAAAAGGAACCCCATGGCACGTATTGCCGGAATCGATGTCCCTAACAACAAACAGGTGCGCATCGGACTCACATACATCTTTGGGATCGGTGACTCGCGCGCGGCAAAGATCCTCGCCGCCGCGGATGTCGATCCCTACGCAAAGGTAGGCGCCCTCGACGAGGACGCTCTCAACCGCATCCGTCACGTAATCGAAGGCCAGGGCCAGATCGAGGGCGACCTGCGCAAGGACGTCTCGCTCAACATCAAGCGGCTTATCGAGATCCAGTCTTACCGCGGCCTTCGTCACCGCCGCTCGCTGCCGGTTCGCGGCCAGCGCACCCACACCAACGCTCGTACGCGCAAGGGTCCCCGCAAGGGCACGGTTGCGGCGAAGAAGAAGGCGGCGAAATAGCCCATGGCAAAGACACAGAACAAAGCAACCGGCGCCAAGCCTGCGGGCAAGGGCAAGAAATTCAAGAAGCGCGAACGCAAGAACGTTCCATTTGGCCTCGTCTTCATCCAGGCCAGCTTCAACAACACCATCATCACCATCACCGACCAGGTGGGCAACACGCTCTCCTGGAAGTCGGCCGGCTCGCTTGGCTTCCGCGGCTCCCGCAAGGGTACCCCGTTTGCCGCGCAGCAGGCTGCTGCGGGCGCTGCCAGCGCGGCTCGCGACCACGGTGTGCGCTCGGTCGATGTTCGCGTCTCGGGTCCCGGTTCCGGCCGCGAGTCCGCGATCCGCGCGCTTGCGACCACCGGCATCGAGGTTCGCAGCATCCGCGACATTACACCCATGCCGCACAACGGCTGCCGTCCGCCCAAGCGCCGCAGAGTCTGAGAAACAGTTGTCAGTGCACAGTTTTCAGTGGTCAGTTTTCTCAGGTCTTTTCTGAGAACTGACAACTGGGAACTGACAACATAATCACGGATCGGGACGAAGCGCACCGCGCGTAAACCGATCGTCACCTGAAGTAAAGGAGAAATAGAGAATGGCACGTTATACAGGACCCGTCTGCCGCCTTTGCCGCCGCGACGGAACCAAGCTCTTCCTCAAGGGAGCGAAATGCTTCTCGGAAAAGTGTCCCATCGAGAAGCGCAACTTCCCCCCCGGCCAGCACGGCCAGTCGCGCAAGGTCAAGAAGGTGGTTGGCTACGGCCTTCAGTTGCGCGAGAAGCAAAAGGCCAAGCGCATCTACTTTACGCTGGAGACCCAGTTTCGCGCCTACTACCAGAAGGCTGCTAACAAGACCGGCGTCACCGGCGAACTCCTGCTGCAGCAGTTGGAGACCCGCCTCGACAACGTCTGCTACCGCCTCGGCTTCGCCATGTCGCGCCGTCAATCGCGCCAACTGGTTCGCCACGGGCACATCCAGGTGAATGGCCGCAAGGTCAACATCCCGTCGTTCCAGTGCAAGGTGGGCGACGAGATCGCGGTCCGCGAGGGCTCGAAGAAGCTGGTTGTGCTCGAAGAGTCGGGCAACTTTGCCAGCGGCCAGCGTGCCGTGCAATGGCTGGACATCAACCGCGAGAACCTTTCGGGCAAGGTATTGGCCCTGCCCACCCGCGCCGACGTCAACCTGCCCGTCAACGAGCAGCTCATCGTCGAGCTCTACAGTAAATAGCTTCTAGCCGTTAGCTTTTCGCTTTTAGCTAAGAGCTAAAGGCTAACGGCTGCTTCACCTCCACAACCTGCCCGCAACCGAACCACCCCGCCTTCGCAGAATGCATCGCGAATGAGCCGGAAAAGGAGATTCACTCATGCTTTGGAGAGGCTTTCAGAAACCCAAGCGTCTTGCCGTCGAAACCGAAACACTCACCGAAAAATACGGCAAATTCTCAGCCCAGCCATTTGAGCGCGGCTTCGGCACCACCATCGGCAACGCCCTCCGCCGCACGCTGCTCTCTTCCATCGAGGGCGCAGCCGTTACCGCCGTTCGCATCGAGGGCGTGCTGCA
>PLUT01000253.1 GCA_003162875.1 Granulicella sp.
CGTTGGTGAGCAGCGTGCCCCAGCCGGCGGAGAAGCGAATGCGCCCGTCGAAGTACGCATGCAGTTCGAGAATTCGCTCTGCATCCAGCCCATCCGAAGCGATGAGCCGCTTGCGGCGCGGGTCGCGGCCACGGGAAAGCAGCCAGCGGATGTATTCGTCGCCGGCCAGGAACGGGTCCCTGGAGTCGACGCGCTGGCCGGTCCAGTCGGCCACCCAGTCGGGCGCGCCTTCGAGGAACTGGGTGGTGCCGAAGGTGTCCGGCAACAGGATGAGCAACTCGCCGCCGTAGCTCTTCTGCCAGAGCTCCAGCACGCGATACTGCGAGTTGTGGAGCGCCTGGTCGTCGTCGGCGAGCGCGGCCATGGCCATGGGGAGCTCGTGCCCGTTGGTGCCCATGGCTTCGAGATCGTGCTTGTAGGCGAGAAAGGTGTTGGACGAGCCGGAGAGACTCTGGCCGAGGCGCGCGCGCATGGCCTCGATCACATACTCCTGCCAGAGGAAGCTGTGGCGGCGGCGGGTGCCGAACTCGGAGATGCGCACGCCGGGGACGGTGCGCAAGCGCTCAATCTTGTCCCACAGCTTGGTCTTGGCGCGGGCGTAGAGAACGTCGAGCTCCATCTCGTTGAGCCGGGCCAGCGCGGCGCGGGTGCGCATCTCGCTGACCAGGGCGAGGGAGTAGATCTCCCACAGGGTGACTTCGGTCCAGAGGCCAGAGAAGCGCAGGATGAGCTGCCCGTCCTGCTCGGCTACTTCATACTCGGAGAGGCGAAAATCGGACTCGAGCCAGGCGAGGAAAGCGGGGTGAAAGATTTGGCGTGTGCCGTAAAAGGTGTTGCCGGCGAGCCATATCAGCTCGGACCGGTGGAAGCGCAGGCCGCGGACGTGCTCCATCTGCGCGATAAGGGCTGAAGCGTCGACTTCATCGGCGAGGCGAACGCGGGTAGTACGGTTGACGACCTCGCTGGTGACATGCACGGCAGGGAAGTTCTTCCAGAGGAACTGCAGCATCAGCAGCTTGTAGAAGTCGGTGTCGAGCAGCGAGCGCACGATGGGGTCAAGCTTCCAGTTGTGGTTGTGCGCGCGCTCGGCGAAGTTGACGTTCATACGCTTAAGCGTATCAATGTGGGACGAGACGGCCAAGGCAGGTAAAAATAAATGTGACAAGTGGACTTGACATGACAAGGAAACTTGACGTAAAGTGTCCTTGACATCAGCAAAGGAGATGTGACATGTCATGCAAATCGCCTGCGGCGCGCGCTTACCAGAAACAGAGCTTCACGGTTTTGGCCTTGTATTTCGTGGTTTTCATCGGCACGAATTACCTGGTCGATCGAATACACCCCAGCGGCTGGCCGCTGTTCGCATTCGCCTTGTTTCCGTCGCTTCCCCTGATCACGATTTTCTTTTTCACGGGGAGGTATTTGAAGGCTGAACGCGACGACTTCAAGCGCGACCTGGCGATGCGCTGCCTGCTGGCAGGGGCAGGGGCTTGTCTTTCCGTCAATGTTTTCGCGGGATTTCTGCGGATCTTCGGCTGGCATGGGCAGACGCCGCCGTTCATGGAGCTGTTCGCGTTCACCTTCGCGGTGCTTGTGGCGAAGCTTACCCACAAGCTTGCCAATCCGCTGCCTGCGGAGTGAAGATTCCGGCCCGCATTGGGGAGGGTTGCAAGGTAATTCAGGGAGAAACACATCATGATCTGTAAAAGCGCTGCCGCTCGTCGCTTTGCTCGTCGCTGCAGGATCTCCATCAGCGTGTCCCTGGTTCTTTTCCTGGGCTGTTCTCAACTCGCTTCGCGTTATCCGAATGGGATGCTTAGTCCGATTCTGGCCGGGTTGGCGGGTGCTTTCTTCTTCGCGGAGTTGGTCAGTTCCGGTTTGCTTCTGCTGCGCATGCGTGACGAGTTCCAGCGGATACTGCTGACTCGTTCTTTTCTCTGGGCGACGGTGATCACGATGGGTTTCGCCACGGTTTGGGGCTTCGTTGAGGTGCATGGGCACGGAACGGTTCCGGAGGTGCCGATTCTGTCTGTCCCGGCCGTTCTCATCTTCGTCACGGCTGCTGCGAAACTGCTGATCTTCCGGAAGTACAGGTCTCCCAGTGAATAACCGGCTGCGCGTATTGCGCGCGGAACGAGGATGGTCGCAGGCAGAGCTGGCCGACCGGCTGGAGGTGTCGCGGCAATCGGTGAATGCGATTGAGACGGGGAAGTACGATCCGTCGCTGCCGCTGGCGTTCCGGCTGGCGCGGTTGTTTTCTATGCGAATTGAAGAGATCTTCACGGATGAGGGCTGAGTACGCGCGGAAGAGGATGCGGAAAAAGGTGGGATGGGCGAGGGTGGCGGGTTGAGGAAAGGCCCGGGGGCTAAAGCCCCTTTTCCTGCGGGCTTATTTCAGGGGCCTGAAGGCCCCTGCTCCCTCCGATATCGAGCTCCGCTCGATGACGTGCTTCGCACGTGGTGAGAGATTATCGGAAGCCTCTGAAGGCCGGTGAGGTGCGGGATTGGCGGCGATTGGTGTAGGGTGGTCGGTGAAAACTGGGAGGGCGGTATGACGAGTCTGCGCAGGATTGCGGCCGGGTTGGGTGTGGGACTTGTGGTTGGGGCTGGATTGAGTTGGGCGCAGGCGCCGGGCGGAACGCCTGCGGTTCCGCAGGCAGGAGCGCGGCCGACGGGACCAGCGCAGGCGGGCGCGCCGGGCGGAGCGCTGGCCGGAGCTCCCGGTGGGCACAACGGCGGGGTGGGAGCATGGTGAAGGTGTCCGAGTGGGCCAAGCAGAACAACGTGACGGTGGGGACCAGCGAGATGCGGGAGGAGCGTGAGGGCGGAGTCGACGCGCTGGATGTGGGGCTGCCAAACATCAAGCGAGAGGACCTGATGGTGCTGCCGGATGCAGATTGGCAGGCGATGAAGGACCAGCTTACCTACGAGGCGTGGGCGGCCAAGGCTGCCGCCGCAGAGGCGGCGATGGCGGCTGCGACACATACAGGGCCAAGCGGGAATTGAAGTAGGGGTGGTGCGCCCGAGAAGATTCGAACTTCTGACCTACAGCTTCGGAGGCTGCCGCTCTATCCAGCTGAGCTACGGGCGCATTCTTAGAATGAATGAATTAGATACTTACGGAACCCCACAGCCCCACATCTGCTAGGAACCACACTCAGCAAGGCCTGCTGTGTGGGGGTCGTCGCGGAATGAGAGCGTGCGGTCATGAGCCAAGTATAGCAGCGGGGTTCGCTCCGGAAAGTCTCAAGATCAGAAGGTAACGAGGTGTGGGAATGGCGGTACCGCGTACGCGGCAAGATCAGGAGACGTATGAGGCTCAAGGCACTTACACAGCTAATTGATAATTTGCGTAAACAACTTTGTCTCGGCCGGCCGCCTTCGCCTGATAAAGAGCGTTATCGGCCTGTTTCAGAAACAGTTCAATAGGAAGCGCCGTTTCCCAATTCTCGATGGTGATTGCGCCCACGCTCATCGATGCGAAGATCGGCCCGCTGGATGTGGGGATGGGGAACGAACTGATTGCCTTCCGCACCTGTTCTGCACGGTTTCTCAGATCGTCATCGACGCAGCCGGTCAGCACAATCAGAAACTCTTCTCCCCCATAACGGCCGACGGCATCATACGTGCGCACTGCGTCCAGCAGGCGATCGGATACAACTTGAAGAACTTCATCGCCGACAAGATGACCATGAGTATCGTTGATCCGCTTGAAATGGTCGATATCGCAAAGCAAGAGCGACACCGCCGATCGATCCCGTATCGATCGAGACAGCCCACTTCGCAGCAAGGTGAGTATGGCGGCCCGATTCCACAATGAAGTCAGTCCATCGTGGGTCGCCTTGAGGCGCATTTCTTCACGTGCCTCGACCAATTTGTCTTCGAGCTGAAGGATTCGCCGGCCAGTATTCAACCTGGCTTCCAACTCGGCTGGATGGAAGGGTTTAGTCAGGTAGTCGTCGGCCCCCGCTTTCAGACCGATCACTACGTCTTCGCGGGACTGCTTTGCGGTCAGCAGCAATATGTAAGTGTATAGATCGTCATTCCTGTCGCGCACTTCGCGGCAGAGGTCTGGCCCGTCCAATTGAGGCATCATCCAATCAATGAGGGAAAGGCGGGGACCGCCCGCGGTGGACAGGATGTCCGCGGCCTTTCTTCCATTGTCTGCCGTAATCACCTCGTATCCGATGTGTTGCAGCATTCGCTCTATCATTCGCAGAGAGACCGGGTCGTCATCTGCAACAAGGATCTTCACTTCACCGTCTCCAGGCACATGCCATCCAGTATTTCAGCCACTCGAACAAGTTCCTCTTCGAGTTCCGCCGCCCTGATTCCAGCACGCGCCAGGTTGCCACTTTTTCCCATGGACTCAAGATCGGTTGCAATCCGCGACGCCATGGGGGCCGCAAGGTTACCCAATGAGCCCTTCAAGGTATGCCCTACTCTTTGCAAGGCAGACGCATCATCGTCGGTGATTGCCTGTCGGACTGCCTGGATTTGTTGCGGATAGTCCTTGCGGAATACATCCAGCAACTCGGAGAGAAAGCCGAGGTCCCCGTTGATCCGTTCCAGCAATTCATCGGTAGAGACGGCAGGTGTTTGCGGTTGACTGAATTGCACATCGGGAGAGTCTTTGCGATCCTGCGAGCTATAACGATCCAGCGCTTCGTCAAGTTCCTGCACACGGATTGGTTTGGACACGTAACCATCCATGCCGGCCGCCAAGCAACGCTCATGATCGCCCTTCATGACCATGGCGGTCATGGCGATCACGGTCTGGTGATTCCCGGATATCTTCTCCTTCCCGCGGAGCAGCGCAGTCGCCTCCAGCCCATCCATCTCGGGCATCTGCACATCCATCAGAACGAGGTTGTACGAGCTCTTGTCGAGCGCAGCAAGAGCCTCTCTTCCATTGGAGACCACAACCACATGGTGGCCCCGTTTCTCGAGCAGCCGCAATGCCAGTTTCTGGTTTACCGGGTTGTCTTCCGCCAGCAGAATATGCAGGCCACTAGCGGGGTTGCCATTCTCCACAAGGGCGCGCCGGGTAATCATGGGAGCGGTACCGGGTTGCCCTTTCGCGCTCAAGACGCGCACGATAGCTTCGCGTAACTCCGACTGACGAACCGGTTTCAAAAGATAGGCCGCTACCCCCAGCGCCCGGCAACGCGCTGCATCTCCTCGCTGCCCGCCGGAGGTGAGCATCATGATTGTGGATGTGCAGAGTTCCGGTCGTTGCTTGATCTGCTCCACCAGGGAGAATCCATCCATCCTGGGCATGTGCATGTCGGAAAGGATCAATTCGAATG
>PLUT01000088.1 GCA_003162875.1 Granulicella sp.
CACTACCTAGCCCCCGAGGGAATGCTCGCTTGTCAAACTGACTCGCCGCGAAATCCCGGCGCTACGCCGCTCTGCGCAGAGCGTGGCTCTCGGGTTCGCCGGGTTCCCGTCCCGGCAACTCATTGTCCGCCAGAAATCGGAGTACATCTCTAAGCGCAACCATGTAGCCGTACTGCCAGTATGCCTGCTCTCGGCTGCCTTCATTCAGCTGCCTCTGTTCGCCGATGCACTCCGCCGAATCCTCGCAGATCCCGGCCGCTAACTGGTTGGCTCGTTCGCCAATGCCTCTTACATCCTTGAACTCCGTTGTCATATTCCACCCCAATGACTGCATAAGCCAGCACTTGCGTCTCCATAGGGGAAAAATCATGCAAATGAGCGATTTACACGCTGATCGCCGTCGCGCGGCAGGAAAATCCTCCCCCGGCGCCCGCAATATCGGATGGCGGGGAAGGAAGTTCTTACCCACAGCCTCACTCCCGCTGGATGGCCTGCATTCCCGCCTCGCGACCGCCTAACCGCCTGCCCGCCAATCACTTTCTCACGGCCGTGTCATCATAGGCACAGGGGAATTCGGCCCGCGCGGAGATCGACAGCTCAACGCAACTCCGCCGTCGCCCGCAACTCACAACCGCCAACCCACAAGCTGTCTTCAGAGCGACCAATGACTCAACCTATCCGCATCGGCTCGCGAGGCTCCCAACTCGCTCTCTGGCAGGCGAACCACATCGCCGCCGCGCTCCGCAACGCAGGCCACACCGTCGAGATCGAGATCATCCGCACCACCGGCGACCGGATGCAGCAATCGGATTCTGGCGGTCCCGGCCCGGATATCGGCGGCTTGCCCGCGCTCGCGCCGCTCCCCGATGGCAAGGGCATCTTCATCAAGGAGATTGAAGAAGCTCTCGCCGATGGCCGCATCGACCTTGCCGTGCACTCGCTCAAGGATCTCCCCACCGAACTCGATCCCCGCTTCATGCTCGCCGCCATTCCGCCGCGTGTCGACGCCCGCGACGCCTGGGTTTGCGAGCGGTTCTGGGCGCTGCATGCCCTGCCAGCCGGTGGCCGCATCGGCACCACCAGCCCGCGCCGCCGGGCGCAACTGCTCGCCCTCCGTCCGGACGCCGCCTTTGTCGAGATTCGCGGCAACGTCGACACCCGTCTGCGCAAACTCGCCGCCGGCGAATGCGACGCCCTCGTCCTCGCCTCCGCTGGCCTCGACCGCCTCGGCCGCGCCGAGTGGGTCCACCAGCGCTTCCCCATCGACGAACTCTGCCCCGCTCCCGGCCAGGGCGCCTTGGCTCTCGAAACCCGTGCAGCCCATTACGCGGTCTTTGCCGAACCCGCGCGCGACCAGGCCGTCCGTCGCGCCGTCGCCGCGCTCGACCATGCGGACACGCGTTTCTCCGTCGAGGCCGAGCGCACCGTCCTCGCCGCCCTCGGCGGCGGGTGCCAGATCCCCATCGGCGTCCACTGCGCTCCGCTCGGCGACGAAAGTTCCACCTTCACCTGGCGCATCCACGCCCAGGTCCTCGCGCCCGACGGCGAACAGATCGCCTGTGTCACTACGCAGGCTCCCGCCGGCGTCGCCGCCGTCTCCCTCGGCCTTCAGGTCGCCGAAGACCTGAAAGCCCGCGGCGCCCTCGACCTCCTGGCTGCGGTATAACCCGCGTACCGCAATCCTCTACGGTTTTTGCGTCTTCGTATGCTGGATCATGATCCGCGTCCCACCGTTTGTCTGCGACGTCACCGTGACGCTAACGCTATCCCGCCCGTCCCCGGTGGCCGTCGCCAATGCCACCGTTGTCACCCGGCCAATCTGCATGGAGGTCGCGCCGGCGCCAAGCTTGCCCTGGTAATAGCTCACCACGTCGCTCGCCGAATCGCTGGTGGTATACGTCGCGCTGACCACCAGGTTGTTGGCCAGGTTCATCCTCATCCCGCCGTCGGCGCTGCGCACCGCTCCTGGATAGATGCTCACCCCCAGGTCCGCATCGGAAACGTCGGCGCCCTTGCCCATGGAGAACGAGTTGCCCGCAGTATGCAGCGCACGATAGCCCGCATACCCGAGAATCGCCACCCCGGCCACGCCCAGCACCACCACCACCGCAATCACGATCAGTACGATCTTCAGCGTACTGCCGGACTTCTTCGGCGGAGCCGCCACGTAGCCCGGAGCCGCCGCCGCAGTCTCGACCGCGCTACCGCAGGAAGGGCAGAATCCAGAACCAGCGGGAGCAGGAGCATTGCATGTCTTGCAGAATCCGGCCATCACTCTCTCCTTGACGTGCTCGCCCGCCATCGCGCACACGTACACTCACGTTGCGTGATGTCGAGCGATCAAGAGACTATCCAATATCCCTTTCACAGTCAATGAATACTGCCGCGGATAACGTTGGTCGCAAAACCCAGCTTCGTCCGCATCTCTAACTTCGCTGCCGCCAGGTCGTGCTGGAACTTGGGGCTAGCCATCATGGTCCCGAACAGCAGCAGCGCCACTCGCCGGCTCTCCTCGATATCGCTCGGATAGTGCACACCGCACACCAGCCGGTTGTGCGCATACTCGTCCGCCCGCTCCAGAATCGCCCCGCGCTTCTCCGGGGCCATCTCCACCAGCGTGAACGCCTCCAGGTAGCCGGTCAGCGCATGCCCGCTGGGATACGAGTTGACTGCATCCGTCACCGCGCACACCGGGTGCAGTGTCTTGTCTGCGTTGTACGGCCGCACCCGCGGGAAGACCACTTTCAGTTGGCCGCCGGCCACGCTCTGCTCATTCTTCACATGCTCGCCCAGCGCCGCTGTGAGCGGCAGCGCTTCCGGGTTGAAGTCGGCGCCCAGCACCGTCTTGAAGGCGAACATGTCCTCCTCGTCCTCATCCCGCTTCGCCGCCGCCACCTGCTCCGGCGTCCGCGCCTGCTCGATCCTGTGCAACTCAGCCAACTCCGCCTTGTTCGCCGCCGAGTCCACCGCCGGCGGGGCCGGAACCAGCACCACCAGGTTCAGCGCAATAGGATCGTAGTAGTACGCCGCCTTCGCCGCCGTTGCCGCCGCTGTGGCCGGCTTCGTCGCCTGCGCCGGGACCTTCACCGCGAGCGCCAACAGCGCCCACACCACACACACCGCAATCCGCTTCATCCGCATCGTCCGCATCGTCTCCATATACATAAATAGCCTGAATTCCCTACCGGCCCACTATAAATGGAGTGTCGCCGCCCACGAAATGAACTATCGCCGCCTGCGGACTTCAAAATTAGATCCGCTTTGAAAGGTGCGGGCTTTAGGTAGTGTCTGA
>PLUT01000376.1 GCA_003162875.1 Granulicella sp.
CGCCCGCAATCGGCGGATCGGCACCGACCACAACCAATGCTGCATCAATGTGAGGAATGAACGCCTGCGTGGTTGCCGTATTTCCGGTGAAGACCGAACCCAAGCCCGGCGTATCCACAAAACACATGCCGGAGGACAACAAGGGGCTGGGCACGAATACTTCCGCGCCGTCCAACGCCTTTTCGTTTTCAGGGTTTAGTTCTTCGGTTATGTATTCCTTCAAGTCCGACATGGCAACGTCCCGCCAGGAGCCGTCACGTATCCGTATGCGTGCGTGAAGCTTGTCGCCAAACCGAATTACGGTAGGCACTGCCGTGACCGGAACAAACCCGGTCGGAACAACCGGGTAGCCGACCAGAGCGTTGAGCAGGGTGGATTTGCCTCGCTTGAACTGACCGATACAAGCTACATAGAAACGTCCTTCGGAAACCCGCGCTGCGAGCTCATGTGCTTCCCCGGCGACAGGCTCAGCGCCAAGCTCCTGAGCCAGCCGGCCGAGTCGCAACAGGCGGGAGGCACCATCCACAGACGCGGATGTCTCAGCCGGAGGGCTGCCGTAGTCTTGCACTGTCGATCTGCCGTTATATTCCTGCACCTGTTGTCACCCTTGCGACCGAACACCTTCCCGACGAATGTATCGGATAACCTCGACATCCGACATCGCGATCAGTCCCTCGTCCACCATCTCCTCGAATGGTCCTCCCTATCCATGTCTTAGCGTCGCGCCAGAGCCTTCGTCGAGGCAGCGCTCCGCGCTCTCAACCAGTGAGTGAAGTTCGGAAACGATCCCGTTCAGTTCGGCTACAACATCCTGCGGGACAGCCCCATAGCCGCCCATGTAGCGAGGCTTAAGCTCTTCGATCGCGATGTCGATGAAAGCCAGGTTGGTTCTCACTACCTGGGTTGCGGGAATGTCAGGCGGATTCGGCCTCATGTGCTGCCACGCGAGAGCGCGCAGCAGTTGAGCACGTAGACGGCGGATATGGTCCTCAATCACCCGCGTCTGCGCAGGGGTGAGGTCTGCCACGTAGCGCGGAAACGGAGACTGCGATGCCGTGGAATGAAGAACGCGCTCCGTGTCACCAAGCAATTTGTCGATGTACTGGCACGTGACCCTGAGGCGTCTCTGTTGCGAATTGTTCAATTCTCCGGGCTCTCGCGTCGATTTCATCTCTAGTTCCCGCGTTGCTGCAATCAATGCACGATCATCACTGGACAATGTGCATACTTTAGGACCCGCTCAGTGTTCGAGCCCAGCATCCAGCGATGAAGGATGGTGTGGCTGCGCTTGCCCATGACGATGAGGCTGGCCTGGATGGTCTCTGCCCGGTGGATGATCTGTTCCGCCGGGTGCCCCACGACGATATCCGTCTCGAGATCAATATCCTTTTGCCTGGCCTGTTCGCGGATGGGAGCAAAACTGCGCTCATAGCGCTCGCGTGCGTCTTCGAGAACCGCATTGAATTCCGCGCTCTCGGCAAGTTCCGGCGGATGGACCACGGCAAGGACCAACAGCTTGGCTTTCATATCCCCAGCAATCGAAAGGGCGACGTTCACCGCGTGTTCCGAATGCGGAGACGCATCATATGCAACCAGGATTCTCTGAATTCCGACAAAGACCGGGCTTCCCATAGTGACTTCCTATACCTCTTCCGCGGCAGTGGGCCGCTGAATCGCCTGCTCCGATTTCCTGCTCGGCTGATGTGGAAGCAGATGCCGGGGCAGGAAGAACGTGTTCGCAATCATCGTCGGAATCACAGCGCTGCCAATGACCGTTCCCACGATGTAGGAGTATTGGGTTTGCGTGATGATCTGGTGATTGAGGCCAAAGAGCGCGGAGATGGTGCCGAACGTCAAGCCGGTCGACATCATCAGCGTGTAGTAAGTTCCGGCGGAACCTTCGTATTTGTGCGCCCGGACCGCCGGATAGACAGAAACAGCCTTCGTNNCCGGCGCGGATGAAGTAGAACGGCGTCAGCAGTCCAAAGGTGAGCGTTCGCAGACGCCGGATGAGCGAGTGGTCTTTGCCTACTGTTCCCGCAAGAACCATGCCTATCATGTAGGCGGGCAGCACGGCCTCGCTTCCCGACCAGACCGCCAACCCACCCATTGCGAACAGGAGAAACAGAATGTACTTGGCTTCCAGTTCAGAGACGCGCCCGCCGTACTTGCGGAAGAACCACGGCGTAAGAAAGGGGAGCAGAGCGAAGACCGCGATCGAAACCACCACAAAGATCAGTGTCTTGATGGTGAAGGGGGAGAAGATCATTCCCAGTGCGATCACGGTTCCCAGGTCGTTGATAAAGCACGCGGCCAGGATCGACTTGCCGTACTCGGTGACGTTGAAGCCAAGCTCCAGCATGACCGCGTACACCACGGCGACCGAGGTCGTTGAGAGCGCGACGCCGCATAGCCAACTGGCCATGACGCCCCAATGCAGCACAAAATGCGCAATCGCGGTGCAGCCGAGAAATGGGCCGAAAAATCCAGCTAGTCCGATGACCGACGCTTCGCGCCACTTGGTCTTGAAAATTACGGGATCGAGTTCCGCGCCCGCCAGAAACGTGAGGACAATAGCGCCGGTCCCGGCCAGGAATGTAATCCACTGAGTGTTGCCTAGCAGACCGCCATGCGCCAGGAACGCACCGATGACCAGTTGGGCCACCGNNTGAACCAGATCGCCAGCAGCGTCGCGGCCAGCGCCAGGCCCAACCATAGAGCAGACAAAGCCCAAGTGTTCATGGTGGACACAAACTCCTAAATTGTCATTCAGGGAACCGGCCGGGACACAACTCCGCGACAGGATTCCCTGTCAGGAGTCATCATCTGTCCGGCCTATTGGATGGACAGCGGTTAAAGGTGAACTCCCTCACCGTAACCAACTGCCTCGATTGCATACTGCGCGATGGCGAATGTCAAGGTGTGATGTGGTTGACTACTTACTTCCTGTTGCTGTGGATTCGCACGCGCGAGGAAGATTATGAATAAGTCATTGCAGCGGTTCCTTTGGTTTGGACTCCTTCTCACTGTTGCCGTTCCCCTTCACGCACAGACCGGCTGTACAGATTCCCCAGAGAATCCTACCGTCGTTCTTGCTCTTGTGGGTTCAGCGGGTGCTTTGATTTCCACGGTTCGTACCCGGTGGAAAGCTCGCCGCAATTCTTCCCAGCGATAATTGGAGTGCAACTGGCTCATCTTGGGGAGAAGAGCCCGAGAACCGGTCAATTCGATCAAGCCGCCGCGAGATTTCCCTCAGGGGCTAAAGCCCTTGATGTTGCTGGCTGTTTTCGGCGCGACTGAAGTCGTGCCTTTTGAAACCCGATTTGTTTTCGGGACGACTGAAGTCGTGCCCTTGCAGACCCGTTTCGGTCTGGACAAGCCGAGGCGTCCGGAGGCTGCGCTAGTAATACAGGGTGAGCGAGAGCTGCATAACGCGCCCCCCCGTCAGGTACGAACTGTTGGTGCTAACGTCTGAGATGATCTGATCGAAGTTCGTGGAGATAGTGGTGCAGGAGGTAATGGCCTGCCCTGGCAGGTTCTCAGCCTGGCTGGCGCAACTGAATTTAGACTGAGGAGGCCCCAGGTTGAGAGTGTTGAACACGTTGAAGGCCTCAGCACGGAAGAGGATGTGCGAGCCCTCGCGGACGACCGGCGTCTGAAACTCGCGCCCGATGCCGAACGTGGTGAGGATGAATGCGGGGCCGGGGAATGCGTTGCGGCCCACGGTGCTGTAGGTGCCGTTGGTGGGGTAGGCGAAGGCGTTGATGTTGTAATACTTGTGCATCTTATCGATGCGATGGCGCGCATTGCTGAGAAGCGGCTTCTGGCCCGCGACGATGACCGGGCGCTGGTTCGGCTCGTCCGTCAGGGCAGCATCGGTGTTGATGGTCACGTTGACCGGATTTCCGGTGCGGGCCTGATAGATGCCGGAGAAGATCCAACCGTTTGCGACATCGCGCAAAGCGGCGTCTCCGTGGTTGAACTTGGGAAGGTTCCACGCCCAGCCCATGTTCAGGATGTGGGTTGCGTTTGTGTCCGAGGCAGCCCACTCTGTATTGGTGTTGAACACATCCGGGATCGCGGGGGTGGTGGACTGTCCGTTGGTGTCGATGTCCAGCGAACGGGAATAGGTATACGTGGCCAGTACGGAAAGGCCATGGTTGATGCGCTTGCGATACTGGACTTGCAGGCCGTTATAGCTGGACCCGCCGATGCTCATGAAATCTTCCAGGCCCTGGCCGCCGTAGTTGAATGTCCCGTAGCGGACGCGGTAGGCGTAAGAGCTGCCCTTGTTCGTGGCGGTGTTGCAGTAGATCGCAGGATTGGCCTGGAAGTACGCGCCGCTGCAGTCGTAGATGGCGGGGTTGAGATCGACCGGAACCGTCTCCTTGCGCCCAAGCTTGCCGACATAGTTGACGTCCAGCACGCCGCCCTTGCCCACCTGAACCTCGAATCCAAGGTTCATCGCCATTACATACGGAGTGCGGAAGTTGGCGTCCGGGAAAAAGACCGAATATGGCGGTGCAAACAGCGGATTCGACTGGCTATACCCATTGGGAATCGTGGGAACGTTGCCCGCGGAACCGGGGCCGGCGCAGGGAGAGACTGTGCACAGAGGAACCGAGAAACCTCCCGCCGGAGTGTTCTGGGTGTTCTGGTAGAGGAAAGGCTCGCCCTCGCCTACCACGTCGGCATTGATGGAGTCGGAGAACATGCCGAAGCCGCCACGGAAGATGATTTTACCGGTGCCGTAGATGTCGTACGCGAACCCGATACGGGGTTCGAGGCCGTTGAAGTCGGTGGGCACCAGCGATCGGAGCACACCATGATCGCCGACAAACGCAAGGCCGCCGGGCGCGCCCGGGAATACGGTGGATTGGAAGCCGGGTCGGAATGTCTCCGAGTAGCCCTTGGGCTGGAACCACTGGAACGGCAGTTCGTAGCGGAGGCCGAGGTTCAGCGTCATTTTGGGCGTGGCGCGCCAGTTGTCCTGCACGTACGAGAAGAGGTCGTGCTGGATGCCGCCCTGGATGGTCTCGCTCTGGGCGGTCATGGAATTCACCAGGCCGAAGAGCGCGTCGGCCAGCGGCTGGGAGGTGAACGTGCTGCTGAAGCCGATGCTGCCGGGATACATGTTCGTGTTCAGATACTGCAGGCGCAGCCAATCGAGGCCGACCGAGACATTGTGGTTGCCACGCGTCCAGGAGAGATCGTCCTTGATCTCGATGTTTTCGTTGATGACGTTGGCGTAGCCCTGGCTGGTGGACCCCAGCGTGAAGGTGTTGAAGTTGATCGCCGGCATTGCGGAGATCGGATCATTCATGTTGAAGTTTCCGCCAAAGTCAGCCAGCGTATGGTGGTCCTGCGGCGTGCGCACGTTCTGGTACCGTTTGTAGCCGGCGCGCGCGACATTCAGCAGATTTTGGGTGACGACCCAGGTGTCGCCGATGGCGCCGTACTTGCTGAAGGCCTGGTTGTACAAAATCTCATAGGTTGGCACACCCACCGCGGCGTTATTGACGCCTGGCGCGGTATGGTCGTTGGCGCTGATCATGTCGTAGCGTGCGTCCAGAGTGTGCTTGCTGTTCAGGTTGTAATCCACGCGCGCCAGCAGGTTCAGGTCCTGCTGCGGCAGCGGCGCAAGGCGAGTGGCGCTGTAGTTGATCCCGCCTGAGGAGGTCGTCCCATTCGGAATTCCGGGAGGAACGTATTGATTGATCAGCCGGATTACCGCCGGATTAAAGCACTCGACCGGAATTTGATTGTAGGGCATGGCCGTCCCGGATGGAAAGTTCGCGAGGCCTAGGACAGGCGCGCCTCCTTTCGTCGGGGCAACGTATTTGCCCGACTCATAGGAGAAGGCATTCGCAAGGTCCTGGATGCAAGGCGATGGGACAGTATTTCCATTTCCATTTCCTGCCTGCCAATAGCCATTGTTGATCATTTCGTCGGCCCCGCCGGTGCTGCTCTGGTCGGGAATGGTCATCTTGATCACACTCCCGCCTGAAACCCCCAGCGCCGGGTTTCCGGCAGTGTTCATGTACTGGTTGAAGTCGCCACACTGCTTGCCGGCAAAGGGCCCCGGGCTGTTGCACGGGTACGGAGTAACGCCGTCGTTCTCAAATCCCAGCATGTTCTCGCTGAATGGGTTGACGCTGCCGATGGCCTGCTTGTGCGCGAAGAGGTCCTGCAACGCGACGAAGAAGTAGGCCTTCTCCCGCTTGATTGGCCCGCCGACGGTGAAGCCGACCTGGTTCTGGCGGTCCTCCAGCGGGTGCGGATAGAACGGCTTTACAAAGTAATCGGTGGCATCGAGATTGGTGTTGTGGAAGTAGTCCCACGCAGTCCCGTGAAAGGTGTTGGTGCCGGACCGCGTGAGCACATTGAAAATACTGCCTGAGTTGCGGCCATACTGCGCGGTGTAGTTATTCAGCAGGACGCTGATCTCCTGTAGCGCCTCGTGGGGCGGATACGAGATGCCGGTGTTGTAGAACAGGTTGTTCCACATGAGGCCATCGAAAAGCATCAGGTTCTGGGTATTGCGGGACCCTGAGACCGAGTAGGTTGGTCCCCCGCGCTCGTTGGTCTCCGTGGTGGGTGCGTTTACGGCGGTTACACCCGGCAGCAAGGCCGCGAGGGCAACGACGTTCTCGCCGTTGATGGGCAGTTCCTCGACGAGCTTGTTGTCGATCATCGTGCCCAGCGTGGCCGAGCGCGCGTCTATGGTCGATCCCTCCGCGGTGACGGTTACCTCCGAGGTCGCCGCGCCGAGGGACAGTTTGACGTCCATCTTCACGCTCTGGTTGGCGTCGACGATGATGCCCTGGTCAACCGAGGTCTGGAACTTGGGCGATTTCACCGTGAGCGTGTACGTGCCGATGGGAACGTCGGGGAAGAGATATGCGCCGCTGGAGTTCGCGGTAACTGCGCGGGTGAAGCCATGGTCCGGATCGGTCAACGTCGCGCTCGCTCCGGGCAGCACCGCGCCGCTGGAGTCAGCGATGGTGCCGAAAACGCTGCCGCTGTTCTGCGCACGGGCGGTGCCGGCGGCCAGACAAAAGGCGAGCAGCAGGCAGAGCCAAAGGTGCGGTCCGCAGATAAGGCGCGGGGCCGGAGACGGCGCGCCGGTTCTTTCCTCAAGCAAAATCTTGCACATGCAGGTCCCCAAACTGTCTCAGAAAGGCATTGGTCTGACCATGAAGGTCGTGCGACAGTATCTGGATTTGCAGCAAGGACTGTCAAGTGGAATCCGGCTTATCCCCTACAAATCCGACGCAGCGCATGGTTGGCGACAGGATGTGATATGAATACTGCTCCTGCCGATCCCATCCTTTCGAGGTGAACCAACGCTCCGACACCAAGCTAGTGAATGCGACATTAAAGTTAGGATTTATACGACTTCAGCCGGATGGATTGAAGATAGATCGGCAGGCAGAATAAACGCGGTGACGGCAGTCACATCGCATCCCGGCTGCACGGTGGTTTCATGAATATCATTGACAGCCGTCTCACTTGGATAGTTAAATTCCGAGCGGCCCCACTTTTCCAGTCCAGTTGCCGTCTCGACGCGATATTGGTCAGACCACAAGCGGCTGGTTGTGTGTGGCCAGGATTGTACTGAGCCACAGGATGTCTCTTTTGGACCGGAAGGCGTGGTTCAGGGCGCGGGCAGGACGAGCGATAAGAAGAGAATCAGCAGCGGGATTGGAATTGCGGGGTCGAATGATGCGTCTGGGTTCCGGAAGAGTCGGATTGAGCGAATTGAAGGCCACCGTTTTCCTGATGGCTGTTGCAGGGCTGGGTACCGCCCGGTTGATGGCGCAGGCGGCTCCGCTGGTACTGCCGTACACCATCACCACGGTGGGCGGCGGGACGGCGACGGTTTGCATGGCGACGGGCGCGGACAGGATCGGCAACGGGTGTCCTGCAACCCAGGCCAGCTTCGGCGCAACCAGCCCGATCGCCAGTGGCGGAGATACGCGCGGGATCGCGGTGGACTCGCAGGGCAACATCATTATTGCCGACACGGCCGCCAACATGATCCGCAAGATCAACCAGAAGACCGGCGTGGTAACGGTGGTGGCCGGTAGCCTCAACGCGTCGGCTGCCTGCACCGTTGCGGGCCTGGGAACACCCGTGGACAAGTATGGCGACGGCTGTATCGCGAGCGATGGCGTGGCCAACCTCAACGGCGGATATACAGCTAACTTCAATAAGCCGCGCGGCGTCTCCGTTGCGCCTAACGGCGACATCTATTTCGCCGGGTATGGCGATTACATGGTTCACAAGGTCAGCGCGGCAACGGGTGTGATGTCGGTCGTTGCCGGGTTTATTGCCTGCACTGCATCGAAGTACACGAGTTGCTCCGGCACGGAAGGGTACACCGGTGACGGCGGCACCGCGACCAACTATGAGGTTGTCAACGGCATCCCTCAGCGCAGCCCGACCGGAGGCGCGGAGCTGTACCAGCCGCGCGGCGTCTTCGCGGATTCATACGGCAATGTCTACATTGCGGACACCACAGACGACGCGATCCGCGTGGTCTACGAAGGTGGCACCGCGCTCGCCAATCTGATTGCCACTGAGATCCCCGGAACAGTGGCGACGGTGGGCTACATCTACACCATCGCCGGCAACCCCACGAAAGTCGCCGGCCCGACCGCCGGAACCGCTCCTGGGTCCGGGTATTCGGGAGATGGAGGACTTTCCTCGGCCGCACTGCTCAACACCCCGGAAGACGTTCACGTGGACAGTAACGGAAACGTCTTTATCGCGGATGGAGGCAACCATGTGGTCCGCGTAATCTATGTGGGCGGAACGCAGGTTGCGACCCTGATCTCCATGGAAAACCACGGGGCGGTGGCGCAGGTCGGCTACATCTACACAATTCTTGGTGGCGGCGCCATTCCTACCTATACGGCCAATACCTCGGTGCTGGCTACAAGCGTCGGACCGGCTTACATCCCTGCCGGATCGCCCGCCGGTACCTCGGCCACACAAATGACCCCACGCAAGATAGCTTTCGATTCGCGCGGCGATCTGTTCACGATCGACGGCGGATACAACGTGGTTTGGTTTCTCGATGCCTCGACCGGCTATATGCACACCATTGCCGGCATCTTCGGGTCCACCAACGCCACCTATCCTGTCACGCCGTACCTCAACGTCACCAGCACACTTACAGGCAGCACGGGAAGCATCTGCGCCGGCTATACGGACAACATCGGCGACGGTTGCCCCGCGACCCAGTCGGTCTTCTCCGCTGGCGGCAATGGCATGGGGATGGCCATCGATGGCCAGGACAACATCTACCTCACCGATCCGGCTGACGCGCGCATCCGCAAGATCTCCATCAACACACTGTTTGCAGCTACCACCCCAGCGGCGGCGGAGTCGCAGACGGTTGCCGTGCACCTGGGCACGGGCGAGACCACGACGCCCGCGATCACCTTCCCCAACGGCAATACGGACTTCTCGCAGATCGGCTCGCTCAGTTGCAGCTCCAATGCCGATACCACGGTGGATTGCCAGATCGGGCTCACCTTCCAGCCGGGCCATCCCGGAGCGGATGCGTCCTCTCTACTGATCACCGGAACCGAAACCGGAGCGAGCGTGGGCCTGAACGGCAGCGGAACCGCGGCGTCGGTCAGCATCGATCCCGGCTCGGCGTCGGTCCTCGCGAATACGCTGAGTACCAGCGCACAGCAGGTCGCGGTGGATGGCGGCGGCAACATCTACGTCGCGGACACGGGCAACAACCGGATTCTCTACTATCCCGCAAACGGTTCCGCCGGCAGTGTCGTCGCGGGCGGAAATGGCGCCGGCTACAGCGGAGACAACGGCCGCGCGCTCGCGGCCAAGCTGAGTGCGCCCAAAGGCGTCGCGGTTGACGCTGCCGGCAATCTCTACATCGCGGACACGGGCAACAACGTCGTCCGGCGAGTCGATGGCTTCTCGCAATTCATTACTACGCTTGCCGGCGGCGCTACCAGCGTCTGCCCGCTTGCCTCCGACAGCTACGGCGACTCCTGCCCAGCGGCGCAGACTATTCTCTCCGCGCCTGCCGGGGTTGCGGCGGACGCCAACGGAAACATCTACATCTCCGACAGCGGACACAATCTCATCCGCCAGATCGCGCCTAATGGCTACAGCTATCTCTATGCGGGCGGCACCGTCTGCTCCGGCGCGACGGACACCTACGGAGACGGCTGCGCTGCTACCCAGGCTACTTTCTCTTCACCCGCCGGCCTGACGGTGGATACTTCCTCCAACCTGTACATCGCGGATACAGGCGACAACCTGGTGCGTGAGGTCGCCTACGTTGCGGGCACGATTACAGCGGTTGCGGGCGATGGGCAGGCCGGCTCCGGCGGAGATGGCGGGCTTGCCACGCAGGCTCAACTGAGTGGACCGCAAGGTGTAGCCGTGGATGCCGCCGGCGACGTCTTCATTGCGGACACGGGCAACGACGGCCTGCGGATTGTCAACCAGGCGTCCCGCACCATCAGCACGCTGGCTGGAGTGCTGGGCAACTCAGGCACCGGCACCGTACCCGGCTCCGCGAACGGCGTGCTGTTGAACGCGCCGGGCGGCGTTGCGGTCAACGGCCAGGGAGCCCTCACGCTCGCCGATTCCGGTAACGGCCGTCTGCTTCAGATCCAGCGATCCAGAGTCAGCTATAACTTTGGCGCGGTGAACCTCGGCGCCAGCAGCGATACGCAGTTCTTCACCATCGCCAGCACAGGCACCACCGCGCTCTCGTCGACGGCCTTCACCGGTTCGGGCAATACGGCGGATCTCACGCTGGTTCCCACAACCACCCAGGGATGCAGCGGCGCCTTGTCGGCAGGAACCGCCTGCGGGATGGTGGGCCAGTTTACCCCCGCCGTTGCGGCAACGGAGACGGCTACCTACGCACTCAGCAGCAACGCGACTAACTCAGTTCCGCCCGCACTCGTCCTGTCGGGAACCGGCAAGGTCCTGATTTCGACCTCCATCGCAGTGGTGCAGACGGTCCCGGCCAGCGGCAATCCGCAATACGGTCAGGGAATGACGGTCGCAGCCAAAGTCACGCCTTCGTCGACCACCGCCGCTATGACGGGCACCATCACCTTCAAGATCGATGGCGTCGCTGGCGTGCCGGTCCCGATCGTATATGCCAACGGCGTGGCCACGGCCTCAGTGGCGATCAGCAGCCAGGGCGTGGGCTCGCACACGGTGACCGCGATCTACAGCGGCGACTTCAACTACGCGGCATCTAACAACAACGCCGCTCCGCTCACGATCTCCGTGACCAAGGCGAATACAACGACCGTTACAGCGTCCTCGCCTGCGACTCTGCTGCAATTCTCCAGCGAGACCGTGACTGCCACTGTTACCTCCGCCACAACTGGAACGCCCACCGGCACAGTATCGTTCTATAACGGCTCCACGTCGCTCGGCACCAGTTCGCTGAATTCGAGCGGCGTCGCGACGCTCACCAGCGCGACCCTCGGCGTCGGCACCTACAGTGTGACCGGCGTCTACAGCGGAGACAGCAATTACAGCGCTTCCACCTCGCCGTCGAGCAGCTTCACGGTCAACGCCGACCCCGCCGACTTCGAGTTGAGCCTGAGCACCGCCGCAGTGGCCGTGGCAAGCGGATCGACGGTACAGACGACGCTCTACGTCTCGCCGACCAACACGCTGGCGGGCACGCTGAAGTTCGCCTGCACAGGACTGCCACAGTACGCCACCTGCACCTTCGGCCCGCCCAGCACACTCGCTCTCACGGCGACCACTAACACGCAGACCTACTGGCAGCAGTCCATCCTGGTGACGGTAACGTTCTGGTCGGATGTTGCATCGGTATCGTCGGCATCGCCCGCCGAACGGCCAGGCAGCAAGGGAACACATCCCATGCTAGCGTTTGGCTGGCCGGTGATGCTGGTTGGGCTCGGCGGACTAGCTCGCAGACGGCTGCGGCGCAGCGGCGCGGCCCTGTCGGTTGCGTTGATCTGCCTGCTGGCCGGCGCGTCGATGACGCTTTCGGGCTGCAACTCCGCCATCAACGGGGTGGAGGTCACCACGCCGGTCGGGACGTCGAATGTAACCATCACGGTAACCGGACCCGGCAGCGCCTCGCACACCATCCCGGTGCAGTACACCATCACTGGCACGGGTATCTAGGAACTCGTTGAAATTC
>PLUT01000332.1 GCA_003162875.1 Granulicella sp.
GTGATCTCGCGGATGCGCAGAATCTCGCGCGCGTGGATGTCGATGTCGGTGGCCTGTCCGCTCAGCCCGCCCATCGACGGTTGATGGATCAGGATGCGCGCATTCGGCAACGCGAAGCGCTTGCCCTTCTTGCCCGCCATCAACAGGAATGCGCCCATGGACGCCGCCTGCCCGATGCAAAACGTCACCACGTCGTTCTTGATGTACTGCATGGTGTCGTAGATCGCCAGGCCCGCCGTAATCGAGCCGCCGGGCGAGTTGATGTACAGCTGGATGTCCTTCTCCGGGTCCTCGCCGCTTAGAAACAGCATCTGCGCAATGATCACGTTCGCGATGTTGTCGTCGATCGGCGTGCCCAGAAAAATGATGTTGTCCCGCAGCAGACGGCTGTAGATGTNNCGTAGGCGCGCTCGCCCCGGCTGGTCTGCTCGATCACCATCGGTACCAAACCCATTTCGATCTCCCTCTTCTGTGTTTCGCTCGCTTGCTGACTCGCTATCCTAACTCGCCAGCTTCTCGTACAGCACGCTGCTCGTCTTCTCGCGCCGCAACTCCTCGCGCAGCCGGCCCAGTCCGCCGTCCTTCGCCAGCCGATCGCGAATTGCGTCGTAGGGCTCACGGGTCTGGATCGAAAGCATCAGGACCTCGTTGTCCAATTCCTCATCGCTGACCACAACGCCTTCGGCATCCGCGATCCGGTCGACCACCAGGGATGCGCGCACTTCACGCTCCGCCTCCTGCCGTTGCGCCGCGCGCAAGCGCCCGAAGTCCAGCTTGCGCATGTCGTCCGCCGTCATCCCCTGCTGCGCCAGCGCGCGCAATCCGCGCTCCAGCCGTGCGTCCACACGTTGCTGCACGAAGGATTCAGGCACGGGGAAGTGGTAGCGGCCAACCAACTCATCCAGCATCTTGTGCTTGGCATTCGCTTCCAGCGCCTCGCGCTTGCGCGTGGCTGCGCGTTCGCGCAACTGGCCGGCAAACTCCTCCCAGCTTTCATTGCCGCCAAGCTGTTTGGCCAGTTCCGCATCGCGCTCCGGATAAACTTTGCGCTTGATCGCCTTTACGGTTACGTCGTAGCCGACTGTCTGACCCGCCAGCCTGCGGTCGCCGAAGTCGGCCGGATACACCACCTCGAAGGTTAACTCCTGCCCGACTTTCTGCCCACGCAGCGCGTCATTGAACGCCGGCAGAGTGTTCTTGCCGCCAATCTCCAGCAGCACGTTCTCGCCGGTGATCGGCTCTGCGGGCGGCTCCGTGGCAGTCACGCCTTCCTCGGTCACCGTCTGTGCCAGCGGCTTGATCTCGCCGCGAAATTGAATCTCCGCCCAGTCACCCTCCACCAGCGCGCGGTCCTCTTCCACCGGCTCGACCGTCGCCTGGCTCTCCAGCGCGCGGTCCAGTTCCGACTCGAATTCCTCGTCGGTCAACGCAACCTCCGGTTTCTCCACGCGCACCATGTTGTATCCGGTAACATCGAACTCCGGCATCACTTCGAATGCTGCCTTGAAGCGCAGCGGCTCGCCATCCTCCAAGCGCAGGTCCAGCAACTGCGGCTCCGACACCGGCTGCAGTTTCCGCTCCGCGATCGCGCTGCGAAAACGCTCCGAAACCAGGGCCTCCAGCACCTCCTGGCGCAGTTCTTTCGCGAACTTCGACCGCACCAGAGACTCCGGCACCTTGCCCGAGCGGAAGCCGGGAATGCGCGCCAACTTCTGGTAGCGCTTCGTCACCGTCCGATAGGCCTTCGCCACCTCATCCGCCGGGACTTCAACCTCGATCTCGCGCATCAACTCAGGATTCAGAGACGGCCCAGGTTCGTGCTGGTGGCCATCGCCGTGCTCATGGCCGTGCTCATGGTCGTGCTCGCTGGTGTGCTCAGGTTGCTCGGCGGGTGTAGTGTCCAACTGCGGTTCCGCAGTCTGATTCGGCTCATTCGTCAAGATGTCGTTTGTTTCCTTTGTTTCCGTCGGGTTCAAATCGATGCCTTCCAACAGCAGCCCTGATGGGCTGCCGCAGCGGTGTACCTTGGCGTCCAGCGCAAGCGACGCCTCTCTCCCACTCTACGAGTCTTGCTTATGAAGGGTCAAACCGACGCGTGCGGATACCTGCGGTCGGCACTGCTTCCCCGGGGCCGCGGTCAGGCAGCGAGAAAAGCTCGAGGCGGACCTTCCACTGCGTCGACTGCCCCGGCTGCAGTATCACCATGCCGGTATCGGTGTCCTTCGCCCACTCCCGCCCAAAAGGATCGGGGACGTTGAACTGGGGTTCGATCGACACGAAGTCCCCATTCGCCGGAGCCACCACGCGTATCGCCTTGATGGTTGAGCTGAGCACTGCCAGCCGCACGCCGTAGTTGTCCGCCGGATCGATCAACTCCGCGACCGGACCGCTATCCAGCAGGTTCTGGTGCAAGGCGACAAAGCATTCGTCCAGGTCCACCGTTTCCAGGCTCGCCCCGCCGGGCAGGTTGAAGTCATAGGGCGTGCCGGCGACCGGAAGCAGCACACCCGTGGGCGTTCCATGCGCCCGGTCGCGCACCTCCGCCCGCTTCTCAGCGGGAACGCGAATTCGCAACTGCGCCCTGTTTCCGCCGGGAACTGTAAATCTCGGATGCCACCCGATGCCGATCGGTTCGGCCACATCGCCCGTGTTTTGCGCCACCACCGTCAGCTCGATCGACCGGCTGCTCAGCAGCACGGTGACCGTCATTTGCGTCTTCGACGGCCAGTGCGCGCCGAAATCCGCGGCGTTGAAAGTCGCCTGCGCCTCTCCTCCGTCGGGCAACGCGGTTGTATCCACGGAATCCGCCGGCTCTCTCAGCATCAGCCCGCCGTTTACCGGGCCCATATCGCTGCTTCCTTGGGACGGCAGCATCATCGCGTGCCCCCGCCAGGCGGCAGTTACATGTCCAGCGCTCGACGAGGGTGCGCCCCAGATGCCGTCCGCCCAGGGCGCTTCGAATGCGCCGCCCATTGCCAGGCTCGCCTGCCCGTTCGCGTCCGCGCCCACGCCGGTCAGCGCGTTCGTGGCACCTTCGATCGAGGGCGACGCCAGCAACTTCACCTCGCCGGTGCCAGGAATGTAAGCCGAGATCTGCAGCACGTTCAGGCCCCGTCCGGGCAACGTCGTGACCGACAGAAACTCCGGCAGCGAGTCGCCCATCCGCCGCGAGCGCATCAGCACGACTGCCTCCTGCCCTCCGGGCCGTAATACGGGAACATCCTGCCGTTCGTCCGCGATCTTTGCCTTCAGCTTATGAAAATTCCCGCGCATGTGCTGGCGGTAAGCAGCTGCCAGTCCCATCAGCACACCAACCAGAACCAGGCCGGTCACCATACCCGACCGCATCAACCCCCTGTACCAAAGCCTGTGGAACAGCGTCGAACACCGCCGCCGCGCCATTTCCAGATACATCCCGCCGATCCCATGATCTTCCAAGCCGACACGCCTTCCACTACCCGAGATGTATTCTATCTACGCGCTGGCCGTTCCGGTTCGCCCCACGTTCCCAAGACCCCTTTGCCTAAGAAACCGCTCCAGTTCCCGATCATCCAATCCGCCCACGATCGCCTGCGCGAGGCGATCGTTGCCTGCGAGCGCTGTCCCCGGCTGCGCGACTACTGCACCCGTATCGGAGAGACCCGCCGCGCGGCCTATCGCGACCAGACCTACTGGGCACGCCCCGTCCCCGGCTTCGGAGACTCCGGCGCCCGGGTGCTCATTCTCGGCCTCGCCCCCGGCGCGCATGGCGCCAACCGCACCGGGCGACCCTTCACTGGCGACGGCTCCGGCGACTTCATGTACCCGGTCCTGCATGACCTCGGCTTCGCCTCGCAGCCCCGCGCCGTCTCCCGCGACGATGGCCTTCGCCTGCGCCACGCCTGGATCGCTTCCGTCGTCCGCTGCGCGCCACCCGGCGACAAGCCCACGCCCCAGGAGATCCGTAACTGCGCCGTGCATCTTGCCGCCGAAATCGACGCGCTGCCCCGGGTGCGTGTGGTCGTCTGCCTGGGCAAGATTGCCTGGGACGCCTTCCTCGCTCACCTGCTGGCCGCCGGCGCCATCGCCCGCCGCTCGGACTACCGCTTCGCCCACGCGGCCGAATACCCGCTCCCCAGCGGCTTGCACTTGCTTGGCAGCTACCATCCCTCACTGCGCAACACCAACACTGGCCGCCTGGACCGTGCGATGTTCGCCCGGGTCTTCGTCCGCGCCCGGGAACTTGCAGGCTTGTGTTGAAGTGTTCTTCCGGACTCAACGCAACCAATCATCACCCAGTGCATCCTAACCTCAGGCAGGGCAAACTTCGTCCTTTTCTGAGGGAGACTGTATGAGTGCAAAAGGTATATGGATCGCTTTTGGATTGGGCGTATCGGCGGGAGCTGCCGTCGCTCTCCTCTACGCTCCCCAATCCGGTGTGAAAACCCGCCGCCAGCTCAAGCGAAATATCGACGATGGCGTCGACTACCTTGAGGACGCGGCAGGCTACCTCCGGGAGCAGGCCGAATACCTGAGCCGCGAGGCGCAGAAGACCATCAAACGAGCAAAGGGCCAGGTCGAAGATGTCGTCGATAAAGTCACCGATGCAGCCTCAGACGCGGTCAAGGGCGTCCAGTCTCTGATGTAATCTGCCACGACCCCGCGGCAAAATAGCGAATAGCGGAATGCACCTCTCCCGCCTTTAGCCCACCACGGGCGCGAGGTCAGTTTTTTGTTTTCAACTGACAACCAGCAACTAACAACTATTCCGGCGGCCCCACCGTAACCACAAAGTAAGCGATCTCCCCATCGCTCTTATTCGCGATCCAATGCTCGTCGCCCGCGCAGCACAGCCCCACGTCGCCGGCTTCCATGGTGTGCTCGGTCCCGTTCAGGTAGAGTGTCGCCGTACCCCGCTGCATCAGCCATATCTCGCTGTGCTTGTGTGTCCCAATCGCTTCATGCGGAGCCCCCGGCTGCTGCACGCTCTCGTGCATCTCCAGGCGGATGTTGCCCGCTTTCAGCATCCCGGCCAGGAACTGGTGTGACTCGTGCCCTCCCACCATCCCCCGTCCCGGTTGCGGCTTGAAGACCCCGGAACTCAGCTCTGGCAGTGCGCGCGGCGCGCCGCCTCCCGCTGGCGGCCCAGCCTGGCCGGCAACCTGACCCTCCGCGCTTCCCGTCAACGTTCCCGCAATTGCCAGCAGCGCCGGCACCAGCCCCGCAAACTCCCGCCGATTCAAGGTGTCCATAAGCTCGTTTCCTCCGCATCCACAATATCCCAAAGCAAAGTGCCCCGGCTCATCACCGGGGCATCCGTCTTCAACTAGTGTAGTGCGTCGGAAATAAGGGTACCTACGGGGCGGCCCGAGATCATGGTTTTTCGGAGTAGCAGCGGGCTTCAGCCCGCGGTAAGTGGTATATAAATCGGCGGGCTTTAGCCCCGGGCCTCTCCCTGCTCACCGACGCGAATACGCGCCCATCTGTGTGGCGCACTACACTAGAGCATTTTCGCGTTAGG
>PLUT01000387.1 GCA_003162875.1 Granulicella sp.
AAAGGATTGACCCCCGGGGCTAAGCCCGGTTAGCTGGCATGCAATATGAGGACCATGTTTGCCATGGCCCCCAGCGTTCCGGCGGGCAAGCAGCGCAAGCAGAATATGTTGCTCATAAGCAACTACTGTGTCAGATGATCATTTGCGGAAGAGCAACAGCCTTGCGTCGCCTAATGTCGGTGGATTCTGTTTGATATCAGCCTGATACCGCACAGAACGACCAGAGGCCAGTCGCAATGTTCGTCGCCTGAGCCAGGCTCAAATCTTAGTTCTAGGTGCCGCAGCCGTTTGTGGCTACAAAGATGGCGGGCGTGCTGGTTATGCCCAAAACGCGAAAGGAAGACAAATGAACAAACTGAAAATAGGTTCTATAATTCGTAAGTTTGTGTTGTGTTGCGGAGTTGCTACCATGGTCGCATCCACACCAGTTGCACTTGCTGGTCCAGGTGGCGGCGGTTGTGGACAGATGCAGCCCTGCTGGAGTTGCTCTTGCGATGCCCAGTGCTTCTGCGTGTGCGTTCAGATTTGCTAGCGGATGTGGAGTGGCATCCTGTCGGCAAAGCTGATCGGGTGTCACTCCCGTCCGAAGATTCAGGAGATGCGATGCACCTAGGCCGACATATTCTTTTGATCCTTGTCTTATTGCCCATGGGCTTACGTGCTCAGACGGTGCAAGGAGTTGCGCCGTCGGATACCTCCGTCGCCATTACTGTTGATGTACCCCTAGGCGACTGGCTGGAACGATATCGGCAGTGGGCAAGCCGTGATCGAGGGGCATCCCAAGGCGAAGCCACGACGCCGCGAACGCAGCAGCCCGTGATGCTGGGGATGCCGTATCTTGAGTACTTCTCTCCGACGGGCACTTCGTTATACAGGGGAAGCACTGCGGAAGCGAATGCGGCTTTCATACTCGACCTCCAGGAGCATGGGGCGAAACAAGGTAAGGCGCTTACGCCCGATCCATCTCGGCCGTCGCTTCTTGAATACTTTGACCTCGCCCCACAGTTGAAGCAATACGAACGCAAGGTAATGTCCAAAAATCGATTTGTTCTTCTCTCTATCGTTTTTCCAGATAAGCCGTTTTGCAAGGCGCAGAGCGATGCCATTCGGCAGTTGAGGGATCAACCAAACGTACAAATCATCGAAATTCATCTTCACTCATAGGGATATCGGGTTATGGCCAAAGCTAAGTGGGATCTACGATATGCGATTTTGAAGGGTTCGGTTGGCTTATTGCTTCTTTTATTGTCAGGATGTAAAGGGGATAGGAGTATGGAAGGGCGCATGGTCACTTCCGATCTTGACTTCAAGTCGTATGTCCACTCCGTTATAGCCGCGAATGGGAGTAAAGATGCTTCATTCTACTTCCCCCTCCTCCAGATCTTCGACGAGCAGGGCAGGCTAGTTTATGTGGGTCACGACGCGAAGCAAAATTCTGCCATAATGTCACAGATTCCGGGCAATCTTGTCGATTTGCGGCCGATTCCCAACGGGATCACCCTGTCCTCCATCATGGGCGAAGTTCCAGCGTTCAAACCGCAGCAGAACGCGTTTCTTGGTGGCAAAAGAGGTACCGTACTGTCGGTCTTTTTGGAAGATTGTCATGCATGCTCTGTTCAGGAGAAGGCATTGGACGATAATCAAAAGCAACTTTTGAAACGCGGAACAAATCTTCTCGTCCTCAACGTGACTAAGCCGGCATGACGCACCGATTTGTTGTAGCCGCAGCGATGCTGGTTGGGTTTGTCGGCACTACTGCGCCGTTGCGTGTGTTCCCCCAGTCTCCGGCTCGAACGGAAAGTTCCGATGCTCCCCGGTTCGATGCGGTGTCGATTCGGCCGAGCGATCCCAAGTCTTCGGGATACGCGATGAGGCCGGAGCCGGATGGCATCACGATGACTGGAGTGTCGGTCAAGGTGCTGATTCTTTTTGCATACGATGTGAACGACTTCCAGATAGCGAATGCACCAGGCTGGATCGATAGCGCGCGCTTTGACCTGGTCGCCAAGGTGGATATGTCGTCCGCGCAGTTGAAGCTGCCGGAGGACTGGCCATCCCGGCGCAGGATGCTGGCGGAGCGGCTGCAGACCGCGCTGGTGGAGCGGTTCAACCTGCGGCTGCACAGGGAGACCAGCGTAGGTCCGGTGTATGCGCTGGTTGTGGCCAAGGGTGGACCGAGGCTGAAGGCCTCCACCTCCAACACGGGCTATACGCAGGGGCCTGAAGAGATACGGTGCAGCGATACCTCCATGGAGACGCTGGCATCCATGCTTTCCGTCAGCACGGAGCGGGAGGTGATCGATAGAACGGGCTTGATGGGCGAGTACGCGTTTGACTTGAAGTGGGCGCCTGCAAATGCACGCGAAGGGGATTCGCCGCTGCCGGATCTGGTTACCGCGATTCAGGAACAACTGGGGCTGAAGCTGCTCCCGACGAAGGGGCCGATGGAGGTGCTGCATATCGACCACGTGGAGGCACCGTCGGCGAACTGATGGTGGCACGTTGCCTCAGAGATTGAGGGCGGGGCGGTCGGAGCAGGAGGTTCTGCCGGGTAATGAGGGTCAAGATGGGGGCGGAATGATCTGTGATCCCACATTTGAGAAGCGAGATTTGGGCACCCGTACCCGGATTAGGCGGAGCGCTTTACCTGCTGGACGACCTGGAGGACGGCGTCGACCGGGGTGGTGGGAACAATGCCGTGGCCGAGGTTGAAGATGTGGCCAGGGCGGCCAGCGGCGGCGGCGAGAACTTCGGCGACACGGGCTTCGAGGACTTTTTCAGGGGCGAATAGCGTGATGGGGTCGAGGTTGCCCTGGACGGCGACGGAGAAGTCGAGCTCGCGCCAGGTGCGGTCGAGCGGAGTGCGCCAGTCCAGGCCGAGGACATCTGCGCCGGTGTGGCGCATGAGGGGCAGGAGGGTCGAGGTTTCGACACCGAAGTAGATCACGGGGACGCCGAGGGCCTGGATGTTGCGGATGAGCGCGGTGGTGGGCGCGAGGGCGTACTCGCCGTAGTCGGAGGGAGAGAGCGCGCCGACCCAGGAGTCGAAGACCTGGATGACGTCGGCGCCGGCTTCGACCTGCTGCGCGGCGTAGTCGGTGAGGACGGTGACGAGCTTCGACATGAGGATGGGCCAGGCGTCGGATTCGGGCGACGAATCTGTGGCCGGGGACC
>PLUT01000006.1 GCA_003162875.1 Granulicella sp.
TGGGGGCGTGAGCGACGACACCACCGCGCTTGTCGAGGCAAAACGTGCAAAAATTACCGCAGGAGGCCGAAATCCACTGCTCGCGCAACTCGACCTCCAGATAGCAAAAGCCAAATTCGCGCTCCGCCCCTTCCGCCGCGCACTAGGGAGGTAGCAATCAAGTAATCGCAATTCGTACGTACGCACATTGACCGGCATCGGGAACTAATGAACATGAGAACGTGATACACGTAACTGACTCGCCTCCATGCCGTCAGAATGCAGGGAGATGCCAAACGATATTAGGATCATTGACGATGATCCGTCCTGGAGATACCACTGTGACGAAATTGAAATCGAATGCTGAATGGGAACTGTGGGGGAAAGACGATCNNCGATCCGCTTTGGGGGGTTGCTTCCTGGGCTAGCAAGCAGAAGGATGGATCCTCACCTTGGACGGAAGAAGAGTTCTATGCTCTCGGAGAATCCGATTGGCTGGATTTCCAGCGTCACTGGCAACAATACGGCCTCAAACAGCGAAACTGCCTGGAGATTGGATGCGGCGCAGGGCGGCTTACGAAACAACTTGCAATGTCGTTTGACCATGTATACGCCGTCGACGTGTCTGCGCATATGATCGCTCGCGCTCGAAACGCGGTAGCTGGCAACAATGTGGAGTTTTCCGTAATCGACGGATTGAATCTGCCGCAAAGTGAGTGCTCCGTCAGCGCCATCTTCTCCGCCCATGTTCTCCAGCATCTAGACAACGTGGCTGTTGGTTACTCTTATTTCCGCGAGTTTTTTCGCGTACTCGATGCTGGCGGAACAATAATGATCCATTTCCCGATCTATCAGTTTCCTGTCGACCAAGGAATCACTGGATCTTTGATGGCGTTTCAGTATGTAGCCTATCGAGCGCTCAGTAACATCAGAGCAAACATAAATAGGCGTATGGGAGTGAAGACGATGAGAGGCACGCCGTATCCAATACGATCCCTTACCCAATTCCTGTCCGATCTCGGATTCAGAAATATTGAATTTCGAATCTTTCCCTTGAAGAGCAATGGGGAGCCTCATCCATTTGTCTTCGCGACCAAATAGCAAAGAAAGTCAACCGTATGCTGCAGTTATGGTTCGTTGCCAACACAATACTCTGGCCATTCATCCTCAATTTGGGGGGGCTTCAACTTGGACTTAGCGTCATTGTGCTCACAATATCAGGAGCAGTGTGGCTTGGGAACAGACGCAAAGTGACCGTAACCTCCGCCACGATTGTCGCCGCTCTTCTCGCGTATCTGGTTTTCTCCCTGCTTGTAGCGGTATCCGGACCATGCACTGACAAATTCTCTAAACTACTGATCACGGGACCGATTCTGGCCTTTCTGGCGCTTATCGGATTTGAGGCCGGACNNCAGCGATTGGCTGGACCTGCAGAAAACAGCCACATGGATTCTCTTGGCGGCTTTTTCGGGATTCATTCTGGAAATGGCTGTGCCGTCATTGTTCCCCCATCAGGCCGGATATCGATCCGAAGGCAAGCTTTCGGGCCTGTTTATGGAACCCAGCACTGTTGCCTTTTCTCTCTTTCCATGTGTCGCAGTGCTGCTGGTCGCAGAGAGTAAGAAAATACGACGACGAGGGTACTTGGCTGTCCTCGGGCTCCTATTGTTTTCCAGATCGTCAACATTGTTGGCTTTCATTGTGGTTTGGATTCTGTACCGTCTTTTCTCGCAAAGAAGGCTTCGTCAAGCCGGTGTCTTGGTTTTTGGCATGGCATCACTCGTAATATTGGGATCCGCAATAAACTATGATCTGCTGATCCGGCCAACTGTAGCCCGGGTTGTAGGCGTGGCTGCCCCGGGCGATACAGAGAATACTTCAAGCCTGGTCTATTTGCAAGGCTGGCAGGACGCCTGGGTGAATATCGTGCGCACGCATGGGCTTGGACTCGGATTCAACATGATGGGATGCCACCCTNNCACCCTCTTCCCGACGTTCCGGCGCGGACAATTCTTGCTTTGGAAGGGCTGGAAGAGCTTAATGCTCAGGACGGCTCCATCTTATTTGGGAAAATCGTTTCAGAGGCTGGAGTGGGAGGAATTGTTTTTTATAGCGCGATTATCTGGTGGTGGGTCAGGCTGGAGAAGAGAATTCGCGCGGCCGAAGATGGCGCGGGGCGTCTAGCGGCCTCCACCCAGGCGGCATTGATATTCTGTTTTGTGACATCAAGTTTCATACGGAGCGTCGGCTATTTTAGCGGCGGAATGCTACTTTGGATAGCAGCGGTCAGCGGGGCATTGAAGTGGCAGCAAGACCCGGCGCTAAAGCTAAGAGTTGCCCTCAACTCGCCGCCGGCGAAAACACACCGAGACATATGAAACCTGGCCGCGTAGCCGAAGATAGGTACATCCGACCCAGTGGGGGAGTGGTGAAGCCGACCGTCGTACTTTCGGGCGTTAACATTACGAATACGGGGATACTCACGATTTACAGGGACGCGCTAGCATCCCTCTCAGAGAAACATTTGGATGCATACAATATTGTTGCGCTAGTGCACAAGAAGTCATTGTTCAATGTTCCCAATATTAAATTCATCGAGTACCCGGAAATAAAGTCTTCATGGTTGAAGCGGCTACGCTTTGAATATTATGACTGCCGTCGAATTAGCGAAGAGATTAAGCCGCATTTGTGGTTTTCCATGCACGATATGACGCCCAACGTGAGAGCCGACATCAGAGCGGTATATTGCCACAACCCGTGTCCGTTTTATCCGTTCCGCATGAAGGAGGCCCTACTCGACTGGAAGTTTGGCCTCTTCACCCTGCTGTATCGCTACCTGTATGGGATCAACATACAGTCGAATGATTTCGTCGTGGTACAGCAGGACTGGATTCGCTCCGTATTCCAGTCGCGATATCGCGTGCGCAACATCGTGGTAGCCCATCCATCCGTGGAGCATCTGGCAGTAGCAATGGCTGATGACGCTCAAACTTCCCCCAATCCCCGCTATAGATTTTTCTATCCGGCCTATCCGCGGACATTCAAAAACATAGAACAAATATTGAAAGCCGCAAGAATATTGGAAAGCCGCGGATTCAATCAGTT
>PLUT01000069.1 GCA_003162875.1 Granulicella sp.
TCTCGTGGCAGAAGGGCCGTCATAGCTTCAAGTTCGGCGAGAACTCCCGCAGGCTGGACGTCAGCGACTACGACCTGGGTGAAGGCGTGGTGCCCGACGTGGTCTACAACGACCTGGCGCAGTTTACGTATGGCGCTGCGTCCACGGTGACGGCGGCGTTTCCGATTACGCAGAAGGAGAGCGTTTCGGTTGGCAATCTAGATATCTACGCGATGGACACGTACAAGCTCAGTCAGCGATGGACCGTGATTGCGGGGCTGCGGGTGACCTGGAACACGAATCCGGTGAACCGGCATGGTCTGTTTGCGCGTCCGGCGGGATCGTTCGTGGACATGGCGCACGACGCCGCGCAGCCGCTGAGCGAGGCGATCCAGACCAATGTGCGCAGCTTGTTTCCGGGCACGCCGCTGTTCAGTTGGCAGCCACGGGCGTCGGTGGCCTACAAGCTGTCGAACACGATGGCTCTGCACGCGGGCGGCGGCGTCTTCAACGACATCATCCCGGCGCAGGTGGCAGACCTCGGCGCAACGAATCCCCCGTATGCTCCGGTTTTCGTGGGTGGGATCAACGGACAGGTTGGCGGCGTTGGGATTGCGCCGGGGGTCGCGAACAGTGCTGTAGATGCGACTGCGCAGGCGAACCAGTCCTTCCAGACTGCTTTCCGCGCTAACGACCCCTCACCGTTCGCTGTCAATCTCAATACGTTTCCCAGCGGCACGCTGAAGACGCCGTACTTCCTCGAATGGAGTCTGGGTCTCGAGCGCGAACTCGGTGCGCGCGGCTCGCTGCGCGTCGATTACGTTGGGACGCGCGCTGTTCAGGAGCCGTACCAGGTCCAGTTGAACGGCTACCAGACCGTATGCGACGGTTGCTTCGCGCCGTTCGCCTACAATCAGCCGCTCGATTCGCGCTTTGGCAACGTCAACGAATTCCGCACCGGCGCCGGCAGCAACTACGCGGGGCTGCAAACCAGCGCGACGAAACAATTTGCCGGCCTGACCCTGCGCGTCAACTATTCCTTCAGCCATTGTCTCGACGAGGTTTCGAATGGCGGCTTGCTTGCGTATTCCTCGCTTGGTATTCTCGCTCCGCTGCCCGGCGATCTGCGCAAAGAGTATGGCAACTGCGATTACGACGTTCGCCACAACTTTACCGCGTTCGCCATCTATGAGATCCCGTTTCGCTCCAGCCACGCGCTGCTGCGCCGGACGCTGGGCGGGTGGCAGGTGTCGGGGACTGCAATCCTGCATAGCGGATTGCCGTTCAGCGTTCTTAGCGCGCCCTACACCGCGAACAACCATGGCATCTTCCAAGGCAGCGGGCCACAATATGCGAATCGGGTGCCGGGCGTGCCGCTGTACCGCAAGACCGCTGTCTCCGGCGTGACCCAAACCGGCAGCCTGCAATGGCTCAACCCGGACGCGTTTGCTTCCGTGGTCGATCCTGGCACGGGGGCATGCACGGGCGGCGATTCGCCCACGACCTGCCAGTTCGGCAACTCTGGCCGCAACAACTATCGCGGACCGCACTTCACCTACTCCGAGGTCTACGTGACGAAGAAGATTCCGATCACGGAACATGTAACCTTTCGCTTCGACACGCAGATTTTCAATCTCTTCAACCACCCGAACTTCACCCTCCCCACGAACCAGGCCGGAACGCCTGGCGAGCCGGCAACGCAGACTGGCTTTGGCGCGTTGACGAGCACCATCTCTCCGCCCACCGGTCTGCTCGGGGTCGGACTTGGTGGCGACAGTTCGCCGCGCATGATCGCGTTCCAGGGAAGGGTTGAATTCTGAGGGCCTGTGCTGCATACAGCCGTCATGAACAAGCGTTTTGCGCTTTGGGAGTGTGGTCGAATGGTTTCCTGTTGTCTATCCCACCTCGCTCGAGAAGCTCCTTCAGCGGACGACCGACCTTGCCCGCTTACCGCTGGTCTCGCAGGCATCCAGCCAAGCCGCCGATCAATCCGTACCGGCGCTTGGCAGCCTTCAGCAGGATGGCTCCGCCATCGGAACTGCTCTGCCGTTGATCGAACTGCCTTGGCAAAAATCTCGGGGATCAACAAACACTGTGTCGTGGTAAAGTCGATCACGCGGAATCCTCTCCTGTTACTTCAAACACTGTCTTTGACAACATGTTTTTGACACAAGAGGCTTTCGCTTTTTCAACCTTCAAGAACGATGCGGGCTAGCTAACGCGCGCCCGACCAGATTTGATAGACGACGACCGCCATCATGAAGAGAAGGTAGACACGGAGCGACCAAAGAATTATCACTTCGAGGCCCTTCAGGTGCCGCCGAGGAAGGCGTTGTTTCTTTCCTCCAGTGAGCTGGTCGCGCTCAAGCGCGGAGAGGACGAGAATTGTTTGCTCAATGCTGAACTCATGTTGGTGTTCATGTTCTTTTCCGGTCATTGTGATTTCTTCTATCTGCCGCTAAGAGCAGCAAAGATGTTAGGAGCTATGACGCTGATGCCGAACAGAATTCCGGCAGCGGTCAGCAGAAGGACGATAATTCCTGCAAGAATATTGGCCCAAAGCGGACTTACCAGATCGCCCATAATTTCTCTGTCGTTCACCAGCATGAACAGGAACACGAGAGCGGGCGGCATGGCTAGCACGGCGATCACGTTGACTACGAGAACCACATAGACCAGCGGGAGGCTCGGAATCAGGACGATGCCCGCTACCACGGCAGCGCAGGCGAACAGCACTCCGTAGAACGATTTGCCTTCCTTGAATGGAATGTTCAGGCTGTGCGGCAGCCCGGCAACTTCTCCGAAGGCGTAGGCGGAAGACGTGGAGATGGTGACTGCCGCCACTATTCCTGCTTCCACTATGCCGAGCGCGAACAGAGCAGCACCTGCATGGCCGATGACAGGTTCAAGCGCCTGTGCGAATTCGGCAGCCTGGTAGTTCGCTGCGGTCATGTGGAGCGCGAACAGGGGTGCCGTTGCCAGAAGAACTGCGATCGCCGCGGCAGCCGCGAGCACTCCTCCGATGATGGTGTCGATGCGACCGAAGGGGATGTCCGGGCGGGTTAGGCCCTTGTCCACCGTGGCGCTCTGCTGGAAGAAGATCATCCACGGGGTGACGGTGGCACCAATGTCGGCGAGGACAATCAGCAGCGTGTCTTTGGTAAGGCCACCCGGCAGAGGCTTCCAGACCAGAAGTGCTTTGCCGACTGCATCCCAATGCGGATGCGCCATAAGAGCAACAGGAATGAAGATCAGATTGAAGGCGGCAATGGCCATCGTCAATCGCTCCCATGTCCAGTAGCGGTGCGACATCAGTGCGGTATAGAGGAGGACCAGGGTGCCCAGCATCGCCAGCCACGGGGGTACTCCAAAGAAGCTGAGGCCGGCACGGATGGCAATGAATTCGGTGATCAGCGTGAGAAAATTGCCGATTCCGAGATCGATCATGGAAAACCATCCCCAGAAGGGACCGAAGCGTTCGAAGATGAGTTCGGCATGGCCCCGATGGGTAGCCGCGCCCAGGCGAACAGTCATCTCCTGAACGACAATTGCCATTAGGAATGTCAGGAGGATAAAGGGGATAAAGAAGCCAATGCCAAACTTAGCTCCGGTTGCTGCGTACGAGAGCATGCTCGGACCATCGTTTTCACCCAGCATGACGAGAATTCCGGGACCGACAAGAAGCCATAACAGGCGCGCCTGAGAACCTCTTCCATGCCTTGCGCGCGCATTAGAGACCCGCGTACGGTCCCGAGCACGGTCTACGTCCTCGTGCGTGATGACGACGTCTTCGGTCTGCGTCAAAGGCTTTACCAAACTTTCTTTTCGCGACAAATTTGCTATTACTACCGAATGCTCAGCCCACCCAATCCCGCGCGGAGGTACAGAGATTGGGGCCTCGATTACATGATCTCTGCTAATAGCAAACACAAGTAGGACGAGACGCTAGAACTCGAGTCGGCCATTCTACCGAGCATCATTGGGTCGGGGAGTCTCCGGTAAGCAATTGGTTCGGAATGCCTGACTGGTTCTACGATGAATCAACTATGTCAACAGACGTGTATAATTTAGGCGTGCCTACATATTAGGTACACCTAAAATAAATGCATGTCAAATTGCGGCCTTGAAAATCGAGCAATAACGGTGCGCCGTCAACCGAACCCGAACACCGAATCCGTAGACAACTATCTCAAGGCCATTCTGGCTCTGGGCGGACCTGAAGAGAGCAGGGTGACAAGCAGTGCTCTGGCACACCGACTGAGCGTAGCCTCCGCCTCTGTGACGAACATGGTGCAAAGGCTGGCCGCTGGCTCGCCGCCGCTCGTCAAGTATGAGCGGCACCGCGGCGTACTACTATCCGAAGCGGGGAAGAAGCGGGCGTTGGAGGTGGTGCGCCACCATCGGCTCATCGAGACGTTCCTCTATAAGGTGCTCGACTACCCGATTGACGAAGTGCATGAAGAAGCCGAGCGTCTCGAACATTTCATCTCAGAGCGATTTGAGGAGCGCATAGCAGCCAAGCTCGGGCATCCCAAGATAGATCCGCACGGGCATTTCATTCCCGCGCTGCACGCCCGCGGCAAACACCCGTGATCGAACAAGAACCACCCATTGCATTAGCCCTTGTTACTTCAGATAAGCCCTTACCAGGTCGATCAAGTCCTCCGCCAACTCATGGGGTGGGGCTAAGCTCTTCTCGGACGCAAGCAAATGCAGCCGGATGTGGTCTTCGAGCACTTCGGCCATCAGGCGGTTGATGCCGCCGCGCACGTTGGCGAGCAGCATCAGCACGTCCGCGCAATCGTCGTCCGTGGTCAGGGAGCGTTCGATGGATTCGACCTGTCCACGTATGCGAGAACAGGGCTTAGCGTGAACTGAGAAGGCGAACTGCACGAAATACGGGTTTTCGGCAACTTCGAATTCCCCGAGCACGCCTCCGGCGCGGATGATGCATTTGAGACCGCCGCTCGGCAATCAATTCAGTGGCGGCATAGTGTTGTACCGGGTGGCGGAATTGATTGTATCCAGCACCACTGTGCACACGAGAGGAGTCGAGCAACCCCATGGGTATAGAAAACCCATCTCGTTCATTGCAGTGGGCGGATAACGCTCCGCCCAGCGCGGCTACTTAGGTGATGTGATTCTTTACCTGGGGACTACGCCCATATGCCAAGCGCTTTGCGGGCAAGAGCAGCTAGTCCCAATTCTCTGAAGAATCGCTCCCAACTAAACGAATCGGCAGCGGTTCCCATCAAGATTCGGTTGAAGTCGTACGATGCCATCTCGTCTCCAGTGGTGCGGTGAGGTCGCCGTGGCCGTAATGGCATCGGGGACTACGTCAGCCTCGGTGTTCCAGTGCAAGTCTCGGCGTGGATCGGGCAATTCAGAACGCCGGTCATCTTCGCGATGTTCTGGCAGTAGTCGCAGGCGTGGTTTTCTGTCCACCACGGTTCAACGAGGAATGACGATGCTTCCTGGCTCCAGTACATGGCTTTCGGAATCGGGAGCATGTCCTCGAACTGTCTCAACTCCTCTTCGCCCCAACCGCGCCGCTCACACGTCTCGGCCCACCGCTTCTTGGCAGCGACATACTTTGCGCGGAGCCACAGGACAAACTCCGCGTAGAACTCGGGCGTCCAGCGTGCCTGATGATCTTTGTGGCTGTGAACGACGGTGCCGCCCTGGCGCGATAGGATGTTGCGTTGGAACGATGTGGGATCGCCGCAATGGTTGAATGTTGAGCGCATGTACTCGAGACCATGCGGGGTATTTCGATAGGTTTCGACACTGAAGATGTCGGCGTGGCCGATGACTTCATACGCGACCATGTCTTGGTAGCTGCACTGAAATTCAAAGCGGATTTGCATTGGAGTTGTCCTTTTAGGGTCGACGGGTTGCTCTGACGGTTGAGCGCCGTTTTCCCAAAGGGGACACCCGCCCTGGGCGCGAAGGGGCGGGTGCTTGAGGCTCGAGACGCTAGATGTTGCAGACGGCGGCGTCGCGCATCTCGGAGACGATCTGGGTGATGGCGATGAGGACGAACGCAAGGGCGGAGGGCGCGAAGAGGACGTACATGGTTTGGGTTTCCTTTTAGATTGGAGTTGCTTTTGAGGCAAGAAAAGGGCGACCACTTTTACATGGCCGCCCTCGTCAAACAAATGTTGATTTCTCAGAACGGGATCGAATCGTCCGAGATACCCTCGTCAGCGTAATCTGCTGCGTCGGGAGTCGTCGGTGTTGCAGAGGACTTGCTGCCGCCGCCCGGGGTGCCGAGCAGTGAGAGTTCGTTGATCAGAATCTCGGTCTTGTAACGCTTCTGGCCGGACTCCTTGTCATCCCACGAGCGCGTCTGGATCTTGCCCTCGATGTGAAGCTGAGTGCCCTTCTTCACGTAGTCGCGGACGATCTCCGCGGTACGCTGGAACGCGACCAAGTTGTGCCACTCGGTCTTGTCCTGCCAGTTGCCCTGCGCGTCCTTCTGACGATCGGCGGTTGCGAGGGTGAAGTTGGCGATGACCATGCCGCTCTGTGCAGTACGAATCTCCGGCTCTTTGCCGCAATTACCGAGAAGAAAAACCTTATTTACGCCTTTTGCCATTGTGGTATCTCCCTCCTTAGGGAGTGTTGAACTATTGGGTTGTGGCCTTGCGGCTGTTGAATGAAAGGGGCTGGGACGAACCAGCCCCACGGTGAAGGTTTAGGCAGCTATCGGAAGTTCAAGCTGGTCCGGCTCTGCGAACGAAAAGCGATCGATGAGAACTTGGGTAAGGTATTTGGTCTCACCCGAGCTTTTGTCCTTCCAC
>PLUT01000005.1 GCA_003162875.1 Granulicella sp.
AGTGTGAACACGCCCTAGTTCCTTTGGCTTTGTTGCTAACCTCTATAACTTCTACAGTCGGCACCTGCAGGCCGGCGACATCCACTTCTTCACGAGCGCCTACGACGTTGCTGTGCCGATCCTTGGCGTGCTGGCCATCCTGGTCGCCGCCCTGGCCAACGCATGCATCAACGTCAACACCTTTTCGTTGCATGGTATGTATCGGATGCGGCTGGTGCGGGCATTTCTAGGAGCTTCTAACTTTAGCCGGAACGCTGATCGCTTTACCAACTTCGACAGCACCGACAACTTTCCGCAGGCCGACCTCCAAACGGCTTCCGATGCACCCATCCACGTTGTAAATGCCGCGCTCAATTTGGTTGATGGCGGCAAGCTGGCATGGCAGCAGCGCAAGGCGGAATCCTTCACCTTCACCCCGTACCAGTGCGGCAGTTGGCGTCTCGGCTACGTACCCAGCAGAGTCTATGGCGGTCTACACGGAGTCACGCTAGGCACCGCCATGGCGATCAGCGGTGCTGCTTTCAATCCCAACATGGGCTACAACTCCTCCCCGCTGGTCACGTTTCTCATGACGCTGTTCAATGCCCGCCTGGGCTGGTGGCTTCCAAATCCCAGATGGGCCCTGAGTAAAGGTCTAAGTCTCACCCGCGCTCAGCTCTATCTCGGCAAAACTGGGCCAACCTTCGCGCTAGCTTCCGTCGTCGCCGAAGCGCTAGGCAAAACTGACGACCGCCGGAAGTGGATCCAACTATCCGACGGTGGCCATTTTGAAAACTTAGGTCTATACGAGATGGTTCTCCGGCGTTGCCACTGTATCGTCCTCGTCGACGCTGGTGCCGACCGCCTGTTCCAGTTCGAAGATCTAGGGAATGCTATTCGCAAGATCAACATCGACCTTGGGATTCCCATTACCTTCACAAACATTGAGGCCGGCGCCCTATCACACCGCACAGCCTCTTCCCAACAATACTGCGCCATCGGCAAGATTGAGTATTCCTGCGTCGATTCAGCCGAAGCGCCCTCCGGCTATCTCATCTACATCAAACCGCGATTGCTGGGCGATGAGCCTCGCGACATCGCCGCATATGCGGCCGCACACGATGCGTTTCCCCATGAGGCAACGGCGAACCAGCTTTTCAATGAGGCACAGTTCGAAAGCTATCGTCACTTCGGGTCCTACGTCATGGGTGAAATTTTGAAAAACGGCAGGCCGAACGGGGTAGAGGAACTCTTGACCGCAGCGTTGAACTACTGCGGCCAACAACGGTTTGACTTGAAGGAACCGGCTGCGCCCATAGGAATGCTCAAGACGTCTTAAGGAATTGCCGATCGCACTCAGTTGGAAAGCTTGTTCCAAGGCGCACGTCAGTTCCGCGATGGAGAAGCTCTGCAGCGGCTGCAACATCTGTACACGCGGCTGCCGTGTTTCCTGAGCCGAGCATCCAGTAATCGTCGCAGTTGTGCGAAGCATTCCGGCGGTTGCCAGCCCACCAGGGGAGCCGCCTGATCGACGGCCCGAGTCTTCTGTTCAAGTAGCACCAAGTAGTGCAGCGGATCGAAGACAACTGCCTCGCGTTCATAGCTGCGCTGGATCTGTTTCAGCTGATATCCTGCCACATACCCATCCTCGGAGATCCGTCCGATGCCAGTTGCCGTCGCCGACCAAGCGCTCCACAACCTTGTCAGCGCTCCTGCGCCAAGAGCCATCGAGCAAGTCATCGAGTTGATGCAGCAGATCGACGACTGCATTCCCAACGACGACGGCCTCAAGTGGTTCAATCGCCTCTACCTCTCCGTCACCCAACAAGTTGATCTGCAACCAGTTGCCTACTGGAAGGACCCCTCCTGGCTCATCAATCTCGATGTCGTCTTCGCCGGATTCTACTTCCGATCTCTGGCCGGGTTCCTCAGTGGCGACCCCGGTGTGCCTTCTTCATGGACCGCAATGTTCGAAGCGCGGTACCGTACTGGTGTGGATCGCATCCAGTTCGCCCTTGCTGGCATGAACGCTCATATCAACCACGACCTCGCCCTCGCCTTGCTGGCGGTCGATGAACAGACCGGCGTCGTTCCAAGTCCCACTAGTCCGCAGCATGTCGACTATCAGCTGGTAAACACGCTGCTCAATTCCGTGATGCCTTCCGCACTCCAAATGATGGCCACCGATACCCTCGGCGTACTCGCTGAGGACACCGGCAAGGTAGGTCGCCTGCTCGCCTTCTGGGATATCTGCCAAGCCCGAGACCTAGCCTGGTATTTCGCCAGCCATATGCGGGACCTTTCTGGCGCTATCCGGCAGGCTGCTCTGGACGCGCAGGACCAAATCACTGGCGTCTTGGGGAGGGCTATCCTCTCCTTTGTCTGAGCCCTCGAAGCATGGCGTAGTACGTTGATACATGTACGGCAGGACACCAACACGAGGCCGCCTGAGACGTACGCTTTAACCATGCAGCAGAAATCGAGCCGAATAAGCTTCAACTTGACCCGTGGCAAGACGCCGCAGGTCTCCACGTCATAGCCCACGCGTCAGATCGGTCCAAGACCTGTGTGCGGCATGCCCATGTTAAATCGCAGTCGATCGTAGTCGATCAGAGGCTTGAAGCAATCGGGTTCCCGCATCGGCCACACGGAAGCCGGTGTCGCAGTTGAGCCAGTCTTCGTAAGGATCGTGTTTACTGCGCGGCGGGCTGCCTCGTTCGCCGCTTCCATACAGGCGAGATCGGTATATGTGCGCACGTAGTCGGAAGCAAGCAACAGGTTAGGGATCTCGGTGTCTGCGTTCGGACGATATTGCAGAGAGTTCGCCGTATTGATCAGCAGCGGCTCCAGGTTGGTTGCTGCAGTGGGGTTCGGGAACTGGATGTCGGGATCGAGGAACCAGCTCAAAAGGTTCGCGTCTTGGATGGGCTCAGCTCCGCCAACATTCAAGTGGGCCTTGATCTGTGCCCAGGCTTCGTCCTTAACCTCCTCCGCGCTACATTGCATCGCTGGTTTGCCGTAGAGGATGCCTGGAGTCTCCCAATCGGAGATGTCCGCAGAGAGGAGCCCGCCAACCTGTCCGTCCCCATAGTTCGCCAGGTTTGCCTGCTGCCAGAACTGTCTTTGTGAGACGGAAGTGAGCGCCCAGGGCGAGTCTGCATAGAGGGTATGACCGTGGTCGAGCGGAACATCCTGCTTGAGAAAGAATTGGATACCATTCATCCACGCCGTACGCAGGCTGCCGAGGTTCGCAAGCGACGGTGCCAGCGCCTTCATCTGGTCGGTGACGAGGCCTGACATCACCTCGACCGGAAGCGCCGCAATGTAATAGTCCGCCACGATATCGCTCTGCTGGCCGCCTTGCTCGATGGTGACGCCAGCGATGCCAGTGGCGTCCGTCTTGAAAGCCTTGACAGTTGTGTCTGACTGAAACTGGACGCCCTTCTGGGATAGATATTGTGTCCACGGCGACAGCCACACTTCGCTGGTCGGACCGCTGAGCAGGCGGTCGAACCCTCCCCAAGTCAAGATGCCGAAGATCAGTTGCAGAAGGATATACCCGGCTGTGCGTGTGCTGCCCTCCTGTGCTCTGACTGCGACAAGAGACCGCGTAAGCCCCTTTGCCAGCAGCGTCTGATAGCTGTTCGAGTGGTTAGCAGCGTCGATAAAGGTCCACCACGGTATCTGCTCATACTCCGACACACGGCGTTCGGGACAACTGGTGAGGAGGGTGAGCAGGCGGTCAGCGAAGAAGAGCACCTCGTTATCGGGAACTCCGATGCCTCCGAAAAGGTCCTTGAAGGCAAGCAGCCAATCCCCCATATCTTGCGGTAGCCTGCCGGTAAGCATAAGCGGCTGCTTTCCGGCCTGTGCCACCTCGATGCGGGTAGTATGAACGAGGTTGTTGAATACACTTACATTGCCCGCGAACGGGATGCGCATCATGGTGTCTGGCAGATGCTTATAAAACGCGGGAAAGAATCGGAAGCCATGCTCACCGGGCAAGTCGATACGTCCTCCGGTACCGGAGTTGGGAACATAAATGCTCCGCGCCTTGCCTCCGAGGACGTTGCTGCGCTCAAACACGGAGACCGCAAATCCGCGCTCGATCAACTCATGTGCGGCGCTAAGACCGCCAACGCCACCACCTAGAATCGCGACTTTACAAGACATCATCGCCTCCTGCTAGAGTTCCGACTCGGGTATGACAGTCGCCATGGCATAGCTATCCGTGGACTTGTTCAGTAGGTTTTCGGGTATATATGTAGGCTGCCCGTTCATCCGGATCTTGACCGTATTGGAGAGGACAGCGTTCGCCGGGATCGTCCGATGTTTCGGCAGACCCCACGGAATGATCTTCCACTCGTCATGGGCGGGGCCATTTGGATCGAACGGCTTGGGGCTGAGGCAGGCATCGACTGCCGCATCATCGAAGAGCAGGCCTTGCGCCTTGGCGTTGTCGATCATCCACCGCAGGGTAATGTTGGAGAGCTGAGTCTCGGCGTAACTTCCTCCCACGTCGCAATGCACGCCCGGGAACCATACCTGCTGCACTTTATCGTCGTTGGCTCTCGGAGTTCCATCCGGATTCGACCACAGCGTGGGGAGAAAGGAGGCTCGCCGCTCGTCGATGGCAACGGCATGAAATGCCTTGTCAATACACGGATTCAGCGTGGTGTCGAGGAATCCGTATTTTTCCTGGTCGAAATCGTCAAACAGGTGTCCCGGTATGCCAAGCGCGCCAACGGTATCCCACACTCCGACCATTCGAATTGTGACATCGGCCAGGCCGTAGTCCGCGTTCAGGCTGTTCTTAGCCGCCAAACGTTGCGTGTGGTCGGTAGTTCGATAGGCATCGAAGATGCGCTTAACCGTTTGGTTATCCAGGTTCCTGTTGGGCACGCCGAAAGTCAAGATCATTCCACCCAGACTTCGGGCGGTGTAGGCACCCCGACTGAAACCAAGAATATAAATCTCATCGCCTGGGTCCCAAACGTAGGAAAGAAACTCATAGCCATCCTGAATCTTCTGGAACAGTCCGGAACCCATGCTTCCGCCGAAGAAATGCTCGAAGGGGGTGCCATCTGTCCCAACGCCACTATCGTAGTACTTCAATTGGGATGGATCGTCCAGGATCAGTTCGTAAATCTTGCGAACGTTGGTATCGTTGGGCTGGGCTGCCGGACCATGCGGAGTGTTCCACGTGCCATCAGCGCATAGGATGATCTTCTTGCTCATGATTAGCCTCCGTGTCATCGCAATTAGGAATTCGAGGCCTTGTCGCCGCGCTAGCCGTGCGATAGTCTCGCAATGGCCTGGTCCACCGAATCCCTCAAGGTACTTCCCTGATTTTTGAGTTCGTCTTGCAAAGCCCGATACTCGCTTAGCGACTTCTGCTTATTGCCTGATATCTCTGCGATATTGGCTGCGATGAAGTCGTGGATGATTTGTTGGTGCTTTGCATCCTCCCCTGTGCCCTGCTGGTCGTCGAGCCACAGATAAGTCTGCCATGCGTCCTCTGCGGAGACCGCGGAGAGCGATTCGGTGAGTTCTGTGTGGTCGGTTACCTCGGGATCGCAGCAGAAGCCCAGGATTCGGTGCTTCTCCTCTGGGTCGAGAGGCTCGTTGTTTTTGCGCATCTCGTTCAGGGCTTTCATCAGGGCCGCCCTGGCGCCCGGCTCATCGACATTCTCGAGGCCGGCCAGTTGTAGGCTTCTGACGAAGGCACGAGCCTTCCCGGTTGCAACGGCGCTGTTGAAGTGTTGGGCCGCTTCGGCGAGACTTCCACCGTTCATGGTCAGCCAGTTTCCCAGCATTGCGTGGGCGTAGACGTTGGATGGATCCGTTACCAACGCGGCACGGAGGTTCTGCTCGGCGCTGGGACCGAATTCTCTTGCGGCGATGTGGTGGTTGAGCCAGTGCGCCCATCCGATGTGGGCCTGAATGTCCGCAGCCCGCGTTCCCGTGGAGCGGGTGAGGCCAGCGTCTAGGATGAGCAAGATCTCGTCCAGCAGCGGAGAGGCAGCAGCGGACGCGTCCTGGCCCTCGGGGACGAGGACGCTGAAGTTTTCGGTCCAGAGCATGGTCTGGTCCAACTGCTGGTCAAGCGCGGCGCGATAGAGCGGGTCGGTCTTGAGGATGTCGGCGTAGGTCTGGACGGAGGCTTGATATTCGTTCTGTTTGGCCTGGGCCTGGGCGAGGGCCATCTTCGCGTTCGACTCGGCGTGCTGGTTGCGGTGGGTCATGTACCAGGTGACTCCGCCACCGATCGTAACGCAGAGCCCGATTATGGCGGAGATGGAGCCGATTCCACCCATGAAGAGACCCCATTCGCGCTTCGCGCGCGACTCGGTGGGTTGCGGATCGTTGTCCATTGGTGGATGGATCAAAGGCGCACCTCTATGTCTATCTAGCGGGGATCGACGAGGCCCAGTGCCATCATGCCGAGGGCGGTGATGCTGGGCAGGAAGAAGTAGTCGCCTCCGCGCAGTTCGACGAAGTCCGGAAGATGGCTGCACACGAAAGGCGGGTTGGACGGCGAGGCGTCGCCCTGCACGACGAAACGCCCATGGCCTCCGTGGTTGCCCATCAGGACGTCTTTGTCGTTCCCGAGGCGCGAATCGTTGCCGTACTGGACCCACTGCTGCTGCACGAACTCAAACTGGCGGGAGAGGCTGGCATTAAGCACCATGAAGATCACGCCGCGGTCGTCCGTGTCTGCAGCCGGCTGGCCTTCCGCCGCGAAGGGTCCATAGGGTAGGCCGCGACGAGTGATGCGACGCCGATTGATGAGCCGCCCGTTGAAGCCAAATGCGTCGCGCGGGTGGACACGTCGAATATGCGCGCCCATGGGGCAATGCGTGCCAGCGGCATCGGCTCCGTAGGTAAAGTTGGTGCTGCGATTCGGATCCTGAGCAATGGAGGCATCCGGTTTGTCAGGGGAGAGTTCTATGGGGGTCCCGTCGCGCCAGCGCCCGATGAGTTTCGCGGCGAGTTTCTCCTTGCCACCGCCATACAGCATTGATTGGCGATCGAGCCATGTGCGGAACGTGGCCAGATTCTGATGCAGCTTGCGATAGACCATGAACGTCCCATTGGCCGCGAGCAGGTGCGGCACGGGAGCGACAGGGAGTTCGCCCGCCTCGTCCGCATAGCCGAGGAGGAGTTCGCCTGTTGCAAGCGGCGCCCAAGTCTTCCCGTCGTCGAGGAGCTTTCCCTGCCCTGGCTGCGAGCTGCGCTCGACGCCGAGGTACTCAGGATTGCCGAAGCCGTCGGTGAAGCCAAAGTGCTCGCTTGTCGTCGGCTTGCCGTTGACGACCTCGGCTGCGGCATTCTGGGTCCCGAGCAGGGTTGCGCCGCCCGTCTCGTCCAAAGCGGATTGAACAGCGGCTTGGCACACGTCGAGCGCCTCGACGGTCTGGCCATTGATGCCTAGCCAGACATGAACATGATCTTCGTGCCACAGGGAATCCCAGTGGTCAGGCGCATTAACTCCCGTATCGCCCAGAAGCTCCGCACGCTGCCGCATGCCTTGCTGGAATTCAACGGGGAACGTAATCAGCGTGGCCAGCGGCAGTTCAAGACGCTGGAGACCACGGAACGTAAATCCTATATTGAGGGTGCTCGGCGGTTTGCCTCCGTCCCAGCGTCGGCCTGTCGTGATCTGACTGAGCAGCCGGCGAATTAGATCGCACGCACGCTTCGGGTCTTCCAGACGCAGGAAGAGATAGCGGGCCACGGGCAGGTTGTACCCGCGCAGAACGAAGCCCTGGATGTCGGTGGCGTTGAGTTTACTCATTGTGGCCGCCTGTTTTGATCGCGCGATGCGGGCCCATCGATCCTGGGCGCGGCGCCGGTTGAGACTTGAGCGTGGCCGCTAAGTCAAGGAAATCGCGCTGTAGCATGGCAGGGTCCGCTCCCTGGTGTGCTGCGATAAAGTCGGCTACGGCGGTCTGGGTCTGCAGCGCACGTAGCGTGCCTGGAACTGACTTATCGTTGACTGCGGCAAAGTAGAAGGTGGTTTCAAGTTGGCAGGATTTCATGTATGCGATGAAGGCCTGGCGATCCGCCGCGCCCTGCTTCGGGTACCCCACGCAATGACTCCAGATAGCATCGAGGTGGCTGGGAATGCTGTCTGCCAGGCCTGCGAGATAGCTGTCGAGATCGCCGTCGCAGTTCGACTCGAAGACGAGATACTTGGACTTGAGATGCTCCTCGCAGGACGGCATGCCCACGTAAATGACATCGTCCATGACCACCAACCGAGCGAGATGCGTGCCCGGAGAAATCGCAAACGGACTGTCCTCGCGGGTGGAAAGTTTTGCCAGGTAGGCACGGATCTGCAGATCGTGCGACGGTGTTGCGTTCGCGTCGTCGATGATCGGCGAGAGGATAGTAAGTCCGTAGACACTGCCATTTTGATTAGGCATGGAGTTCTTACCCGACCGCCGGAGCTTCGCCGGTCTCCCCGAGATGAGCCTGGACCTGCAGCACGAACCGAAGATAGGCGTCGGCAAACTGTTTTGGAGTGGACTGGGCGGCAACAGCGGTGAGGGCGTCAAACGAACTCTGCACAACATGCGCCGACTTCAGATCGTTGGCGGTGGCGTGAGGGTACGCGGTGTAGTAGTAATCCGTATCGAACTGGACACGCGCGATGTATTCCTTGAAGGGAGTGACCGGGACAGAGCCGGGGAACTTCTCACTCCATCGCCAGATCAGATTAAGCCCGCGGCTGAGCACGGCGGAGAAGGCGTCAATGTACTGGTTCCACGTGCCGTTGAAGTTGCTGAAGAAGAGCAGATAGTCGTACTTCAGCTCTTCCGGCCGCTGTCCTTTGCCGAGGCATGGGAACGCTCTGCGTGGAATGATCACCCACCGGGCAAACTCGATAAAGGAAAGATTGATCAGATCGCTCTGCAGTGGCTTGACGTGCCCCAGCACAAAGAACACGGTGCGCAGGATCCAGGTCTTCCACGTCTTCATGGGAGTGATAACGTTGAGCGCGTATACCTTCCCGTTGATGTTGCTCATGGGACCTCTCGAAGTAAGGCAGGAATGGCAAACAGGCCCAAGACTTCTAACTTCAAATCGGCGAACGAACGCTGCTTTTCGGACAACGCGGGAGAGCGGTCAGCGAATTATCCCATAGTCCATGATCGATTGACACGATCATGTCGTTACTTCCCGGTGTCTCCGTCACGTCCAACCCTTGACTCTTTCGGAGAGGGTTGGGCTGTCAGGCCCTTTTGAGCCGTGCCGGACAGGCTCAGCAAGAGGTACGCCATCCCGATGGCGCCTTCCAGCGCCGTGGAATTGAACGTGAAGTGATCTCCGGCAAAGGTCGATAGGCACGCAGCCCAAATCCTTCTCCAGGGATCAACTGGACTGCGCCGCTGCGGTATTGCTAACAGTTGCCCATGGCGCAAATGCATTTCGCACACCCTGCAAACTCGACTCCAGACCGGGAAAGTGCCTCAACAGAACCGTACTCATCGTGTTATCGCGAATCCAGTCCATCCCCGCCTTGCTATACACCTCTTCCGTAAAGTCGGTAGTGAAGAACCGGTCGCTATTCAATCGTCGCGATGCCATCAGCACAAAAATGCGGAAGGCCGTGTCACTGAAGCCGAATCCCTTCGGCGGAGTCTCGGCGAATAGCCCGACGATGAGGTCGACCCGGTCGATATCGCCGTCGTATACGCGACGGATCTCCTCGCGCCATGTGGGATTGTCCGTAAGCTCCTCGAACGTCCGCACCGGCCGCAGATGAAGCATCTCGCGGAACTTGGTATAGCGTGGCACGCCCAGTTCGCGGCAACGCATAATGTCATGCGCAGCCAAATCGATCAGGACACCATCGGGACGCGTGAACTGTTGCAGCGCTCTCGGATAGTTGTGCAGAGTCACCGCTCCTGGATGCATCTGCCCGAATGAATAAAACAGATCGGTTATTGTGATCGCGTTGCAGATGTTCTGCGCATTGTCCCCAGCGATCCCCTGGAACCCGATCTGTTGCAATTGACGGCCATCCTGCGCCGACCAGAATGTGATGTCATCCGGAATCAGCGGGTGCATGCGATACACCGCCACAAACTCTTCGGTAAGGGTATACGGAACGCCGAAGTGGTCGGTGGCTGACCCCGGAATGCCGCTTAACAATTCGCTTCCACTGAGCCTTCCAAACAGGTTCTTGATGTGCTCGCCGGCCAGCCCCCACCAGTTCGCACGCATTCCGATCTGCAACGCCGGGTGGCCAAGGATTGCGGTGGTCCACTCCACCGTATGAATCTTGGCAATCAGCGCTGCATTGACCAACCTCGCATGTTCGAACAGGTCGTCGTCGTTCCACTCGGGATAAGCCGCCTTCAGCGCATCGCAGATCGCATTGTGTTCCAGCGTGAACAATGTGAAGAGCATCTCCAGCCCAACCCACCATCCCGCCAGCGAAGCACTCTGTAGCTGAACCAGGGCCTGTGCGTCTGGGTGGACGAGATGATCCTTGCCCAGCTTGATCTTTCCGTCGATGCCTGACCTCGCATTGTTCCTGAAGGCCACGGTGCTTCCGTACAACTGCGACCCATCCCACCAGTGCGTTTCGGTGTTGACGTGTGTCGCCGGTTTCCCATCGTCGGCGGCGGTGCGGGTAGGGTCGGGCATCACCCGAAGCACCTTCATGTCCGGCTGGGGCCACGTGTCGTTCTCGGCCAGCGGAATCATCCATGGATCGTCTTTCACCGACTGCCCGTGACTGAACCAGTCCCGGATCTGAAACTGCAGCCAGCTTGCGGCAAGCAGGTTGAGGGTCGTGGCTGGGGTGAAGCTGTCGCGTGTCATCAACTCTCGGCTTACCACCCTGGGGCTGGGTGTCATCACCGCGGGCATGGGCTCCTGCCATGTCATCGGGAGCGGAGCATTGCGGCCAAACCGCGTGCCCGCGCTGCCCATGAGCGGGCACTTGAGATCATTCGAGGTGCCGTCTGCTGTGCGCCATACCTCCACGTTCGGGTGCGGAGGCAGCGGGTTGTCCTCGGTAACCTGGGGCACGCCCGTGTCGTAAAGATTCTTCGCCCGTAGCGTGTTGCGAATGCCCACCAACTCGACCAACCCGCCAACCGTCGGCAGCGTGCTCCAGCCTAGCCGGTTGTCCACCTTGGTGCAGGCCGCATCGAAGAGATCCCCGAGCGCGAGTTTGACCTCAGGGCGACGAAGAACCTTCACCAGCAACGCCGCCGTTCCAATCCCAGCTCCAATCCATGCAAAAGTCTTCAGTGCTTTGGTGTTCACGGATCACCTCGCGTTGATTGCGGTATCTGGAATTCTAGCCGACGAAAGTCGGCTCTGGCAGACTCTGATCAGGATTCCTGCGTCCGTGCCCACTGCGCCCCGAAGGCCCGGGCTTTATTCCTGCCTTGCAATGATCGGAAGAATGAAACCTGCTCACAAACTCGTTCGATGACATGAAATCAATATGCCAATCCGCCCGCGCGTTTGATTTTGATGGATTCCCACGCCCCAGATGTGCTATCTCTATGCAACCGCATCGCCTTTCATGTCGCGATGCGCTCGACACCTCAAGTTGGGAGCCGCCCATGTCCTGCACCTGCCAGTCAGTCAAGGGATCCACCGCTTCACTCCCGGCCAGGTCTTTGGCCTCGTCCAGCAGCATCGCCAAGCCTCTGGTCAGCCTCCGTGCCGCCTCGCTTCGCTATACCGGCCCAACCTCCGTCGTTGCCGTCGGCCCCGTCTCCGGCCGGCAATACCGGTTCTCCCACACCGGCGCAACCGTCCAGATCGACGCTCGCGATAAGGCAGCCATCACCCGCATCCCGCATCTACGCCAGGTCTAATCACAGCTCCGCGTCCTCGCCGCGGCGGTACACCTCCACGCCCGTGCCCAGGATCGACAGCAGGAACGGCGACCGCGCCGCGTCCGCTCGCAACACCTCCTGCGGCGTCGCAAACACCACATCGATCCGCGGAAAGCAATCCGAGGACAGTTGCCGCGCCCGCCGGTTGTGGCTCTCCGGCTTGCCCGGCAGGTCCGCCACAATCAGCATGTCCACATCGCTCCGCGCCGTGTTCTTGCCCTTCGCATACGAGCCGAACAGCAGAATCCGTTCTGGAGCAAACGCACGGATAAATCGCTGCAGGCTGCGCTTTACCAGCGGCGGTAGATCGTCCTGAGGCATTAGGTCACCTGGTAATTCACGAGGAGTAGTACATCTCCCAGCGAGTTCTTCGTCAGCCCGCTGAAGTTCGTCGCGCCCGTTAGCTGCAGTTCAAAGCTCCACGTACCCAGCCCCGTGCCCGGGGGCAACGCAATCACGCCGGAGCTATACACCGCCGGCTCCGTCACTCCCGCCACCGGCAGCATGTTGATCGGCGCCGTCGGCAGCGGAGTCTGCGGCACCAGCGTGAATGGCGTGGGCGGCCACGCAATCGCCAGCACCGTAATCGACGTCACCGTCAGCGTCTTGCCCCGCGTCCACGCCGGGAACTTCGACGGCGATATCGCCAGCGTCAGCAGTTGGCTCCCCGCCGCCGCCGGCAGCAGATACACCGCATCCTCCGCGTGCGCCGCCGCCGCCGAGCCCTGCTGGCCCCGCGTCACCGTCCACGTCGTGTTCGAGGTCCCGCCCACCGCCGTCACCTGCAGAATCTCCTCGTCAATATTCACCAGGAACGGCACTCCCGGGAAGTTCGCGTTGCTCCCTACCGTAATCGACGTCTGCGTGGCGTTGATCGGCCACGCCAGCGTCGTAAACACCGCGAATGGCTTGGTCACAAATGCCTGCCACGGCGACATCGGATAAGGATTCGCCAGTGTCGCCGACGCCGCCGCAAAGTCGTTCTGCGCGCTGAACAGCTTCACCCCCGTCGTCGGAAGGTTCGCCGCGTTGTACGCTTCCACTGTCGTCTGCAACCCTCCGCCTCCATCGAGCGCCGTGTAATACAGGTGCAGCCACACATCGCCCACCGTCGACAAATCCACCTCATTGTTGATCTGCGGCATCTCCAGATGCCAACTGCTCACAACGCCGGCATTCTCGAACGGCAGATAGCGCTGGTCCACTATATTGCTCGCAATCGCGGTAATGAACAGTCCCGGATCGTCCTGCGCGCTGCCCAGCACAATCTTCTGTGGCACCGAGGCATAGTTGTATACGAACCGCGAATCCGAACCCACAGGGTTCTCCTCATACCCCGCCGTCGTGTCGGTCGACACGCGCACCTGGTTGGACACCATTGTCAGCGTCGCCTTCACGTTGTCGAACTTGCCCGGGCTCGGATACACCACCGTCATGCTCACCCGCGTCAGCCGTCGGTTGTAATGCCCCGGATAATCCAAGTCGAACAACGACTCCGGCAGCGTGAAATCGCAAGCACCCGTCAGCAGCAGTTTCTGGAACGCCGTCGGATCCAGAATACCCAGCGAAACATACCGGCTAATCTCAAACCGGCGGGAGTTCTGTTGCAGGTACGAGGACTGCATCCGCCGCAGATCGTGGTTCAGCGTCTCGCCCGCCAGCAGCCCCTTGTACAGGCTGTCCCAGTATCCGAACTGGATAAACGAAGTGCTGCGCAGCCCCAGCTCAAACTGGTAGCAACGCTCCACCTGCTTGCACATTTGGTACGCCAGTTGGTAGCTCAGGAAATACGTTTCCGAAAGCGAGCTCACCATCCATGTGTACAACGCGTCATTGGTGAACTTGCTGTTCAAGAAATCAAGCTGCTTCTGGATGTTGTCGATCTGCTCCTGGTGCAACACCTGGTTCTGCTGCGCCACCTGCAGCGCCAGGTTCGCCGCGGCAATCTGGTACTGCGTCTGGCTAATCTGGATCTGCGCCTCCGCCGCATTTTGGTTCCACGTATCTTGGCGGTGATGAAAGTTGCCCTGCTGGGTCAGAATTTTTGCGGTGTTGTCCAGCGCTGTCATCAGCGTCTTGGTTCCGGCCGCAAACATAGCGATGCCGCTGGCCGCATCCTTGCCGCCCAGCGACGCGGTCGCCACGGGCGTCGCGCCAAAGCCCGAAGCGCCCACGCAGAACGTGGGAATGTCGTAGATCGGAACGGCGATAAACTCCGCCAGCGCGGCAATATATCCAGTCACGTTCAGCGCAATGCTGATGTCATTCGCGGCGTTTTCCTGGTCGTTCATAAAAGACTGCCCGGCGTTGTAGTCGTGCCGGCTCTGCACCAGCGCCAGCGCCTGCTGCAAAGCCTCGACGTTGTTTGCCGCCTGCTCGACCTGCCATTCCAGAACGTCGTTCCCATCGGTCAGCAACTGCTGCTGCGTCGTCTGCTGTAGCAGGGCAAGTGCGCCTGCATCGCTCTTCTCCAGCGCCGCCTGCAGTGCCGCCCCATACGCACGCACTGCATTCACAAAGTCCACCGCCTGCGGATACAGCGCTGTAAACCGGTAATTCGGCAGCGGCGCAGACATGTCGCTCAGTACGCTCGACAGATCCACCCCCGCAGATTGCGCCGCGATCAGCAGCCCCGGATCGATCGGCGCATCGAACAACGCCAGCTGCAGCGGCGCTCCCGCAAGGTTCTGGCAGTGGCGCAGCTTGTACAGCCGGTCCGCCACCGTGCTCCAGTAGCTCAGCAACGTCTGGTTCGGCGGAATCTTGAAGTAGAACGTCTGCGCGTTGGGAATCCCACCGCCGCTGCCCGAACCGCTGCCACCCCCGCTGCCCGAACTGCCAATCACGTTCTCGATCTCCACCATCGCGTTGGCAAACGCGTCCAGCGCCGGTTCCAGTTCGTCGAAGGACTGGTCCGCCCGCTCCGGCGGCGTTACCGCCTGCGGCGCCGGCCCCAGCACCTCCGATGCAATCACATACAGCAGCGTCGCTTCCGCCAGCGCCTCCCGCGACTCCGTCGAGAACAGGTTGTCCCCCCACGCAATCAGGTTGTCCAGGTATGACATCACCGTCGACTTCATGTACGCCACTGGCCTCTGATCGGCCAGCACAAAGGGATTGAACGGATCGTTACGCCACGTCTCGATCTGCTGCACCGCCGTCGCGTTGCCCTGGTTCACCGCCAGCAGCAGGTTGTTGATCTGCTGCGCCAGAATGTCGGCACTCGTCAGGTTGCGCAGCGGCTTCGGAATCCAGAAGCGCTGTGGCACCGGCTCACCACCCGGCAGCGTCGGATTGAAGATGTAGTGATACCACGACTGCGCATCCTCGAATTGCTGGTTCTGGCTCAGCAGCTGCGCAATGTACAGCGGAATGTGGTAGAAGAGCTCCCAGTTGTACACCGAAAATGGCGCGCTGGGGCTGAAGTCCAGGAACTGCCGGTCCTGACTCGCGTAGGTCGGTGTCACCGCCGTGCCTGCCGCGGCCGCCGCAGCCACCGTGCCCAGTTGTCCGCGCACCACCGTCCACTCCGTCCGGATGGTGCCGCCCGCTGACGTTACCTTCAGGACCTCGCTGCCGATCGAAACGTAAAACGTCGGCGACGGCACCCAGACATTCGTCGTAACCGTAATCGTCGTCTGCGCCGCCGTGATCGCCGCCGCCAGCATCGTCGACGCATCCGCATGATCCCAGCTCACCCGCATCACAACCGGCTGATACCCGCTCTGGAAACTGAACACATCGGAATACGTCGGATCCACGCTGTCCGGAGCCTGCTGCAGCGCCGGGTCGTAGAGTAGGTCGAATTCGCCGGCCGAAAGCTGATTCCAGAACAGCCGCGTAAACGGGTGATAGAACAGGTGAAACACATACTCCAGCTTGAATGGCGCGCTGCTCGGATCCGACGGCACCACCGGCGCCCAGAAGCTTCCCGTCCAGTAATACTTTTGGCTCTCCACGAAGTACGAGCGCCGATTGTCCTGAAAGAAGAAATACGATGTCGGGTCGAAATTCAGGTCGCTATCCGGTCCCACCACCCGCAGCGGAATCGCAGCCGCATTCAGAATCGGCCCCACTCCCTGCTCCAGCGCACCCGTGGAAGTAAACTCCAGAACCATCGTTTGGCTCGATCCGTGCGCAGGATTCGCAGGTCCAGTCGCCAGCGCTCCCGCCATCGGCATCAGGCCCGAATCCCCCACCAGGTCTGGATCGGCCTGGTTGTCGGGCAGCGGCAGCAGCGGTTGCGCATCCGGTCCGTATGTCGACTGCGCATGCGACAGCAGCGACACCGACAAGTTGTAGCCCACTGGCAGCAGCTGCAGGGGATTTCCCGCATAGCTGCCCGCCGGCACCTGCAGATCGCGCAGCTCCAGGTCGCTGAAACGCCCGTCAAACACCGCCCGGCCCAGGTGTGTGGCCACAGTGTCGTTCTCTTCCACAATCAGATCCACAGTCGACTGTGAGTTCAGCCATCCGAAGCCCCACGCCTCGAAATCTCCCAACCGGAACACATCCACAAACAGGTTCGCGCCATATCCTGGAGTCGGCGCCGGCGTCTGCACCTTCAGCGTGTAGAACGCTTCAATCGAGTTCGCATCGCTCAGGACCGCAGGATCGTAAAACGGCTTGTCGAACAACTTCCCCTTCGCGGCCTGCGACGGGGCCCAGCTTCCATTGCGGTAAATGCTGAAATTGACCGCCAGCGACACATACCGGTCCACCGTCTGGCTCGGCGGTGTCGCCGACTGCTCCGCCGACGGCAGCGACTGCTGCGGTTCGTTCGACACCTTCACATCCATCCAGAACAGGCAGATCCGCCCCCGGTACAGCGCTGGAATCACCTGGTGCGCCTTGATGCTCAACGGAATCTGCTCCCACCCGCCCCACGCTCCATTCACGTACGAGCGCAGATAATACAGCGGCGGATCGGTCAGCGTTCGCGCCACCACGTAAATCGTCCCGGTCGCCGGATCCTCGCACGTTCCCGTCACCAGTAAGTGCGCCAACCCGTCCATCCGGTCGATATAGTTCAGTACCACGGTTTCCAGGTAGTCCGTCGTGGCCTCGCCGCCGCGTACCTCCTGCTCAAACTTCTGGTAGATCTCCGTACGGTTCGGCCGCTCGGACTCAATCAGCCAGTTCTCCGGATACAGGAACACCTCGCGGTTCGCCTCCCACACTCGATACCGACTCATCCACTCCCACTGGTTCCACGTATCGTCCTTCGTCAGGTCCACCACCACCTGCGGCGACTCCAGGTTCATCAGGCACCGCTCCACAAACACCTGCACCGCGATGTACGCCTGCACAATCCGCGACGTCACCTGGCACGACGTCATCTGGTTGTCGATCAGAAAGTAGTTGAACAGCCCGTCCGCCGTCGGCAGCCCATCCGCATCCGGATACACCGGGTTGCCCGCGCCATCGCGCTGTGCCATCAGGTACGCCTGCAGTGCCGCCGACCGGTTCTCGCGCAGCGGATTCATCAGCGTCGGTGCCAGCGCCAGCCACGCATCCTGGCTCGGCGTCTGCGCTTTCAGAATCCCCAACGCACTCGCCGCGAGGCTCTCCGCGCTCACCTCATCAGCCGGCACACTTCCCCAGCTCACAATCTGCGCGCCGTAGGTCAGCGTCACCGCCGTGCCCGCTGCCGGCGTCGCGGCCATCGTTCCCAGCTGCGCCCGCGTCACCGCCCACGTCGTGTTGTCCGCCCCGCTGAATCCCGTCACCAGAAGAATCTCAAGCCCGATGTTGATATAGAAATTTGGGGTTGGAAAACCAACCGCGCTCACCACCGTAATGCTGTTCTGCGCCGTCGTCGCAATCGCTGCCGCCAGCGCAGTCTCCGCTGCGGACACTACCGGACCCGAGGCATCCACCGCCGTCGACATCGCTTCCAGCACGCGCATCGCATCGTATGTCGCCGGCGCCTCGTAGCTCGCCGGATACACCAGCCCCAGCGCCGCCGAAAACGATTCGATGTCCGCCAGCGGCCAGCCCGTAATCGTCGCCAGCGCTGTTTGCGCCGACGGCGCATCCACCAGCCCTCCGCTGAGCACGCCGCCAATCACGTCGTACAGCGTATGCACCGACGATGAGGCCGCCGCTGAGGTCCACAGCCGCGCCAGTTTGATCGCCAGCAAGGTCGTCAGCAGGTTCGTCAGCGAGAGCGCCGGCTGCCCCGAGGTTACCGGGAACTGCATAAAGTCCAGCCCGCCCACCGCCGCGTTGCCGGAGTTCGCCAGCAGCCAAGAGAGATCCGTGGCCACCAGCTTCAGTCCGCGCACCAGCATAGCTACCTTGTCGAAATACTGGATCGCCGTGAACTGGTTCTTGAACGCCGGCAAGCCGACCGTCTCCGTCGTCGCAGGCGAAATCGAAATATGCCCGACCCCTCCCGGCGTCGCCGTATTCGTGGACGTGATGCTGCTCCCCGCAGCACCCGGCGCCAGCGGTATCAACGCAATCACCGAGCCCGCAACCGTGCATGGCGCCAGAAACGCCTTCGTCCCCGTCACCGCCGCCGAAGCGTTGATCGCTGCCGCAAAGTCCGACGCCGTCTGGTTCACGCTGCCGCTGTCCGTCGCCGTCAACACATACGACACCGTCACCGCCGGCGCAATTCCATTGTTCAGCACCACCTGCAGCGCGTCGCCCGCCGTCGGTGTGCCCCCAATCGTGATCGTCCCCGTCGCCGCCAGGAGCGACGGATCCATCAGAATCGCCACCAAAGGCTGTCCGCTGCCCGGCAGTTGCAGAGTCTCGAGAATCAGCGCCGTCACATCCGCCGCCAGCGGCGCCACACCCACGCTGTGCGCATTCGCCGCCACCGCGGAGATCACTGCGCCGGTTAGATCGCCAAACGTCGGCGTCACCGCCGCTCCCATCACCGCCGCAACCGCCGTCGTGCCCTGCTGCCCGCGCACCACCGTCCAGGTCGCATTCCCCGCGCCGCCCGCCGCAGTTACCAGCAGGATCTCTGACCCGATGTACACATAGAAATTCGGGGCCGGAAATCCTGCGTCCGCCGCCACCGTAATCGTCGTGTCCCCCGCGCCAATCCCGGTCACCAGCGTGGTGCTCGCAGACAGCAGGCTCAGCACCGCCGCCTGCACCGCGCTCAGCGTCGCCGCAATCGCCGTCGGCGCAATTTGCGACGTCGTCGCCCATCCTCCCGTAATCGTTGACGGCGGGTTCAGCAGATACGTGATCCCATCCACGCTCAGCCCTGTCTGCTGCAGCACCGTCGCCGCCTGCGAAAGAAACGTCAGCGTAGCGCTGGGCGACTGAAACAGCGCCGCCAGCGCCGCCACCGGGCTCGCCGCATCTGACGTGACCGCGGCACCGGCCGCAGCCGCGGCCGGCGTGGTTCCCAGCTGCCCGCGTACCACCGTCCACGTCGCGTTCCCCGGGCCGGTCATCGCCGTCACCAGCAGGACCTCGGCTCCAATCGCGGCATAAAATGTCGGCGGCCGGAACGGCGTCGCATTCGCGATTTGGATCGTGCTCTGCGCTGCCGTTATCCCCGCCGCCAGTGTGGTCGACGGAGCCGCCGCCGTCGGACGCAGCAGCACAGCCAGGTTCAGCAGGTTCGTAATCGTCAGTTTGGCCGCCGCGGCCAAAGCATTCACCCGGTAGATAAGGCTCAGGTTTGCCAGGGTCAGCTGGTTGTCCGTCAACGCAATCAGCGTCGCCAGGTCCGCAGCGGAAACCCCGATCGCAGGCTGGATCGCCTTCACATGATGGCTCAGCACCGGGTCGCCGATCGCCCCGCCCGTCGACAGGCTTACCAGGTCCGGATCGGGCGCAATCCACGTCGTCGTCGGATCCAGAAAGATCTGCGTATACAGCGGCGTCGTGCTCCCGCCGGAATCGCGATGGCTCGCGATATCAATGCCCTGGTAGTACGCCAGCTGCGCATTCACGCTCGCGCCAGTCTTCTGTTGCAACTGCCAGAATGCCTGCAGCCCCGCTAGAGCACTCTGGTCCAGCGTGCCATTGCCCACGCTGGGCGCGGTCAGCAGCAGGTCCAGTTCCCACATCCTGTAGCCCGTGCTCGTCCAAAGCCGCAGAAATCGGTTCGCGCGATCCAGAAATCCCGCATCCAGCGGCGACGGCGTCAGCGTCTGCCCACTGATCATGCAGGTGTCGCTGATCCCCGAGATCCCCACATTCAACCCGCCCTGCACCCAAGCTACTTCCAACAGTTCCAGCAGAGATTCGTAGGGTATCGACGCGGCTTGCAGAAACGCCGTCACCGCAACCAGGTCGGTCGCCGGGCTCCCCGTATTCCATGCAACCGCCGGAGTTACAAATCCTGCAGTCGTCACCAGGCTCTCTGCCTGCGTATTCATGCCCAGCCGCTCCGCTGCAACCGCCGCCTGCTGCGCCACCGTTGCCCCGGTGATCGGCAACAGCGCCTGTCGCAATTGCCACAGCGGCAGGTTCCACTGCAGCAGATACGCGCGCAGCTCATCCAGCCCCGCACTGTACGGCAGCGTGCGCGGATAGCTCGCGCTGAACAGCGTCACAAACGCGCCCTGGTTGAAGAATGCTGGAGCCGCGCTTAGCTGCGCGCTGCTCAGGTCCGCCGACGTCTGCTTCCACGGCGGATTCATCGCCGTGGTCAGAATCACCGCCGCCGCGGCGGCTGCCGGAGTCCCAGTCGTTCCATCCTGCGCGCGCACCACCGTCCAGGTCGTGTTCCCCACGCCGCTCATCGCCGTCACCAGCAGCGACTCCGGCCCGATCACCACCGTGAAGTTCACCGCCGGAAAGCCCGCGGCGCTCGCCACTGTAATCGAAAGCTGGCTTCCATCGATCGCCGCCGCGAGCTGCGTCGCCGGCGGCGGACTCACTTTGTCCGCCAGCAACTCAATCACCAGGTCGATATACGGCAGCTCAGTGTCCGAGTTCGGACAATTCAACAGCAGGTGCCGGATATCCGGCCTCCGCGCATCCAGCACATCCAGCGCCGTCTGCCCTCCCTGCGGATGGTTCCGCAGCCACAACAGCAGATCGCACAGGTACGCCGCCGGGCTCAGCACCGTTGTACAATCGTCCACCGCGCAGTAGTCCTGCGAACCGAACAGCGTCGTCAGCGACGGATCCACCCGCACCGCCTCCTGCATCGCGTTGTTCAACACCGGCCCCTGGTTCATCCCCTGCGGCATCACCCCCATCGCGTCGCGGTTCAGCTGCATGTACAGCGACACCACACTCGCATACCGCTGCGCCGCCACCCGGTACACTTGGTTCGCCTCCGGTTTCGTCAAACCCGCCGCCGTCGCCTTCAAAAACAACTGCTGCTGCCCCAGCGCCGCAATCGCAGTCGACGAGCTCAGCCCCGCGCCCAGCAGGCTCTGCGCAATATCGGTGTTCGGCGAAATCCGCAGCACCCGCTGGAAACTCCGCGCATTCGCAATCACCACCGCCTGGTCCTGCGCATCGATCCCCGTAAACGCGTTCGCTCCCTGCGCCGCCAGGTACACCGGAATGTTGTCCTTCATCAACTCCAGCTCCGGGTTGTTCTGGAAGAACTGTGTCAGCGGCTTCTGCTGCGCCGCTGGCACAAACGTCCCCGCGGCAATGCGGCTGGAAAGCGCCGCCGTCGGATACGCACGCGTCACCCGCGCATAGATCACCGCCGCAAACACCTGCGCCGGGGTCGACGTGCCCGCCGCATCAATGTTCGGCGGCGCGCCCGTCTGCGTTACAATCCGCTCCCAGTCCGCCAGGCTCAGCCGCGCCAGGTCCGGCAACGTCTTGTACGTGCCCCCGCTAAAACCCTGGAACAGGTTCTGCACCAGGGGCACATAGTTCTTCACGAACGCCCCAATCGACAACGTCCGCTCGATCGCCGAAGCCTCCGCCTCGGTAAAGCCGTTCTGCCCGTTGCCCAGCGTGCGCCAGAAATTCCGCATCGACTGCGTGCTGCTCGCCAGCGCCTGCGCAAACGCCTGCTGCTTCGCGGCGGGGAGTGCCGCGGAGGTCAGCAACTCGCCCAGCGTCGCACTGCCTACCAGATAGGGCTGCTGCAGCAGGTCCGTCGTGTGCAGCGCCTGCAGCTGGCTTACGATCCCCGCAATCTGCTGCGTGTACTGCGTCCCAATCAGGTCCAGCGCAATCGCCGATGTAATCGTCCGCGTCTGCACCGCGGCAGACAACCCGAAGATCTGCGAGGCAATGCTCTGCACCAGCGGCGATATCAGGGTGAAGTTGTGGCTTGCGTCATACAGCGGGCTCGGCAGCGCCGCCGGCACCTGCTGGCGCAGGAACGCATAGAACACCGCGGCTGGAATCTTGTACGCCGTCTCCAGGCGCGCGGAAACCGCCACACGCATCAGAATCTCCGTGCTCTTGCCTAGCTCCGTCGCCAGAAACGTGATGTCCTGGTGCGTGCTGTCCTCCACCAGATCGCTCAGCCCCAGCCCATCCAGCAGCGGCGCAATCGAACGCATCAGGACCGCCCACTCCGACTGGTCCGGCTCGCTCGCGCTCAGGTCTACCACCATGCCGGCCTGCACCTTCGTCAGCCCGGAAACCAGCGGCGCCTCCAGCTCCTCCGACCTCGCCTCCACCACCACCATCGGCTCTGGCGCATTGCGCGGCAGCTCAAAGATCAGACGGTAGCCGCCATCGTCGGACGTCTCTCCAGCCACAAGCTCACGCCGTTCGCGGATGTGCTGCCACCACACCGCCACGCGTGCGCCCCGCAGCAGCTCGCCCTTGCGTCCGCTTACCGTGCCGCGTATCTCATAGCTCGTTTCGCTTCGCTCCATGCCAGGCTCCATCCATAAAATGTCAGGAGGGAATCGTGTGCGGCACGCACAAACCAATCCCGCCCGCGGGACAATCAATTCGCTGCGAGGCAATGCACAGGAGACTCTGCAGACAATGCGCACTGCTCGATGCATGTGGATCGGGAGCGCCGTCCAGCGCCGCTATCGGTCACTCATGCAGGAAAAACAACGTCACATCGAAGCTTTGACGCAGGGCCTCATCCGCGTTCACTTCGGACCGTTGTGCTTCGGTTCAAAAGTGGCCGCCATGGCACCGCAACCTGGAATTAAGGGTCTTTCCTTGCAGAACAACCTGGCCGTCGTAGCCGGAAGAGATCGCAACAACAATCCATCCCGGGAAAACCTCGCTGGTTTTCGTTGCGGCGTTCCAACATCAAACCTCAGCCATGCGAGCTTGTCAAGCACGCCGTAATGCGCAGAATTCTGCACTCCGTATCATCCGTCACGTCGGTTCCGAACCGAAGCCAGATGCAATGGCTCCAATGGTCGTCTGCCATGCACTGCTGGGCGCACGGTCGGAATGGTTTATCTAGTTTTGGAACGATGTAGACATACTTTTAGTAATTCTGCTGCAAACCCCGATCCTTGATGGACGAGAGCGCTACCAGTGAATGCTGGGATGCGACGTAGACGTTGCCTGATGTCCGTTAGGGCGAACCCGCGCATTCGTGCCGCAGCGAACCGATCCCCGGACCAGAGTGGTCCGGGGGTTGGACATTCAGTTTCACGTTATGGTGTGTCCAGTTTCACCTTATGGCGGTATCAGTTTCACCTTATGCGTAAACCCACAAAACCTTGTGGGCTTACGCATAAGGCTGAAGTTGCCGACTATATTCTTCAATGACATACGGGATAGAACACCCCATAGCTGAGTTTTAATACCCCATAAGCCTGAAGTTCCACCGCTTATTTACGCATAAGGCTGAAGTTCCACCAAACCGTCGGACATCGGCGAAAGAACTGACACCGCAAATGTTTGAACGTAGGATTGTGTGGTTAGCCGAGGTCCTGATTTCTCATCAGGTAGGTGTGGGTTATGAAACAGACAACCTCAGGGGCCGACTGTCGCGGCGAGTGGCGTAGTGACCGCAGTTCCCAGCCCGATGAAGATGGAAACCGAATTGTCTCCGGAGTTCGCCGTCCAGACGTTGCCACTTGCGTCGACTGCAACTCCTGCTGGAGAGCTGAGCGAACCTAAGCCTGCACTTGGCGAGACTGGGACTCCTCCCGAGAATTCCGACAACGATCCATGGTTCGCGAACCAGGAATTGCCGTTGCCATCAAAGGATGCGGCAGTCGGCAGCGTAAGGCCACCACCGGAGAACGGGCTCCCTGTAATCACCGTGCCGGTAGTTGTCGCGATGGTGAAGGCCCCGGCGACGCTTGAGCCGGTCGTCGAACCGGCGAGCGAGACGGTGCCGTCAGAACTGACTGCCACTGCGGTTGGGGCGAAGAGTGTTCCGTCACTTACGCAGCTTTGAAGAGCTGCTGCGTTGTTGAAGAGGCAGAGTTGGCCGGTTCCCGCGTTGGCGACAGCGACTCTTCCGCTTGCATCGAGTGCGATGGAGGTTGGAGCGTTGAGGGCACCCGAGCCGGTGATGGGGCTCGATCCGATAGCTGTGCCCGCGCTGTTGAGTTCAGTGATGGAGTTGCCGTTGAAGTTGGCGACCCACGCATTGCCAGACGAATCGTTGGCGATGGCGATAGGCGCGGATATGCCGCCGCTGCTGAATGGAGAACCCGAAGCAGGCGATCCGCTGCTTGTTAGTTCGACGACATTGCTGCCGCCGGTGTTTGCGATCCAGGCATTGCCACTGCGGTCGATGGAGATGCCGCGCGGGGCGAGCAGGCCGCCGGCGCTGTAGCTAGTGGTGGCAAAGGTCTGGGTAGGACTGGGTGCCTTCACGACAGAGAAGCCAGCCTCGTTCGTCACCCAGGCATTGCCGCTGGCGTCGATTGCGATGCCGTAGGGGCTCGCGAGTTCGGCACCAGTGTAGTTCACGGCGAGCGTGAAATCGTTGGGCTGGGCGGTGAGCATGGGAACAAATGGCGACGCAGGGGCCGCAAGGCTACAGAGCGCGGTAAGGTTCGCGCTGCCGGGGTTCTTCGCGATCGCGAGTCCAGCTCCGATGGTCTCCGACGCGCCAGTTGCGCTCAGGAGCGTTATGCAACCGCTGGATGAGGCTCCGGCAGTGTTGACACACGCGGCCAGGATATCCGCCAGCGTATTCAAGCGCGTCGTGGGCAGAGTCATCCCTGCGGGTGGAGTGGGGGATGCGCCGAGGCCGGAATCTACCAGAAGATTCGCCGTCTTGAACGCGTTTACCAGGCCGCTTGGATTGCTGCCGGTTGCACCGATGTGGGCGTAGTCGGTCATGTAGGAAGAGAGCGCGTAGACAGAAGCGACCGTGGTGAGTTCGTTGATGTTGATGAACGACGATGAGGTGAGCGAACTGCATGGGCCGAGCGCGGCCATCAGCGACAGGGCCGGGTTTGTTCCTGAACCTGAGTCGCCGCCGGTGGCTACGATGTAGACCTGAGTGGCCAAGGTACAGGAAAAGGTATCTGTGATTGCAAACTGGCCGCTGGAATTCGTGGTGACCGTGCTGGCGATGAGCGGTGCCGCAGCCGACGCCGTGCCCGCGGTACCAACCGTGTAGAGCTGAATCGTCGCGCCATAGACGGGTTGTTGGCCGCCGAATACTTTGCCTTGAAATCGGACGAGCGGAATGGCGCTGCTGCCGCTGGAATTGACCGCTGAGCCACCTTTCATACCACAGCCAGCGAGGAGCGCCGACGCGACGATCGCTGTTCCGGCAAAGATCAACGCCTGGGTTGCAAGCCGTGTGGACATCGGAGATGACGTGATTTGCATGATCCATTTCCTCTTGAAAAGTGCCTACTGCGCGGTGAAGGGACGAGTGACCGAGGTCGCCGCGCTGAAGTTTGTATCGCCTGCCTGCGACGCAGTGATGCTGACAGGTCCAGTTCCCGTAATGGTGAGCGTGCTGCCGCTGATCGAGGCAGGTCCGCTGGCCACCGTGAAGGTTACCGGGAGGCCACTGGTGGCTACCGCAACCAGGGTCACGCTGGTACCGTGGGCGAAGTTTGCCAAAGGCGGGAAGAGAATGCTCTGGGCCGCTCCCCCGTTCACGGTCAACGTCCCATTCGTGAGATTGAAAATGTAGTTGGTGGCGGCAAGAGTTCCCTGTCCGACGGTGATTGTGTATGGACCGGCAGGCGACTTCGGAACCGCTGTGGTTGTCAGCGTGGGCGCTCCGGTAGTGGCCGAGATTCGCGTGTCGCCATTGACAAACGGGCCGATGGCGGGCGTGAAGGTCGGGTTGGGTTGACCATAGATACGCGACGGTGATCCCGTGACGCCGACGATCAGCGTTGCCGGGTTGACCACGATCGTTTGTTGCATCGGAGCGGCCGCAGAGTAGGTTGTGTTGCCGCCCTGAGACGCCGTGATCACGACCGAGCCTGCGCCGGTAAAGCTCAACGTGCTGCCGCTGAGGCTGCCAGGACCGCTCACCGAGTAGCTGACGCCCAACCCGGAACTCGCCGTCGCCCCTAGCGTGATGGATGCCGCGCCGTAAGTGACTGGCGTTGCCGGAGCCGGGAAGGTAATTGTCTGCGACGTTTGCCCCAAACCGGATTGAACGGTGATGCTCACGGTCGCGACATTGCCGTCGATGCCGTTGTTGGCCTTGAAGGTGAAGCTGTCCGCCCCGGTGTAGCTCGCGTTGGGTGTGTAAGTTAGGCTCGGTGCGGTGCCGCTGAGCGTGCCATGCGCGGGAGATGCCACAACCGTATAGGTTAGGGTTCCGCTGCCGGTTGCCGTCAGAGTGACGGGGGTTGCCGTGTTGTAAGGCACCGTGACCGACTGGTTATTGGCGACAGGAGCAGCGGCCGCGATCAGCGTGAAGTTACCGAAACTTAGCGCAGCGTAGTTGGTGTCACCGGAATACTGCGCCGTGTAGGTGTGAGTGCCTACGGTAATACTGGGAATGGTGATGTAGGTGAGGCGGCCGCTAATGGTACCAGTGCCAACGACGTTGGCGCCTTCCAGGATGTTGATGGTTCCGGTCGGTGGGTTCTGCTGCGGACTGCTGATCGTGCCTGCCATCAGTGGACTGACCACGTTCTGCAGCACCGCCGTCAAGTTAGGCGATGTGCCGGCCGCGATCGTTGAAGCGGGCGCGGTCAGATCGCCCGCCAGATAGACGAAGGCATTGGTGCAATCGTAGGGCGTGTTGCTGTTGGAGACGCTGTTGGTGACGGTGATGAGGTTCGACGGAATCGCGGCATCCGCCGTCAGAAACGAGGCGACGTTGACCGGGCCGGGACCGAAGGTGAACTGCACATTGTTGACGTTGTCCGGCGCCTTGAAATCGTTCGCGACGGCTCCGTCAAAGGAGAAGTTGTCCATGGTTACGGTCAGCGGATTTACGATGCCTGCCGTGTTGTATCCGGTAAATGTGGACTTGTGGGCTGAATCTCGAATGAGTTCGTGCACGTTGCTGAAGGTGATGTCGTGGAAGTTGGGAATCAGGCTTCCGGTCTCCGAAGAGTAGTACGGGTCGATAACGATCGTGTCTCCGCCGTGCTGGATGCAAATGTTCTTGTAGAGCACGTCGTACACCTCGCCGCCGCGGCTGGTGTCGGACTTGATGCGAATTGAGTCGACTGAAGAGCCGCCGAAGCCGTTATCGATGGCATCGTCGTGGACGTACATGTTGTTGAGGCCGGCGTTGGTCTCGGAGCCTACGGTGATGCCGTGACCGCTGTACATGTGGTTGTTCGAGATGGTGACGTTCGCAACGTGGCCCACGCCGGCCTTCATGGCGATCATGTCGTCGCCATCGGAGATGTAGGAGTTCGTTATCGTGATGTTCTGCGAGCCGGATGGATCGATGCCGTCGGTGTTAGGCGAGTCGGGCGGAGCGTAGACCTTGACACCCCAAATGGTGAGGTCGTTGCCGGTTCCGGAGAAGTGGAACTTCGGCGAGTTCTTGAGGGTGATCTTGTACATGGTGAAGTTGTCGGCGTCGGCGTTGGTATCGTGATTGCCGAGGTAGACGAGGCGCGGGCGAGTTTCGTTCGAACCCAGCGACCACCATGTCTTGCCGGTGTCGAGCAGCGGCACGCCGCCGCGTCCATCGATCACGCCAAGGCCCATGATGGCCGAGCCGGTGGCGGGATAGGTGTTGGTTGCGACGTTGATGACGGGGTTGCACCAGTCGGCTGCGGTATTGCACGCGTAGTCGGCGGCGGTGATGGAGGCGTATATCGTCACTTCCGGGTCGATCAGCATGGTGACCCCGGCTGCGAGCGTGATGGGTTGAATGATGAAAGCGTTGGCGGTGCCATTCGCGGAGAACTCCACCGCCTGTCCAACCGGGCACGCATTGATGGCAGCCTGTACGCGTGTGGTGTCGGGTTGCGATTCAACCAGGCCGGTGCTCGACTGCACCGCAGTGAGTACGGTGCAGACCGGCGGATAGCTTGGCTCCGTTACGGTCCGTGGGTCACCCGTGACACCTGCGATGTTCACGATGAAGCTCGCAGTCACATTCTTACTCATGCTCAGAGTGAGGGTGGTGGGTGAAGCACTCCCCGAGAGATCGCCGCTCCATCCGCTGAAGAGATATCTCGCGGCTGGATCGGCCTCGATCGCGATAGTGGTGCCGCAAGCCCAACTTCCTGAACTCGGAGTGATGCTGCCCTGCCCGACGACAGCGCTGGTCAGCGTGCATGCTGTGCCCGCGGTGAACGTCGCAGTGATGTTCGTATTCTGGTTGAGGATGACGGTCGCGGGATTTGCCGTTGTGGAAACGTCTCCGCTATAGCCGCTGAAGGCATAACCGCTACCGGCCGTGGCTTGCAGGTTGAGGACGGCACCGCATGCGTAGGTGCCAGTGTCAGGCGACACGCTGCCCTGGCCGACGGTGTTGACAGTGAGACTGCAGAGGGGGATTGCGTCGAACTCGACGGTGACAGTCGAGTCCGCGCTGAGAGTGAAGTCGGCTGGGTTGTCAACACTGCTGAAGTCACCGCTGTAGGAGGTGAAATTGTAGCCCGCGGACGGTGTGGCGACGAAGTGGATCACGGTGCCGCAGTTGTAGATGCCGCCGGCCGGCGTGACCGTACCGCTGCCGACGACGTTGATGGTCAGGTTGCAGGTGGCCGCCGTGATGAAGTTCGCAACCACGTTGCGGTTGGTGTCCATGGTGATGGAAAGTGGATTGGCGGTGGAGGTGTAGTCGCCGCTCCAACTGCTAAAGGCGTAGCCGGTCTGCGGTGTTGCCGTGAGCAGAACGCCTGTGCTCAATGGATAGGACGCCAGGCCGGGGTTGGTGGCGATGGTTCCAAGGCCACCCGCGACACCGGTGGTCAGCGTGTAGGTGGAGGGCACGGTTGCAGTGGCGGGCGGAAACGCCGCCAGCGAATACGCAAGACGGCTCGCGGAACCGGCCCAGCCGAGGGTCGTTGCGCCCGCTATGGGCACGGCTTTGGTACTGCTGCCGCCAGTGCCTGAGTTGGCAGAACCAGTCCACGCGACGGTTTGCCCTGCGTTGGCGGTGAGCGCGGCGACGTTATTGTCTTCGACCATGTCGACGACAACGGCATTGTTGGTAAGCGTCGTGATCGTGGTGCTAATAAGATCGGCGCCGCTCGTGTTCCTTGCCGTCACCACGGCCTCCGGCGGTCCCTGATTGACGCCGAAGAACGAGACGGCTCCCGCCTGGATGCCAGCGACCGAGCCAGCAAGATTCACGGTGACGGTATATGTTCCCGTTGGTGGCAACTCAGGCTCAAGCAGGTAGAAGAGCTGAGTCTGCACGCTGCCGCTGGTGCCACCGTTGATAATCGAGTTGGGCACCGGCGTGGCATAGACGCCGTTGAAGAGCACACTTGTGACAACCGAGGAGGGGTCTGGACTTGCGAGCGTATCGGTCTGGCCTACCGCGATCACGACGGCTCGCGAACTGCCCACTCCCAATGTGTGCTGCCACGACAAGGTACCCGCGGTGGCAGTGCTGGCTCCGTGGCTGACAGCGTCCTCGGTGATCGTCGCGTTGACGAAGTTTGCGGTGACATTTGCAGTCGTACTAACGGTCAGGGTCTGCGGGTTCGTGGTGCCCGTCAAGTCTCCGCTAAAGCCGGTAAAGAAGGCGCCGGANNCTGGGTGTCGCCGTGAGCTGGACCATGGTGCCGGGTGTATACCCGTTGCCGCTGTCGCTGGGGCTGGCTGTGACGGTGCCCGGGCCAATAATGGTCACGTTGATAGGGTAGGAGGTTTGGGCAAACGCTGCGCTCACCGTCGAGTTTGCGTTGAGAGTCAGCATCTGGGGATTGGTGGTGCCACTCAGCGCGCCGCCGAATCCGGTTAAGCTGAAGTACGTTGCGGGGACTGCAGTAATTGTGAGTTGCGTGCCACAACTGAACACGGTGCCAGACGGGCTGACCGTGATGGATCCCGATCCTGTGACGCTGGTCGATAGGGTGCACGCGGTGCCCTGGACGAACGTGGCGGTGACCGTCGAGCTGGTATTGAGTGTGATCGTCTGGGGGTTGGTGCTGCCAGTGAGAGCTCCACTGAATTGACCGAAGCTGTAGCCGGAGTTCGGAGTCGCTGTTACCACGACCGGTGTGCCGCAGGAGTAACTGCTGCCAGAAGCGGGGGTCACCGTGCCGGATCCAACAACATTAATGGTGAGCGTGCATGGTACGGCGGCGAAGTTGGCCGTTACCGATTCGTTGCCGTTGACTACGAGGGTCTGCGGGTTGGTGCTACNNGGTCAGGTTGCCGCTGAAATTTGCGAAGGTATAGCCGATCCCCGGGTTTGCTGTGACCTGGACGCTAGTCCCGCTGGGATAGCTCGCCTGGTTTGGATTGAGCGTTACAGTGCCGGAGCCAGAGGGACTAACCGCCGTGCTGACGGTGTAGTTCGTGGTAGCAGCGGGGGCGAAGGCTGCCGCTGCATAAGCCTGCCGTGCGACGGTTGGTGTCCATCCGATGGTGACCGGCCCCGGAGTTGCGACCAACTCATAGCTTCCGGCAGATATCTCGCCACCATTCGATCCGCCCGTGGTCTTGGATCCTGCCGTCGACTGAACGTTGTACAACAACGTCTGCGCGGAGCCCGGCGCCCCGGCGCTGCCCGAGGAGCCATAGCCGCCCGCGAGAGCATCGATGACCCAGTCGCCCGCCGTGATGGTCGTCAGCGTGATGGATGGAGCAGGCGTGCTCGATCCACTGTACTCGGTGGCTGCAGCCTCCGGAGCAGCTTGATTAACCCCAAACATCGACGTGCAGCCTGCCGATGCACCACCGGTGACTGCTGTGGGTATGGTGACGGCGACGGTGTAGCTGCCAACGCGCGAGCCGAGGCCGGCATCGCTAATGTAGAAGATCTGCGAGAAGATCTTCGCTGTACTGGACTGTGCGTGCGTCGGCGCCTGGACGGACGCCGTCATGGCCACTCCGTCAAACGTCATAGTGGGCGCTGGTGAGAGCGGCGACGCTTGAGCAGTATCGTTGTACCCAAATGTCACACCACAGACGACCATGCGGTTGCCACCGCTGCCGAGTACATGGTTCCAGCTCAACGACGTTGTGCTGGCCGGAGCGGTCTGTGTACTGGTCGCATCCAGCGCGATCGACGCTAATGCAGGCAAGCCTGAGAACAGGAATGCTGCCAGGAACACCATCGCCACACGGCTGGTTGCGCGAAATCTTACGGACAAACCACGAAGCATACGAATCCCCTGTTCAGAGCAAGTTCAAGCGCGCAGATCCTGTCTTCGAACAGGGGCTCGTCTTCTGGAAGACTTGGCTAACGAGTTCTCACTGCGTGTGCGCTGCCAGGGGTTCTCTGTCGTGTAGCACACGTACTTTAGGCGAGCCACGATCCAACTGCCACTCGGCGAATGGGGTCACGATCAAGCTTTGTTAGACAAAGTTTCCTGATCCGTTCAGTCAGTTATGCAATAGAGGATAATTCATTACGGGATGAAGGAAGTGGTAATACCACATCCGAAACAGCAGCCTACAGATCATTCCAATTGTCTGTCAAGGGAAAACCGAGGCTCGTCCCATCTCAACCTCACTTGACAATGAAGAAGGCACGACAGGAGTGCCAACTTGATTCAGACATTAGCCTCCAGTCTGCCCGGTTGTCCTATTTAG
>PLUT01000354.1 GCA_003162875.1 Granulicella sp.
CAGAATCGACGTGGGCTTTAGCCCCCGGGACACGCTTCTCGCCACTTTCCGCGCAAGACCCGCTTTCCGCAGCCTATTCAGCCCCGGGCCTTTGCGCCCCGCCGCTCCACCCGAGCCTTCCACAAAGCCGTCAGCGGAGGCGCCAGCAAGCTGCTGACGATCACGCTGGCGCTCACCAGCACTGTCGCCGGCGCCGCCGCATGCGCGTACGCGGGATTGGCTGTCGCCACCAGCAGCGGAACCGCGGTCGCGTTGCCCGCGGTGGTGGACGCGGCCATCCCGGCAGTCCCATCGCCGCCGATCAGCCGGTCCACCGCGATCAGGCAGACGCCGCACACCAGCACCACGGCCAGTCCCAGCGCGAGTCCCAGCAACCCCGCCTCCCACACGCGGTGCAGGTCCAGCGTGGTGCCCAGCGCGAACGCGAAGAACGGAATCAGCACCTCCACGCCGCTGGAGAGCAGCGCGCGCAACTCCGGATCAAGATTGCCCAGCAACATTCCCGCCGCCAGCGGCAGGATGGCCCCCACCAGCGTCTGCCAGGGAAACGCCGCGAGCCCAACCACTCCCAGCGACACCATGGTCAGGAACGGGCCCGACTCCAGCGCCATCACACTGTACGCCGCCGAATCTTCCGCGCTGCCGTACTCCTCCATCAGCGACATGTACAGCCCGCCGTTGGTGTCGTTCACCGCAGCCACCACCGCCAGCGCGGACAGCCCCGCCAGCCCGCCGCTGGCTATCGGCTCGACCCCCAGCAGACGCCCCAGCACAAATCCGGCCGCCAGCCCCAGCCCAAACTTCGCGGCCAGCAATGCACCGCCTTTGCGCACCACCCGCGGCAGCGAGCGCCGCGTTATCTTCGCGCCAATGCACACGTAGAACACCGCCAGGATCGGCAGTGCCCCGGTAAACAGCGCATTGGTATACGACCCGAAAAAGCTGCCCGCATGCGGCGCAAATGTGGTAATCGTCGCGCCCACCGCCAGCGGCACGACCATCATGCCGCCCGGCACCCGTTCCACGGCCCGCTTAATCCGTAGCTGCACTGGTGTCCCGCCTTTTAGCCAGGGTGCCGATCCGTGCCCCGGCCCCTCCGCCTCCGCTTGAAACACGTCGCCCGGCCGCAGTGTCGCCGCCCTTGGGTCAAGCCATCATAGCCCGTCCCGCACTCAGCAACGATCTTCAAAGCCGTCATTCTGGACGAAGTCCAGAATCTCCGTAGTTGTCTTTTGTCGCGCCGCAAATGCGGGGTGCCCCATTCATCTCGAGCCTCACCGCGATGAGTGGCATCGAGCGGCAGCTCGACCCGGAGTAGCAGCGGGCTGGTAACCCGAGGCTGGAGTTGACAACTGTAAATGCGCAGTTTACGGTATAGGAAGTGATCAAGTCGTTCAGGCACGCCGGGCTGGAAAAGTTCTTTAAGACTGGATCGAAGGTTGGTATTCAGCCTGCTCACGCAAACAAGTTGGAGAGCCAACTTGTAGTTTTGAATCGCGCGACCGGACCCTCCACGATGGACGTGGCCGGTTGGCATCTTCACCCCCTCAAGGGGGAACTCGCTGGCCACTGGGCGGTGAAAGTGAACGGCAACTGGCGAATGATCTTCGCGTTCGATGGCCAGGACGCAATTCTCGTCGACTATCGGGACTATCACTGAGGAGGAAAACGCCATGCGGATGTACAACCCGCCACACCCCGGCAGAATCATCAAGGAGGCTCTGGAGAGCATTCCGATGAGCGTCACCGCCTTCGCCAGGCACATTGGCGTGTCGCGGGTCATGCTGTCCCGCGTGCTCAACCAGCGCGCCGGCATCACCCCGGAGATGTCGATCAAGATCAGCGAGGCCTTTGGGCAGGGCCAGGGAGATATCTGGTTCCTGGTGCAGAACGACCACGACTTCTGGAAGGCCTCGCGCGCAAAGCGCAAGAAGGTCCCGCCCCTGAAGAGCCGCACCCTCAAAATCGCCGCCTAAACTCCCGCGCAACGACCTACTTCGCCGGGTGCCCCACATCTCGATTTTTGAGATGTGGGATTGCGACGCTACTTCGCCGCCGCCGGCGGCGCCATCGCGTCCAGATCCATGTTGAGTTGCAGCACGTTCACTCGCGGCTCGCCCAGCAGCCCGAACTGCCGCGGCGTCACGTGCGCCGCAACCAGGTTGCGCACCGCGTCTTCGCCGATGTGCCGTTCCGCCGCCACCCGCGTCACCTGGTAGTACGCCGCCGCCGGGGTAATGTCCGGGTCGAGGCCGGAGCCCGACGCCGTCGCCAGGTCGATCGGCACCGGCGCGCTGGTGCCTTTGGGATTCAGCGTCTGCACCGTCGCCGCAACCCGGCTCACCAGCGCAGCGTTGGTGGGTGCGTAGTTCGATCCGCCCGAGTTCGACGCGTCATAGCCGTTGCCCGCCGCCGACGGCCGCGACCAGAAGTAGCCCGGCCCGTCGAACGGCTGCCCGATCAGCCGCGAGCCAGCCAGCGTTCCGTCGGCGCGGTAGATCAGCGAGCCGTCCGCCTGCTTCGGCATCAGCACGTGCGCCAGCCCCGTCACCACCAGCGGATAACCGATGCCCAGCAGCACCGCCGTAATCACGGTGTACAGAATCGACGTGATGATGTGCTTCTTCATTGCTTTTCCCTCGCGAACAAACTGCCCGGGGCTGAAGCCCCTTGGATTGTGCGGTCCATTTACCGCTTGAGACCCAGGGCTGAAGCCCTGGGCTATCAAGCCCGCTGCTACTCCGCAAAGCGCCCCGCACGTGACCTCTGCAACTCACAACTCAAAACTCAAAACTCACAACTCACAACTGCCTTAGACCAAATGCATTGACGCAATCAACATGTCGATCAGCTTGATGCCGATGAACGGCGCGATAATTCCGCCCGCGCCATAGATCCACAAATTCCGCCGCAGCAGCGCTGCCGCCGACATGGGCTTATAGTTCACGCCCTTCAGCGCCAGCGGAATCAGCGCAATGATGATCAGCGCGTTGAAGATCACCGCCGACAGGATCGCCGACTCCCGCGACTGCAGGTGCATGATGTTCACCGCCGCCAGCACCGGAAACACGCCGGCAAACATCGCCGGAATAATCGCGAAGTATTTGGCCACGTCGTTGGCGATCG
>PLUT01000216.1 GCA_003162875.1 Granulicella sp.
TAACGCGAAAATGCTCTAGACGCGGAAGTAGTCGGGCCTCCAGGAATTGATGGATTTCTTGATCTGATCGCGGGTGAGGTGTTCGTCGAGGGCGCGTTTGACGAGCGCGGGGAGTTCGTCGTCGGAGGCGAAGCGCAGGCCGATGAGTTGGTCTTGGCTGAGGGCCTTGCTGCGGGCGAGCAGGTCCGCGGGCAGCAGCGCGGCGAAGCGAAGGCGCTCTTCGAGGCAGATGACGCGGTCCTGCGCCTTGAGGGCCATGACGCGGCTGCCGATGGCGAGCACGATAAGGGCCAGCGACAGGACGATGTACCAGAGGAAGAGGACGCGATGCCAATTCCAGTGATGGATGGTCAAAGCGATGGCGAAGATGAGGTTGAGCACCAGCACAGGCGCGGCGAAGAAGTGGAAGGGCGGGAACCAGCGGGTGTGGTTCTTGTAGCTTTGCGGTTCAGGCATGGAGCAGGTCCTTTCAGTCATGCTGAGGATGGGTTGAAGAGCAAAAGCGCATCGCAGAGAACACGGAGGAACAGAGAGAACACAGAGCGAGCCCGGGTCCCAGGTTCGGGAGACACCGAAGATGATACATCGAAAGGTGGAAGCAGATTCAAACAAGAAGGTAGGCTCGAAGGCATGGCGATGAAGCGGATTGGGGTGCATGTGGGTACGGCGGGCGGATGCTGGACGGCGGTGAACCGCGCGGTCGAGGCCGGGGCGAATACGTTCCAGATATTCTCGTCGAGCCCGCGGGCGTGGCGTGCGGCGGCGGTGAAGCCGGCGGATGCGAAGAAGATGCGCGAGCTGCGGGCTGAGTTTGGCGTGGGGCCGGTGGCGATCCACGCGAGCTACCTGATCAACCTGTGCAGCCAGACCGAGGCGGTGCGGGTGAACTCGGTGGCTGCGTTTCGCGGCGAGGTGGAGCGGGCGCTGGCGCTGGGCGCTGAGTACCTGGTGCTGCATCCGGGAAGCTGGAAGGGCTTGACGCGCGAAGAAGGGCTGCGGCTGGCGGCGGAGTCGATCGAGCGGGCGATTGCGGGAATCGATTTTGCGGGGAAGGACTTCAGGATACTGATTGAGAATACGGCGGGCGCGGAGTTTTCGCTGGGCGGAAAGCTGGAGCAGGTGGCGGAGTTGGTGGAGTGTTTGCGGGGTTGCGCTCCGGTTGGAGTGTGCCTGGACACTTGCCACGTGCATGTGGCCGGGTACGACATTGTGTCGGAGGACGGCTACATCGAGACGATGAAGCTGGTGGAGGCGACGGTGGGGTTCGATGCGGTGAAGGTGTGGCACTGCAACGATGCGAAGGCGCCGTTCGGGTCCAAGCTGGACCGGCACGAGCATATCGGCGAAGGCACGATCGGCGCGGCGGCATTTCGCAGGCTGCTGCACGATGAGCGCTTCGCGCACTGCGCGTTCATCGCGGAGACGCCGGTGGATGCTCCGGGGGATGAGGCGAGGAATGTGGGGGTGTTACGGACCTTATCTGCGGGCTGAAGGCTCCGACGTACAAAGGCAAATACAGAGATTCTGACTCTTCGAGTCAGAATGACGACTCGTTGTGAGTCCGTCAGTCGCGGTCGCGGGGGAGGCGGACGCGGAACTCGGTGTTGCCGGGTTCGGAGGCGAAGGTGACTTGGCCGCCGTACTGCTCGGTGATGCGCTGCACGATGCCGAGGCCGAGGCCGGTGCCTACGCCGACGGCCTTGGTGGTGTAGAAGGGGTCGAAGATGCGGGGCTGGCTTTCCAGCGGGATGCCGGGGCCGTCGTCGGCAATCGCAATGCAAAGGTAGTGGCGCGGCTTGCGGGCCGCCCTGGCGTCACCGGGCGTCTCTTCCTCCCAGGTGTGGATGCGAATGTGGCCGCCCTGGGGGACTGCGTCGATCGCATTGTCCAGCAGGTTGGTCCAGATCTGGTTGAGCCCGGAGCACTCGCATTGCAGGGGGGGAAGGTTCGCCGCGAGATCCTTTTCGAGGACGATCTCCTTCTGGCGAAACTTGTGGGCGAGGATGACCAGGGTTGCGTAGAGGCTTTCGTTGACGTCGACCGCCTGCTTTTGCCCCTTGCCCTCGTACGCGTACGTCTTGACCGCCTTCACCAGGTCGGAGACGCGCCCGATGCTCTCCTCGATGGTGCTGACCAGTTGCATGCTGGAAACCAGCGCCTCCAGCCAGTTCAGCGCATCCGGGAAGTACGGTCCGGGGAACTCGGCGCGCGCACACTCCAACTCATCTGCCGTGATCCCGATGGCGACCAGCGCCGGGGCCAGCTTCCACGCGTCTTCCACGTTCGCATTTTCCATCCACGTCGCCAGCGCCTCTTCCGCGTCGCTCTGCTCCAGCGAATTCATGCGCAACGGCCGCTCCTTCTCGAGCGCGTGCTCCTGCAACTGGAACATGCATTGTTTCTGCTCTTCGTTCAGGTTGGCCTTGGAGAACTTGGCGGTGAGCTTATGCATGCGCAGGAGGTTCTGGCGCAGTTGAGCGGCTGCACGGACGGCGGCGGCCCCGGGGTTGTTGAGCTCGTGCATCAGGCCGGCGGCCAAGGCGCCCAGGGACGCCATTTTTTCCTGCTGCACCACCGCGCTCTGGAACTTCTGAAAGCGGTATGCCATGTTGCCGAGGATGGCCTTGCGCACATTGGGGCACGCCGTCATGATGTTCCAGAACTGCTGCTCATCGAACTCGAGCACCTCACTGGGTTGGGTGGCCTGCACGCTGATCGTGTAGGGAGTGTTGGAAAGCAGCGGCACTTCTCCAAACGCCGTGCCGGCGGGAAGCTGGGCCATGGTGAATCCCTGCCCGTCCTGCAGGGACCGGATGCGCATCTCGCCGCTGAGGAGAATCCAGAAGGAGTGCGCCACCTCACCCTGCCGGGCGAGGAAGTCGCCTTCCACCAGGCGCAATTGGCGAGCATCGCCCAGGCAGCGAATCTCCTGGTCGGGGACCGCGGCGAGGATAGCGACGGCGCGCAACCGCGCCAGCAGATCGTCGCTCATGCTTTGCGGCTTACTTCCGGCGGTCTGGACTTGCTCGCTCACAGTTGGATTGGATTGCTCCTGTAGCCAAAAAGCTTCTGAATCTGCTGCTGCCGGCGAGCTATTCCGGTGGTAACTAAAGTGTTACGAGCCGGAAGGCCCGAGGCTAAAGCCCCTCGGTATTGTTGACCGTTCTACCGCGGGCTGAAGCCCGATGCTACTCCGAAAAGACGTCACNNTTTCCGCAGCCTGTAAAGCCGGATTGCAAATGAACCGTGTACGGCACGGGTAAACGCGTGCCCTTAAGCGAAACGTCCTTTCCCGAAGCCTCGATGCCCTCTCATTTGTGTCCTACAGGGTTGCCAGGTATTGGTGCATGAACTGCACGGCGATAGACCCTTCGCCGACGGCCGAGGCGCAGCGCTTGACCGAGTTGAAACGGACGTCTCCGGCGACGAAGATTCCCGGCACGCTGGTCTCCAGCAGGTAGGGCTCGCGCTCCAGCTTCCAGGCTCCGGGCGCCCGAGCCTTCAGGTCGGGGCCGGCCAGGACAAATCCTCTTTCATCGGTGGCAATTTGTGCAGGCAGCCAATCGGTCTTGGGCGCCGCGCCGATGAAGATAAACAGCGATGTCGCGGTGCGCTGCTCTTCGCCGCGCGCGGTCTTCAGGGTCAGGCACTCAAGGTGGTCGTTGCCGGACATGGCAACCACCTCGGTCCTGGTTTCCACCACGATGTTGGGGGTCGCGGCAATCTGGTCGATGAGGTATTTTGACATGCTCCGGGTGAGCGATTCGCCGCGCACCAGCATGTGCACCCTGGCGGCATAGCGCGAGAAATGCATGGCTGCCTGGCCTGCCGAGTTGGCCCCGCCGATCAGGTAAATCTCCTCGTCCGCGCAGGACATGGCCTCGCTCTTGGCCGCGCCATAGTAGACGCCGGCGCTGGCAAAGCGGTCCGCCCCCGGCACCTCCAGCTTGCAATAGGCGACGCCGGTGGCAATCAGGCAGACGTGCGCGGTCAGCTCCCGGCCGTCGCTCAAATGCACCAGGTGGTAGCCGTTTTCCGAGTGGATGCAGGTAACCCGCTGGGTGAGGAACTCCGCGCCCAGCCGGTTGGCCTGCAGGAACGCGCGCTTGGCCAGCTCGTCGCCGCTGAGCCCATTGGGGAAGCCCAGATAGTTCTCTATCTTGGAGCTCGACCCGGCCTGCCCGCCGATGGCGTCCGGCTCGATGATGAGCGTGCGCAGCCCCTCGGATGCCCCGTAGACGGCCGCTCCGAGGCCCGCCGGTCCGGCGCCGATCACGATGACGTCGTAGAACTCCTCGCGCGCCTGCACGCGCAGCCCGATGCGCGTGGCCAGCTCCATGGTTGTCGGCTGCACCAGTGCGGTCCCGTCGCCGAACAGGACGACTGGCAACTTCGCATCGTCCAGGCCTTTTTCCTTCAGCAGATCGACTGCCTCCGGCATGCTCTCAGGGTCCAGCCACTTGTACTCGATGCGGTTGCGCGAGAGGAAGTCGCGCACCGCGTGGTCGGTGGGCGACCAGCGCAACCCGATCACCCGGATGCCCTCGTACGGCGCCTTGTAGCCCTGCTTCCAGGCCTCCAGTAGGTCGTCGAGCACCGGGTACAGCTTCTCTTCCGGCGGGTCCCACGGCTTGTTCAGGTAATAGTGGATCTTGGCCGAGTTGATGGCGCGGATGGCGGCCTCGGTGTCGGCATACGCGGTCAACAGCACGCGCTTTGCCTCCGGATAGATGGCCATGGCCTGCTCCAGAAAGTCGACGCCGGTCATGCCCGGCATGCGCTGGTCGGAGAGGAACAGGGCGACCGCCTCCTCGCGCTCGATCAGCTGCCGGCAGATGTCCAGCGCCGCCCCGCCCGAAGCTGCCCGTACGATGCGATAGTTCTGCCCGTAGTGCCGGCGCAGGTCCTGCACCACGGCTTCGAGCACGCTGATGTCGTCGTCGATGGCAAGAAGAATTGGCTTCGGCATAGGTCGCCTGGGCTTGCTATTCTGACGCCGGCCCTATCCGGCGGCTGAGAAAGGGGTGTTTCCATTGGATTCGCCCAAGGCCGGGAAGGGTGCTAGCAAGCGGAACTCGGCGGAAATGCTGCCTACCCGCGAGCTGAACCCGGATAAGACCGGATGGCGAAGGATGCTAAACGAATTGTAGACATCCCTCATCCCGGTTGCCAGCCTTGCCGATAATGGAACTGGCGTCCAGATGCGCCCTGGGAGGCGCAATCGACCGATGATTCAAGTAATCCTTGCCGACAACCAGGCGATCTTCCGGGCGGGCGCGGCTCGCGTGCTGGCCCTGGAAGACAACGTGAGCATTGTTGCCCAATGCGAGGACGCGGCGCGCCTGGAGAATGCCCTCGACGCCCACATAGGCGCGATTCTGCTGGTGTCCGCCAGCCTGCAAGCCGACGCCGGCGGCCTGATCGCCCGCGCCCGGGAGGCAGGCAGCCGCGTCATACTGGTTGCCGAGAATGGCGCCGAGGTCGCGGACGCGCTTGCCCGCAGCCTTGATGGCATGGTGTTCCGCGGCGTTTCCGGCCCCGAACTGATCGACTGCGTCCGCCGGGTGGCGGCGGGTCAGCGCTCGATGCAGCACTCCAACGTCACCTCCATCCTGGCGCAGGACGCAGTCGGCGTCCGCGTCCGGGACCGCCTGACACCCAAGGAGATCCAGATCGTGGCGCTGATCACGCAGGGTTGCAAGAACAAACAGATCGCCATCCAGCTGAACACCAAGGAACAGGTCATCAAGAACTACCTGCGCAGCATTTACGACAAGACCGGCGTATCGGACCGCCTGGAACTGGCCCTCTTCACCATCCACCACCGGGTGCTGGCGGAAGCCGCAGCCCGCGCGGGCGACCTGTTGCAGGCGAAGACCGCCTGAGCCGTTCCCCTGTGGGTGCCCGGGCGCTGGCTCAACGGCGACGACGTTCTGCTGAACTACAAGCTGGCGGAAGCGGCGGCGGCCAACCAGTCCGGCAGCGGCCTGAAATTTGCCGCCGACGGGCCCACCATCCAGAAGGTGAAACTCTACCGTTATCGGTAGTCGCCGAGTTTCTCGGCGATCGACTTGGCCTGGGTGAACAACAGCAGATAATCCGGGCCGCCGGCCTTGGAGTCGGTCCCGCTCATGTTGAATCCGCCGAACGGATGCGCACCGACCATTGCGCCGGTGCACTTGCGGTTGAAGTAGAGATTGCCGACGTGGAACTCCAGGCGCGCGCGGTCGAGCTTGGCGCGGGAGGTGGAATAGAGTGCGCCGGTCAGGCCGTACTCGGTGTTGTTGGCGATGGCGAGGGCGTCGTCGAAGCTGGTGGACTTGATGACCGCCAGCACCGGCCCGAAGATCTCTTCCTGCGCGATGCGCGCCGTTGGCGCCACGTCTGCAATCACCGTCGGAGCGATGTAGTAGCCGTAGTCTGGGTTGTTCTTCGGGGCCTTACCGAACGCGATTACCCGGCCTTCTTTTCGCCCAATCTCTATGTAGTTGAGGATCTCTTTGTAGGCCGCTCGATTGATGACTGGCCCCGTGTAGAAGTTTTTCGCCGGGTCACCAACCTCTATGTGCGTGACGCGCGCGACGAGGCGCTCGCAGAATTTGTCGTAGATTTCGGTAGCCACGATGGCGCGAGAGCAGGCGGAGCATTTTTGCCCGTTGAATCCGAAGGCTGATGCGACGACGCCTTCGACGGCGGCGTTGAGGTCGCAATCCGGCTCGACGATGATCGAATTCTTGCCGCCCATCTCGAGCACGGTGCGCTTGATGAACTTCTGGCCGGGCTGCGTCTTCGCCGCGCTCTCGTGGATTTTGAGGCCGACGGCTTTGGAGCCTGTGAAGGCGATGAAGCGCGTCTCGGGATGGGCCACGATGGCAGAGCCGAATCTGGCGCCCGCGCCGGGGCAGAAGTTGACCACGCCATCCGGCAGGCCAGCCTCTTCGAGAATGCTGAAGAAGACTGCGGCGATGGTGGGCGCGTCGCCGGAGGGTTTGAGGATGACGGTGTTGCCGCAGACGATGGCCGCCGAGGTCATCCCCGCCATAATTGCCAGCGGGAAGTTCCACGGCGGGATCACCGCTCCCACGCCCAGGGGAATGTAACGCAACTGGTTGCGCTCTCCGGGAAGTTGGATCGGCGTGGCGGCAGCGTCCAGGCGCAGCGCTTCGCGCGCGTAGAACTCCAGGAAGTCGATGGTCTCGCCGACGTCGGCGTCCGCCTCGGCCCAGTTCTTGCCGACCTCGTAAGTGAGCCACGCGCAGAGTTCAAATTTGCGCTGGCGGACGATGCCGGCAGCGCGAGAGAGCAGGGCAGCGCGGTCAGCCGCGGGCGTGCGCGACCAACTCGCGAACGCAGTCTGCGCCGCGGCCATCGCCAACTCGACGTGGCGCTCGTCGGCGCGCTGGTGGATGCCGACCACCTCGGCAGGCCGCGCTGGGTCGATGGAGACGATCTTGGCGTCGGTCTTGATCCGCTTGCCGCCGATGACGAGGTCATACTCGCGGCCGAGGCTGGACTTGACCGCAGCCAGCGCCTCCTGCATCGCGCGCTTCGTCGGTGCGTCGGTGAAGTCGAGAAACGGCTCATTGACGAACGGAGCTTGGTGGGAGCGCAGCTCGCTCTGCGACAGGTTCGGGGGATAGGTGGCAGTCGTCATAGCCCTCCATTCTAGTGCGGTTGGGCTTTCATGAGTTGAGGACGCGCAGCGCGGGTTCGGCCTCGGTCGCAAAGTGCTTGCGGATTTTTTCCGCGGTGGCGGCGTTCACTACCGCAGTCAGGGCGTCGGGGCTGGCCTGGCGGATGCCGCGGACGCTGCCGAAGTGTTCGAGCAGGCGCTGGCGGGTGCGCGGGCCTACGCCGGGGATGGCATCGAGTTCGGAGTCGCGGTCGCGCATCTCGCGGCGTTTGCGGTGGTAGGTGACGGCGAAGCGGTGGCTCTCGTCGCGAACCTTCTGGATGAGGTGCAGCACAGGCGAGCGGCGGTCGAGGACGATGGGGTCCGACTCCTGGCCGTAAACGTAAATGATCTCCTCGCGCTTGGCAATCGATGCGAGCGCCGGCTGGTCCGGCGTGCCGGGCTGGATGCCAATCCGGGCCAGAGCTTCTGCCGCGGCGTGAAGCTGGCCGAGGCCGCCGTCGATGAGGATCAGTGATGGGAAGCACTTCGTGCCGTTCTCGTTTTGCCGGTCCAATAAGCGCTTGTAGCGGCGGCCGACAACCTCCTGCATGGCGGCGAAATCGTCGACGCCGGTGACGGTCTTCACCTGGAACTTGCGGTAGTCGGACTTCTTCATGGCGCCGTCTTCCCAAACCACCATCGAGGCGACCGTCTCCGCGCCCTGGATGTGGGNNAAGCACTCGATGCGGCGGGGCAATTGGTCCAGCGTCAGCAGGTCCTGCAACGACTCCTGGATGGCCTTCATCCCCGGTTGCAGCACGCGGAAGCGCTGGTCGTAGGACTGCTTCGCGTTCAGGCAGACCAGGTCCACCAGCGAGCGTTTCTCCCCCCGCTGCGGCGCGCTAATCTCCACGCGCCGGCCGGAGCGTTCGCTGAGCAACTCCGCGAGGATGGCGCGGTCGGGGAAGTCCACCGGCACCAGAACGGCGCGTGGCACGTAGCCCTGGTCGAGATAAAGCTGCTTCAGCAGGGAAGAGAAGAAGGCCGCGGGGCTGAAGGAATCAGTTGCTAGTTGCTGGTTGTTAGTTGATAGTTGGGGATTCGCTCTCCCGAGTGCCACTCCTTGGTCGGTAAGAGTGGAATACTCCTCGGCGATGGGGGAGTCGGCGGCGATCTCGGGCGCGGGGCGCGTGGGATCGGGATCGAGGCAGGGAAGGACTTCTTCGGTTTCGGGTTCGGCGCAGGGGTCTGGTGAAGACCCCAGGGTCGACGATGAGGCTGTCGAACCTGGGGCACCCGCGGTGTCGACGGATTCGGAATCGTCGATGAAGTCGGGCAGGTCTTCCCAGAAGAAGTCGCGGCGGTCGACGATCTTGCCGGCGCGCATGTGGAACAGGTTGACGGCCAGCATGCCGCTCTCGTAGTGGAATCCGAAGACATCGGCGTCCTCGTTGTCCGCGGTGGCGATGCGCTGCTTGTCGTGCATCTGGTGGACGGTGACGATCTGGTCGCGCAGCCGCGCCGCAGCCTCGTATTGCTCAGCCGCTGCCGCCGCTTCCATGCGCGCGGTCAAGCTGGCTTCGAGTTCACTGGGCTTGCCGTCGAGAAAGAGTTGCACGTCGTGGATGGTCTGCTTGTAGGCTTCGGGCGTGGTAAGGCCTTCGACGCAGGGGCCGAGGCAGCGCTTGATGTAGTACTGCAGGCAGGCGCGCGGATGGTAGCGCGACAGATCGACCTTGCAGCTGGGGATGAGGAAGCTGCGGTGGATGAGGTCGACCAGCCGATGCGCGAGGTTGCCCGGAAAATACGGGCCGAAGTAGGCGCTGCCGTCTTTACGCAGGCGGCGGGTGACGAAGACCTTGGGATAGCGGTCGGCGAGGGTGAGCTTGATGTAGGGGTAGGTCTTGTCGTCGCGCAGCAGGATGTTGAAGCGCGGCTTGCGCTGCTTGATGAGATTGTTCTCGAGCGCGAGGGCCTCATGCTCGTTGGCCACCGTGATGTAATCCACGTCGACCGCCTCGCGCATCAGCGAGCCGGTCTTGGCGTTAGCCTGCGACGCAGCCAGGAAGTAGGAGCGCACGCGGGCGCGCAGGTTCTTGGCCTTGCCGACGTAGATCACCTCGCCCTCGGCGTTCTTGTAGAGATAGCAGCCGGGGAGGGGCGGGAGGGTGCGGATTTTCGCGAGCAGATCCATGGCCGCTGTCTCTCAAGTTTAGTCCGGCGACGGAGATGGGGTCAGCGAGTCAGCAAGTCAGCAAGTCAGCGGGTCAGCGAGTCAGCGAACTGGCGCCGGAGCGTAAGTTTGACTCGGAATCGCGCAATACTTACCCGGAAGGCAGGTCCGCCCATCCCCCAGCTTTCCGGGAGAAGTCGTGTAATTTCAATTGGTTACATAAAGGAGCGCGATGTGGCATGGGAATTGCTATTAGGGAAGTGTCAAAGCTCAGGGCCACAAGTGCTTTGCATCAGGAGAGTGCAGATCATGAGCGTCGATTCCGTTGCATCCCGATTCAACCTTGGCACCGTCCTTGTGGCGAGCGCCGTAGCACTTGCGCTGACCACCGGCTGCTCGACCAAGAACTATGTTCGAACGCAGACCCAGCCGCTGGTCCAGCAGACCAACGAACTCGACACCAAGACTGCGCAGGACCACCGCGACATCATGGACACCGACCAGCGCGCACAGGCGGGCATTTCCAAAGCCAGTGACGCGGCCAGCACGGCGGACCAGCACGCGATGGTTGCGGGGCAGTCCGCGGATACGGCCCAGCAATCCGCGCAGGAGGCCGTCAACCGGGTGGACACACTCGTCGGCGTGGTGGCCAACCTGGACAACTACAAGCAGCTTTCGGATGTGAGTGTAACCTTTGGCTTCGACAAGAGCGTGCTGACGGACGACGACAAGGCGCAACTGGACCAGGTTGCCGCCAGCCTGACCAGCACGCGGGGCTACATTCTGGCGTTGACCGGCGGCACGGACTCGGTGGGCGATGCCGAATACAACTACAAGCTGAGCAATCGGCGCGCGGATGCGGTGGTGAACTACCTCTCCATCAAGTACAACATTCCGCCGCACAAGTTCTATCTGATCGGCATCGGCAAGGATAACCCGGTGGCGGACAACGACACTCGCGCGGGACGTAAGGAGAACCGTCGCGTCGAAATCAAGCTGATGTCGAACATGGCGAAGAATGCCTCGACCCAGGGAGCGCCTTCGGGCGGCCAATAAAGACAATAGAGAGCCGTTGGAGAATCGCAAATTCAGGCCAGTAGTAGAGGCTGGCCAGGAATGGCAACTAAAACGACCTTGTAGCTACGGAAATGGAATGATCCATTGCCGGCTGTGGGACGAAAGGAAGCAAGAGGGCCTCTGCAGTCGGCAATTCGGTCGAGCAGTCAACACATGCTACGTGGAATCGGGAAACAATGAAGCAGTACGAAGCGCTGTTGAAGTCACGCACGTTCTTCATGGCATTACTCCTGGCCGGCTGCGCAGGTGGTCTCCAGAGCAGTTTAGCCGCGCAAACCGCACCAGCAGTGATTTTCACCAATCCCAGTAGCGACGCAATCAATGTACCGACCAGTATCAACAGCAGCAAAAATATTGTGACCGCAACGGCGCCGACCGCAACCTTCAGCCAGCCAATGAATCCGGCAACCATCGACTCGTTGCAGGCAGGGAAGCAGCTCACGTTCACGATGGTGGACTCATCGGGAAACAACGTACCCGGTACCGTTGCAATGGATGTAACTAACACGGTAGCAACCTTTACACCGACCGCGCCCAATCTCATTCCGAACACCGGTTATGTCGCAACCATCAGCACCAAAGCCGCGAGCGCTGACGGCACTGCGATGGCCAGTCCAGTCACCTGGAGCTTTACGACTAAGAACGTCCTATTCACCAGTCAGGCTCCGGTGAACCTAGGCACGGCGGGTACCTTCGCTATCCTGACAAAGACAGGAATAACGGACGTTTATGCCTCCGCCATCAATGGAAATGTTGGATCCAGTCCGATCACCGGCGCCGCGGTTCTTGTCACTTGCCCGGAAGTGGCTACGGGAATCATTTACACCGTCGATGCGGCCGGCCCTTTGCCATGCAGAACGACGAATGCCACGTTTCTGACTACGGCAATCGGCGACATGGGAACCGCATACACCGACGCCGCCGGACGATCAATACCCAATGCGACTGAACTGGGCGCGGGGCAGATTGGCGGGTTGACCATCACTCCCGGTCTTTATAAATGGAGCAGCAATGTCCTGATCTCAAACAGCGTTACGCTATCGGGCGGGCCAAACGATGTCTGGATTTTTCAGATCGCCGGCGAGCTTAGCCAAGCGAGCGCTACCAAGGTGATCCTGGCCGGCGGGGCGCTTCCCAAGAACATCTTCTGGCAGGTTGGCAGCAGCGTAGCCTTGGGAACGACCGCGCACTTTGAGGGAGTTCTACTGGGTCAAACACTGATCGCAGTCAAGACTGGCGCATCGGTGAACGGCAGGTTGTTGGCCCAGACCGCTGTCACTCTTGAGCAGAATGCGGTTACGCAGCCTGCTCAATAACAGGATTCCGTCGGGCGGCGCAGATCCAGGGCCCCGCGATTTCCGTTCGATGGATTATTGACGCGCCTGGCCAAGCCGGGCGCGTCTCTCTGTCTGCCTTGCAGCGAGCGCCGGGGTAAAGTAGTGGTATGGCCGAAGTAGAGACTGCGGGAACCGAGCAGGCGGGAGAACGGCGGACGGTGGCGGCGGCGGTGAACGCTGCGGTCGAGGCAGCGGCGCCCTTGGCCGAAGCAATTTCGATCATGGCGCGGCTGCGCGGGCCGGGCGGGTGCCCCTGGGACCGCGAGCAGACCTTCGACTCGATCAAGCGGCATACGCTCGAAGAGACTTACGAGGTCTTCGACGCGATCGAGCGGCGGGCCTGGCCGGAGCTGAAGGATGAGCTGGGCGACTTGCTGCTGCAAGTGCTGTTCTACGCGCAGATGGCGTCGGAGGCAGGTCACTTCGACATCGCCGACGTGGCGGCGAGTCTGAACGCGAAGCTGGTGCGCCGGCATCCCCACGTCTTTCCCCCACAGGAGGGGCCGAACGCAGGCCGTCTGGCCGAAGCGGCGGACGCCGGTGCGGTGCTGCGCAACTGGGAGCAGATCAAGCGGACGGAGAAGCGGGCGGCCGCGGCACAGCGGCCGGGCTCCGACGGAAGCGGCGGAAGCGGCGCTGCCTCGGCGCTGGACGACATTCCGCGGGCCATGCCGGCGGTGCTGGAGGCGGGCAAGCTGGGCTCGCGCGCGGCCAAGGTCGGCTTCGACTGGCCGGACGCGGACGGCTTGTTTGCGAAGCTTCAGGAAGAGATCGCGGAACTGCACGCCGAAGCCGCCAAGGGCGACGCAGCGCGGTCGGAGCTGGTTGAGGAAGAGCTCGGCGATCTGCTGTTTACGGCGGTAAACCTGGCGCGCCACCTGGAAGTGGACGCGGAGTCGGCGCTGCGCTCCGCCACCGCCAAGTTTCGCCGGCGCTTCCGGGCGATGGAGGCGAGCGCGGGAGGCTTCGACGCGCTGGCCTTGCTCAGCCCCGGGGAACTGGATGCGCTTTGGAACCAGGCGAAACGCGAGCTGGATGCGGTTGCGCCAGGCGGGGTGAAAGCATGAGCGGCGCCGAGCATCCGGCCAAGTCCATGGCGGTCAAGGACGGTACAAAGGACATTCGCATCGGCCCGGTGACGGCGATGGCAGAGTTCGAGCGCTGTGTCGAGGTGCAGCTCGCCGTTTGGGGGTACAGCGATGGCGATCTTATTCCCAAGCGCGTGTTCATTGTCGCGGACCGCATTGGCGGCCAGGTGATTGGCGCCTTCGACCAGGATGTGCTGGTCGGGTTTGCCATGGCCCTGCCTGGCTACCGCGACGGCAAGCCCTACCTGCACTCGCACATGCTGGCGGTGTTGCCGGAGTATCGCAATGGGGGGCTGGGGCGCAGGCTGAAGCTGGCCCAGCGCGACGATGCCCTGGCGCGCGGCTTCGACCGGATGGAGTGGACGTTCGATCCCCTGGAGATCAAGAATGCGCACCTGAATCTGGTGCGGCTGGGCGCAATTGTAAGGCGTTATATACGAGACTTTTACGGGCCGTCGACCTCGCTGCTGCAGGGCGGCCTGCCCACCGACCGGCTGGTGGCGGAGTGGTGGCTGCGGTCGGCGAGGGTGCGGTGCATTCTGGGCGAGCATGGCCCGGGCGAAGAGATGGCGCAGACCGCCGCTGCTCCCGATGGAATCGTCGAGCGAGTCGCCGTTCCCCACGATATCCACAACTGGAAACGAAACCCGGAGCAGCGTAAGCTGGCTGAGCAACTCCAAGCCAGTATTCGCCTTGCGCTCGAATCCGCGTTCGCGCGCGGGCTGGCCATCACAGGCTACCAACGCGCCCTGGACGGCGATGGGTGTTTTTTGCTGGGGCCGGCGACCGGACTTTGAAGCATCGGAAGAAAAGGCAAGGGAGCATCAGGCAACCGAGGAGAGCAGGCAGCCACTCAAACCGCACGACAGGAATACAGGACAAATACATATGCTGACCATCGACGCAGTTCATCTACGCGAGATCAACATGCCCCTCGCCTTTCCCTTTGAGACCAGCTTTGGCATCACCACAACGCGGCGCATTCTGCTGGTCGAGATCGAGTCCGACGGGCTGACCGCCTGGGGCGAGTGTGTTGCCGGCGAGCACCCGTATTTTTCCGAAGAGAGTGTGGATACCGCGTGGATCGTCACCGAGCAGGAACTGGCGCCGCGGCTGGTGGGGCAGGACCTCGTCGGCGGCGGAGGCTGCCCCGCGTTGTTTCGCCAGGTGCGCGGAAACCGCATGGCCAAGGCGGCCCTGGAGAATGCGGTGTGGGACCTGGAGGCGCAGAAGAAGAGAGTCTCGCTGGCGGATATGCTCGGCGGTACGCGCAGCGTGATTCCGTGCGGGGTGTCCATTGGCATCCAGCCTTCGCCGGCGGCGTTGATGGAGAAGATTGCAGAAGAGCTGGAGGCCGGATATCAGCGCATCAAGCTGAAGTGCAAACCCGGGTGGGATACCGAGATCTTCGACCAGGTTCGCAAGCGCTGGCCCAACATCCGGCTGAGCTGCGACGCCAACTCCGCCTATCGCGTCGTCGACATCGACCACATCGCGGAATGGGACCGGTTCGATCTGATGATGATCGAACAGCCCTTGTGGTACGACGATTTCTACTTCCACTCCATGCTGCAGAAGCGCCTGGACACACCCATCTGCCTGGACGAATCCATTCGCAACCGGCGCGACGCACTGGCTGCGATCGACATGGACTCCTGCCGCATCATCAACATCAAGTTGGGCCGGGTGGGTGGCTTCTCCGAGGCGGTCGCGGTGCACAATGCTGCCGGCGAGCGCGGCGTCCCCGTGTGGTGCGGCGGCATGCTGGAGACAGGCATCGGACGTGCCCACAATATCGCGCTGTCGTCGCTTCCGAATTTTTCGCTTCCGGGGGATGTGTCGGCGTCGCGGCGCTATTGGATCGAGGACATCATCGAGCCCGAAGTGACGGTCAGCCGCGAAGGCGAGATTGCGGTGCCGGAGGGAATTGGCTCCGGCTACACCGTGCTGCGCGACCGCATTGAGGCGCTAACGGTGCGGCGGCAGACGGTGCGTGCAGCGGCGCGGGTGATGGCCTAGGAACTCGTTGAAATTCGCATGATCGGTGGGCGNNCAGTGTTTACGCGGGCTTTGGAGGCTCATGGAAGGCGGTTTCCGCCCTCCGGCCGAACTTCAGGCGCTTTGGTTTGTCATTCCGCAGCGCAGCGGAGGAAATTCAATTCGGGTGCTCCATTCATGCATCGTGGGCAGCGCGCACATCGCGACCTCGGACTGAACCACCCAATGTCCGACCTCATCCAAATCGTAACCACCGCCCTCGCCTCCGCCACGGAGCGTAGCGGCTCGCACCTCGTCTGCCGCCCCGGCTGCACCCAATGCTGCCACGGCGTCTTCGCCATCTCGCAGCAGGACGCAGCCCGCCTCCGCGACGGCCTCGCATCCCTCACCCAAAGCGATCCGGCCAGATCACAGCGCATCCAAACCCGAGTCGCCGCCTCCCTCACTCGCCTCGCGCCCGGCTTCCCCGGCGACCCCGTCACCGGCATCCTCGCCGCAGACCACGAAGACTCCCCCGCCGACGAATCGGGCTGGGACGACTACGCCAACGACGAGCCCTGCCCCGTGCTCGACCCCGCCACCGGAACCTGCGACCTCTACTCAGCGCGCCCCATCCTCTGCCGGACGTTCGGTCCACCCGCGCGCACCCTGGACGGCAACCTCGCCCACTGCGAGCTCTGCTACACCACCGCCACGCCGGACGAAATCGCCGCCTGCGAGCTCGACCCCGCAATCCCCGCGCTCGAAGCCGACAGCGATCAGTCCTTCAACGCCGCCCATCACGTCCATGGCGAGACCCTCATCGCCTACGCCCTCCGCGTCGCCCAACCGGCGCCGCAGCGTTCCTAAGAGGCCCGGCATTTGCCTGCACGCCAAGCGCCGCCGACCTGCGCCTCGAATACGAGATCGGCTATACACCGCCCGCCTCCGCCCCGAACAAGTATCACAAGATCGATCTCAGGACCGCCAACAACAAGCTCGTCGTGCAGGCCCGCGAGGGCTACTTCACCCCGAAGTGACCTCTGCCGCAACCTCCTTCCCTGGCATCTTACAGATTCGACAATGGCCCATTACCAAATCCTTTGGCGCAAGTCTTATTCTCTTAAGCCTCGATTGCATCGTACTGACTGAGTGCTTGCTTGCCGGGGGAACTTCCGTGCGCAGTTTTCCATCTCGAACCGCAGTCGCGTTGTTCACAATCCTCTGCTCCAACCCTGTACTCGGTCAGAGCCTGATCGGCCCCGGCCCTCTGCCCGACGCACCCATTCCGGCCGGCCAGGCCGCGCCGGCAGCGGAGGCCCAGGGAACGGCCCAGGTCGCAGGCGTGGTTCTCGACGCGCGGGGCAGTGCCGTGCCGGGCGCCGACGTCGCCCTCGCCGCCTCGGGCAGGCTGGGCGAACGCACCGCTACCAGCGCCGCCGACGGCAGCTTCAGCTTCACCGGCCTCCCCTCCGGCGAGTACCGGCTCATCGTCGCCGCGCCGGGCTTCGGCGCCTTTACCTCCGCCACGTTTACCCTCAGGCCGGGCGAATCCGCCACCGCGCCCAGGTTCGCGCTCACCATTTCGACCACCACCTCGGTCAATGTCTTCGCAACGCCCGACCAAGTCGCCACCGCCCAGGTACACGAGGAGGAACAGCAGCGCGTTTTCGCCGTGTTTCCCAACTTCTACACCAGCTACATCTGGAACGCGGCGCCTTTGCCCGCCGGTCAGAAGTACAAACTCGCCTTGCGCGCGCTGGTCGATCCGGTCCAGTTCCTCACCGTCGCCGGAACCGCTGGCGCGGAGCAAATCGCCAACACCTATCCCGGCTACGGCTCCGGCCTGCAGGGTTACGGCAAGCGCTACGCCGCAGGCATGGCCGATGCCACCACCAGCCGTCTCGTCGGCAGCGCCATTCTGCCGTCGCTATTCCACCAGGACCCGCGCTACTTTTACCAGGGCACTGGCGACGGGCGCTCGCGCGCGTGGCACGCGGTCAACTCCACCTTCGTCACCCGCGGCGATAACGGCAAGGACCAGCCTAATTTCGCGCACCTGCTGGGCAGCCTCACCGCAGCGGCGGTCGCCAATGCCTATCACCCAGCTTCCAGCCGCGGCATCGGTGTCACCTTCCAAACCTTCGGCATCACCCTCGCCGGCAACATCGCCGGCAACCTCTTCCGCGAATTCGTCCTTCGCGGGCTGGTTCCATCCGTTCCCTCGTTCGCGAACGGCAAGCATTCGCCGTCGCCTCCGCGCTAGGAGCAAAACGAAACCCCACCCTGCAACGAGGTCTGTCGCAGGATGGGGCTAAGAGGCAACTGGAATCCGTGGTGCAAGCGCCTCCGTTCTACGGGATGTAGTACCGCATGCTGACGTCGACCATCGGTTCCGTGGCGCGCGGGCCGCTTGGTCCGGTGGGAGAGCCGGTGGTGGGGATGTTATTGCCCGACCACAGGTTGCGCTGGAAGTAGCTGTAGGTCACCCAGTACTGCAGGCGACCGTATTTCGGGCTGCTGACCACGCGGTAGATGAAACCGGCCATCGGCTCCTGAATGTACCGCGTCGGCGAAGTGCAGCCGCTCGGCGCACTGGGCGAACCGCCAGTGCTGGAGCCCGGGTTGGTCGGCAGGTTGTAGCAACTCGTGTCGGCCAGGTTGCGCGGGCCATAGCCTTCCAATGCGCCGGTCGAGGTGGTATACACCGTGCGCTGCGCATACTCGCCACCGTAGTAGGCGAATACGTCAAGCTTCTTGGTGGGATGACCCTCGATTGAGAACAGGCCGTGATAGTTGCGGATCGGTTCAAGAGTCCCGTCCGGATGCACCGTAGCGTCTGCAAGCTGCGCAGAGCCGTAGCGGCCCGTACCGTCGCCGGCCATCGCCTGCACAGCGAGGTCGAGATACGGGCTTACCGAGACGCGTGCGCTGCCAAAGACGCCGCCAGCGGTCTTGGTATTGCTGACGTAGTTTGCGGGCGTGGCGACCGGGAAGTAGTAGTCGCGAAGGAAGCGAGCGACACCGCCAACCTCGAAGTGCGCCTTCGGCAGGTCCCATGCGCCCTTGACGAGAACGTCAGGAGCGACATTGTTGGCATAGGTGCCGCTGTATGCGTTGTAGAGACCGCCGCCCGTCCCGGCGCCGGCGAAGAAGAAGTTGGTTGGAGCCGCGCCCGCAGCCGTGAAACCGGTGATCTGAGCCTGCTCCACCGACGCCGCCAGGGTGAAGGCGCCAGTCTTGACGTCTCCCCAGCGCTGCTGGATGCGGAAGCTTGGTTGACGCTCCCAGGAGAAGCCGACCATATACTGCGCGTCGATGGTGTTCGGCAGCTTCTCAGTGCGTGTGTTCGTACTGGCGCCATCTTCGGTAGCCAGCGACCACATCTGCCCGCCGGTCATGGCAAACCCGCTGGCGGTCTCCACCCTGCCCCAGATCTGGCGCTGACGCAGCGTATAGCTGTTGCTCTGGTTGTTGTTGGAGGTCGTGCCCGAGCTCAGGAAGTCCATCTCCGCGTAACCGGTCAGCTTCAACGTCCCGGCCGGGGCCTCAACCAGCACGCCCAGACGGCTCTGGCGACCAGAGAAGTTCAGCTCGCTGACATGGCCTTCGTTCGCGCCCGGCAGCGGAATGGTGTTGAACGGCGTGTTGATGTCCGAATTGACCGAGTGCTGACGCCAAACACCTTCAGCCGCGAAGAAGGCAACCGGAGTAATGGTCACGCCTTTGTAGTGGATCGCGGCAGGCGAGTCGATCTTGTCGTTTAAATCCTGCTTGGTTTGGCTGATCGTACCGGCCAGCCCTGCGCTGGCGCCCTGCAGGTCGGTGACCGTGCTCTTCAGGCTGGTGACTGCATCGGACTGCGACTGCGCCGCGGCGGTGGCACTCTGCGCCTGCGACTGCGCTGTGGCAGCCTCCGACTGGGCGGTCGCAGCCTGCGACTGAGCGCTGGCTGCGGTCGATTGGGCAGCAGAGAGCGCAGCGTCCTTCGCGGCATTCTGTTCCTTCAACGCGTCGATCTGGGCCTGCTGAGCGGCCATCTTCTCCTGCAACTCCCGGATGGCCCGCTGCTCTGCGGTTTCTGCTTTCGCCTTGGTCTTCTTCGTCGTCGTCGCTGTCGTCGTCGTTGCTGTCGAAGTGGTCTGCGCATGCAGCGACAGCGCACCGAGTACCAGCATCGCCGCAATCGCTGTCTGTAGTTGCTTCTTCATGGGACCTCGCTAAATACATGGGTTGGAGGCAGAAGTGAGCACGGCAATTCCCCAAGCTCACGGGCCCGGGCCGCACAACTCTTCTGCTCGTTCTTTCCGCTGATCATGCCAAGAGTTTGTGAATACAGAAAAAATTTCCCGCCCGCCGGGGTTGATTTCCAGAGAATTAACCCAATCTTCACACGGTGCCCGCGGCTCAAAGGGGAGTATCCTCGCGGGAACCCGTTTGGCGGCATCCGGTCCGGCTGGTTTACCGTAGGGTCATGTCGATATCGCGGCCCGGCTTCGCTCTGTTAGCGGTCTCATTGGGTTTGACCGGCGGACTTCCATATCGCAACGCAAGAGCGCAGGCGTTGAAGCTGATCCCAATCCCGCGCGAGGTGAGCGCCGGCGCGGTGCAATCGCTCTCCGGCGGGCTGCAAGTTCATTGCGCAGCTCCATGCGCCGCCGAGGACACCTTCGCCATCGACGACCTGAAGACCTGGCTCGCGGCCCAGGGCATTCCGGTGAACGCGACCTCGCCCGTCAACCTCCTGGTCGCGCGCTACGGAATGCCCATCGCGCAGCCCATCTACAGCGACTCCCTGCCCCAGCCGCTTCCGGGCGGCGCGGCCGCGGCCGACATGCCCGACGAGATGAAGCCCGAGGGCTACGCCATCATTCCCGACGGCAAAGGACTGGCGCTCACCGCCGCCAGCGACGCCGGCATCTTCTACGCGCTGCAGACAGTCAAGCAACTCGTCACCGGCTATGGCGCCAACGCCGTGCTCCACACGGCGCGCATCCGCGACTGGCCCGCCATGAAGTATCGCGGCCTCGATGACGACCTGTCGCGCGGCCCCGTCACTACGCTGGAGTTCGAAAAGAAGATGGTCCGTACGCTGGCAGCGTACAAGATCAACCTGTATTCGCCGTACTTCGAGCACACGGCTGAATACGCATCAAATCCCTTGGTCGCGCCTCCCGGCGGCGGCATCAGTCCGGCGGATGCGGCCGCGCTGGTGGCTTACGCGCGCCCCTACCATGTCACCATCGTGCCGGAGCAGGAGGCGTTCGGCCATCTGCACAACACCCTGACCTGGGAACAATATGCGCCGCTGGCGGAAACGCCGCACGGCGCAGTGCTCGCGCCCGGTCAGGCAGGTTCGATCGAACTGATCACGCAAGAGTTCACCGAGCTCGCGGCGGAGTATCCCGGGCCGTTCCTGCACATCGGCGCGGACGAAACCGTGGACCTCGGTTTGGGCCAGACCAAGGTTGACGTCGACGCGCGCGGCCTGGCTCCGGTGTACCTGGACTTCCTGCAGCAGATCGTCACTGCGCTACAGCCGCTCCACCGCAAGCTGCTGTTCTGGGGCGACATCGCACAGGACTCGCCCGACCTGCTGAAGGCGCTGCCGCAGAGCTTCAAGGATTCCACGATTGCCGTCGCCTGGGGTTACAGCCCGGAGCCGAAGGGCTTCGCCAAATCGCTGACGCCGTTCATCAACGCGGGGTTCGAGACCTGGGTCTCGCCCAGCGTGCACAACTTCCGCGTGGTCTATCCCGACTACGATCTCGGACTTAACAATATTCAGCAGTTCACCCGCGACGGGCAGCGGCTGGGAGCGACCGGCCAGTTGAATACCATCTGGAACGACGACGGCGAGGGGCTGTTCAACCAGGATTGGTACGGCATCCTGTTTGGCGCCGCCGCGGCCTGGCAGCCGGGCGAGTCCTCCATCGAGGCGTTCGAACACAGTTACGGCCAGGTGTTTCACGGCGACATGTCGGGCGCGCTGGACCAGGCGCAGATCGAACTGATGGCTGCGCACACCCTGCTGCGACAGCAGGCGAAGGAGGGTAGTGCCACCAACAATCTCTTCTGGCTGGACCCCTGGTCGAAGGATGGGCAGAGGATTGCCGCCCAACTGCGGCCCTATACGCACGAACTGCGCATGCACGCGGAGGCGGCGCTGACGCTGATTGCGCAGGCTCGCGCCGCAGCCGGACCAAACCCCGCGGGAACCGAGATTACGAATTCGGATGTTGGATCGTCCTCAACCATGTACGACGCGGCGAAATATGGTGCGGCCACCAGTGCGCTGCGCGAGCCGGACGCGGTCGACGCCCTGGAGTTGGGCGCGCGGCGAATGGACTTCATCGGCCTGAAGTTCCAGCTCGCCGACGAGATGGCCCAAGGATATGCGCAGACCCTCACCGACTCCACCAGCCCCGACCGCAAGACCCGCGCGAACGTCAATCGCGAAATCAGCGACATCTACAGCGTGAATGGCAGGATCGAAGACATTCGCAACGGCTACACCCTCATCCGCGACCTGTACGAATCCGCATGGCTGCGCTCCAACCGCCCCTACTGGCTGCGCAACGTTCTGGAGCAGTACGACTACGCGACCCAAATCTGGCTTGCGCGCGCCGACAAACTGCACAGCGCGCAGCGCCAATGGACCGAGAACAAGACGTTGCCGGCAGCCGAGGAACTCGGTATTCCGCCTGCCCTGCCAGTCCTCCCAACTCCGCTGACGCCGCCCGCGCCGCTCGTGACTGCCCCATGACCCATCGACTCACGGCGAGACGGCTGATCACGGCGGATGCAATCGTCGAGTTCCCCGCAATCACAGTTGATGGTGACGGCACCATCTCCAAAATAGAATCCGATCCGCAATCTCTCGCGCACGACGAGACTACGCTGACGCCCGCCTTCTTCGACATCCACGTGCATGGCGCGGCTGGCCACGATGCAATGGAAGGCACACCCCAGGCCTTCAACCGCATCGGCGCCTACCTTGCCACTCGCGGCGTTGGCCACTTTCTTGCAACTACCGTAACCGCGCCCGTCGACCCGACGCTACGCGCGCTGGAAGGCATCGCGAACGCAATCGATGCAGCGGAACGCGGCGACACTGCTGGCGCGGCGCGGCCCGTCGGCATTCATATCGAAGGGCCATTCATCTCCCACGCCAAACGCGGCGTTCATCCGCCCGCGGACATCCAGCCGCCTTCCATTCCGTTGTTCGAACGGATGCGGCAGGCCGCGCGCGGCCACATCCGACTAATGACGATTGCACCGGAGATGCCGGGCGCTCTCGAACTCATCGAATATGCAACCGGCGCAGGCACATATGTAAGTCTGGGACACTCGGACGCCACCGCCGGGCAGACCCGGGCTGCGCTCGCAGCCGGAGCGGTCGGCGCCACGCACACGTTCAATGCGATGCGGCGCCTGGACCACCGCGAGCCGGGCATTGCCGGCGTGGTGCTCGACGCCGAGGCGCTGTACGCGGAGTTGATCTGCGACGGCATCCACGTGGCGCCGGAGTTCGTGCGCCTGTGGCTGCGCGCCAAGGGCGGTGAGCGGGCGATCCTGGTCACCGACGGCATCTCCGCCACCGGCATGCCCGACGGCAACTACATGCTGGGCGAGCTTGAGGTGACCGTGCGCGACGGCCGCTGCCTTTCTACCGGCGACCTGGCCGCGGGCGTGGAGACGCTGGCCGGATCGGTGCTCACCATGGACCGCGCGGTCGAGAACGTGCAGCGCTTCACCGGCGTCAGCCTAGCCACCGCGGTCCGTCTGGCCAGCCGGAATCCGGCGCGGATGCTGGCGCTCGACTCGCTCGGGCTGATCGCAGTTGGACAACCCGCGAACTTCAATGTCTTTGCCCCGGATGGCACGCTGCTGCAGACCATGCTGCGCGGACAGGTAGTTGCGTCGTAGTGCAGCTCAATTCCCGCAGTCTATACTCAGTAAGAGCGCCGGAACTTCGGTGAAATCTCCACTGGCAAGCGAAAGTGGCGGAATTGGCAGACGCACCAGACTTAGGATCTGGCGGAGAAATCCGTGGGGGTTCAAATCCCCCCTTTCGCACCAAATCATAATCCGGCCGTCCGGCCGCGTGAAAGATCTATGACCCAGCCTAAGCAGCCCTCCGAGCAACCCCATGTCACGGTCAAGCGCAGCGATCAGTATCGCGACAGTTACGCCAACAGCGTCCAGGTGCGCATGAGCGTCTGGGACTTTTTCCTCGTCTTCGGCACCATGCATCAGGAGTCTGCCGAAGAGGTCAAGGTGGAAAACTTCCAGGGCATCTACCTCAGTCCGCAGCAGGCCAAGGCGTTGCACAACCTTCTCAGCCACAACCTCGCCCAATACGAGCAGACGTTCGGCACGCTGGCGCTGGAACCGCAGTTCGGACCGCCGGGCGGCCCCGTTCACTAGCCCGTGACTGCCTCCGCGCCTTCGCCCTCCACGGTGCCTCGGTCGCGCGGCAAGCGCGTCCTGCTCCCGCTGTGGATGCTCTACCCGGTGTTCTTTGCCGCCGTTTATTTTTCCCACCTCACGCTGCTCCGCCTGCCCTACTTCTGGGATGAGGCCGGCTACTACATTCCCGCGGCATGGGACTTTTTCCGCATCGGAACGCTGATCCCCGTCACCACCGCATCCAACGCGCATCCGCCGCTGCCGTCCATCCTGCTCGCCGGATGGTGGCGCCTGTCGGGCTTCGTTCCCAGCGGGACGCGCACCTTCATCTGCATGGTCGCCGCCGCAGCGCTGCTGGCCGTCTTCCGGCTGGCGCGCAGCCTGCTGGGCACGCCGGCCGCGGTTGCCACCACTCTGCTCACCGCCGTCTATCCCATCTGGTTCGTGCAGAGCACGTTGGCCCACGCGGACATCTTCGCCGCCGCCTTTACGCTGTGGGGCCTCTCGTTCTATCTCCAACCAGCCGGTTTGCCGCGCACCCGGATCTACGCCGCAACCCTGTTTTCGCTGGCTGCGCTTTCCAAGGAAACGGCAGTCATCACGCCCCTGGCGCTGGCGCTCTGGGAGGCATTTCTACTTGCGCGCGATCGCAACATTCCCGGCCTTCGCCGCGCGCACATCGGATGGATCGCCGCGCTGCTGGTTCCCGTCCTTCCGTTGGCAGCCTGGTATGCGTACCACTTCCACCGCACCGGCTACGTCTTCGGCAACCCGGAGTTCCTGCGCTACAACGCCACTGCCAATCTGGACGCCCATCGCATCGCGCTCTGCCTTTACCACCGGCTGCTGCACCTCACCATGCACATGAACATGTTTGTGCCGGTGCTCTGCGCGGCGGCTACGCTGCTGGTGCCGGCCATTGCCACGCGCGTTCGTCTTCCCCGCCCGGCCCTCAACGCCATCGCCGTCATCCTGGTCGCCAACTGGATCGCCTTCTCCGTGCTCGGCGGAGCGCTGCTGACGCGTTACCTGCTGCCGATGTATCCGCTGGTGCTGCTGGTCTGCGTGGCCCAGTGGCAACTGCGCGTCCGCTCCTGGGCATGGATTGCCGCGCTCAGCGCTGCCGCGCTTCTCGCCGGCATCTGGATCAATCCGCCCTACGCCTTCGCGCCCGAGGACAACCTCACCTACCGCGACATGATCGTGTTGCACCAGCGCGCCGTTGCTATCATCGCCCAGCGATGGCCGCACGCAACCGTGCTGACCGCGTGGCCCGCCTCCTCCGAACTGGAGCGGCCGGAACTGGGCTACATCAAACAGCCGATCAAGGCATTCCCCATCCGCGACTTCTCGCTCGAGGAGATCGAAAAGGCCGCAGCCGATCCCGGCGAATACGACACAGCCCTGCTCTTCTCCACCAAGTGGGCTCCGCTCCCGGGCCAGACGGACCTGAGCCGGCGCAACCGTCCGGCCGACGCCCGCTACTTCGACTTCCATCAGGACGTGCGTCCCGCGGAAGCCGCTGCGATCCTGCACGGAGAGATCGTCTGGCAGCCGCCGCCGAGACACGGCGAGTGGGTTGCCATCCTGCGCTTTCCCCGCATCGTGGACGCCGGACTGCCGTTGCGCTGACAATGGACCAGGCAAGAGGATGATGAAAAGTCCGTTTTGCTTAAGGGCACGGATTTAGAGCCTGTCCTGAGCGCAGTCGAAGGATGCCGAAAAAGCCGCAAAATCATCGCGGCTTTTAGAGGCTGCTGAAAAAGGCGGACTCGGCTCGACGAACCAAAGGCCCGGGGCTAAAGCCCCTTGATTCTGTTGACCCTTTACCGCGGCCTAAAGGCCGCTGCTACTCCGAAAAGGCGGCACCACGGGTTTTTCAGGAGCCTCTAAAGCCCCTGTGTTTTGGCCGTGTATTCGTGGGGAGGCTCAAGGCTGAAGCCTTGGGTTACCATCCCCACGCTAATCCGGGTTGTCCGCGTCTGCGCGGGCGCGAGTCATGTACCATCAATGGCGATGGAAACCACGAAAAAACTAGCCTTTCTCTTTCCTGGCCAGGGGTCGCAGCACGTTGGCATGGGCCGCGATCTCTATGACAAGTTTCCTGCCGCGCGCGCCGTCTTCGAGGAGGCGGACGAGGCGCTGGGGTTCGCGCTGTCGCAGATTATCTTTGCGGGGCCTGAGGAGACGCTGAAGCTGACCGAGCACACGCAGCCGGCGATCCTGACCGTGTCGACCGCGACGGCGCGGGTGTTGACGGGGGCGCTGGCGGCGCACGGGCTGGCGCCGGCGATGGCGGCGGGACACTCGCTGGGCGAGTACTCCGCGCACGTGGCGGCGGGGACCATGAGCTTTGCGGATGCGGTGCGCGCGGTGCGGCTGCGCGGGCGCTATATGCAGCAGGCGGTGCCGGCGGGCCAGGGGGCGATGGCGGCGATTTTGGGGCTCGATGCGGGACTGATCAAGGTCATTTGCGAACAAGTTGCGGACCAGTTGACGCCGCTGCCGAAGACGCCGGAGGCTGCGGGGTTCGATGCCCGGCTGGCGGTGGTGTCGGCGGCGAATTTGAACTCGCCGGGGCAGACGGTGATCTCGGGCGCGGCGGGCGCGGTAGAGCGCGCGGCGGCGCTGTGCAAGGAGGCCGGGGCGAAGCGCACAGTGATGCTGCCGGTAAGCGCGCCCTTCCACTGCGCGCTGATGCAGCCAGCACAGGATGCGCTGGCGCGCGACCTGGCGGGGCTCACGTTCCACGACCCGGCGTTTCCGGTGGCGGCGAATGTGAGCGCGACGCTGGTGACGACCGGCAACCAGGCGCGCGAGGCGCTGGTAGCGCAGGTGACCGGAGCGGTGCGCTGGGTGGAGTGCGTGGAGTTGCTGGTGGCGCAGGGCGCGACCCACTTCGTCGAGGTGGGGCCGGGCAAGGTGCTGAGCGGGTTGATGCGGCAGATTCAAGGCAAGGACGCGGCGCATCCGGCGCTGCACGTGGAAGACTCGGCGTCGCTGGAGAAGGCGCTGGCGGGGCTAGGACGCGCGTAGTTTTTCAGGGTTCGGAGTAGTAGCCGGTGCGGGTGTGGGCGGTGAGACCGGGCTTGTCGACTTTGATTTCGAGCTGGTGATTCTCGTTGGGACGATCCGCGGGCGGGGCGTCGAAGGAGATCTCGTAGTAGGACTCAAGGTCGACGATGCACTGTTGCAGGTGGGCGGCAATATCGTTGCCGGAGCTGAGCGCGAGGCCGCCGCTTTGGACTGCGAGCACCTGCAAGGCCAGGTTGCCGAGTTGAACCTGGTTGGGCTTGGCGACGCCTTTGAGAAACTCCTCGTAGTAGTACTCCGGCCCGACATTCTGCCCGGAGCCGAGGGGGTCGACGCTGTAGAGCGTGATGCCGGCGCGGCGGAGCTGGGTCGAGAGCGCAACGACCTGGGCGAAGAGCTGCTGCTCTTCCTTCCCGTCGAGTTGCACCTCGGGACCGGAGAGATAGGGCCAGCCGGGCGAGATCCAGAGGATGATCTTGCGGCCGGGCCGGGTGGACTCCCTGGCTGCGAGGCTTTGCAGGGCGTTGAGGGACAGGCCGATTCGGTCGTCTGCGCCCCAGAACCCGGCGCTGCGGCGTATGTCCCGGAGCCCGATGGTGGTCTGATCGAGGGCGGCGCTGAGCTCGTTCCCATCGCGCGTGGATTGCTGCTGCACCTGGGTGCCGGTGTCGGTGAAGATGGCCAGCGAGGTGGGATAGGGGAGGCGGCCGCCGTCGGCGCGCAGGAACTTATCGATCTGCTGCCGCTCGTAGGAGATGTTGGTGAAGTTGGTGTTGACCGCGTCGACGAGCAGAACGACCTCGATGGGAGCCTGCCGGCCGCTGATGGCGTTGAAGGTGACGATGGGTTGGGCGGCTTTATTGACCAGGATGGTGAAGTCCTGCTGCCCGAGGCCGGAGACGGGAGCGCCGGATTTGGGTGTGACTACAACGTCGAGGGTGATCCGGTTCGGCGGCGGCGTTTGCTGGGCAGGAGCTGCAGCAACCCACACGGCAAGGCTGAGAAGCACGATGGCGAAGCGCGTTGGACGCTGCATGATTTCCCCTTGGTCTGCGTGAGTCCGAGCGAAGGATGGTGCGGAGGGCTGGACGCAACCCCACGGTCTCCGTTAGGGCACGGGGTGATTCTAGCCCGGTCCTTGCCGGGGGGTAAACTACGTGAGGAGAGACAAACATGCAGATCAATGACATCGTGGAAGATTTCACGCTGGAGAATCAGGATGGCAAGACGGTCCACCTGAGCGACTACAAGAAGTCTCCGGTGGTGCTGTTCTTTTATCCGCGGGCGGATACGCCGGGCTGCACCATCGAGTCATGCGGCTTCCGCGATGCGTTTGAAAAGTTCCAGAAGGCGGGCATTGTGGTGCTGGGGATTTCGCGCGACACGGTGAAGGACCAGAAGAAGTTCAAGGACAAGTATGGGCTGCCGTACGATCTGCTGGCCGACCCGGATATGGTGCTGATCCAGCGCTACGGCCTGCTGAAGGACAAGATGATGTACGGCAAGCCGGTGACCGGAGTGGCACGCACGACCTACCTGATCGGCGCGGATACGGGGAAAGGCCAGCGGCTGCTGCACGTGTTCGAGCAGGTGACGCCGCAGGGGCATGCGGAGGAAGTGTTTGCGCTGCTGAAGGCCGGCGGGAAGAAGTAACGTGCCGGGAGTGATTGCGGGCGCTGCGGTGGGCGCTGCGGGGCTGGGTCTCGTTGCGGGCGGGTTGATGTATGCGTCGGTGTGGCCGACGTCGCAGATCTTCGGGCGGACGCTGATTGCGGGGGACGATCCGGGCCAGATTGCGCTGACGTTCGACGACGGGCCGAACGATGCAGCGACGCCGGAGCTGCTGGACGTGCTGGCGCGGCACGGCGTGCGCGCGACCTTCTTCGCGATCGGCAACTTTGTACGGCAGCGGCCGGAGATCACGCGCGCGGTGGCCGCGGCGGGGCATCTGCTGGGCAATCACACGATGAGCCATCCGAAGCTGTCGATGGAGCCGGCGGCGCGGGTGCGGCAGGAACTCGCGGACTGCTCGGCGGTGCTGGAGGATTTGACCGGAGTTGCGGCGCGGTTTTTCAGGCCGCCGTTTGGCGCGCGGCGGCCAGCGGCGCTGCGGATTGCGCGCGAGTTGGGGCTGGTGCCTGTGACCTGGAATGTGACTGGATACGACTGGAATCCGATTGGGGCGGACGGGATTCTGAAGAACCTGGATGCGGGAATTGCGCGCAATCGCAGGCGGGGGTGCGGATCGAATCTGTTGCTGCACGACGGCGGGCATCGCGGGATGGGCGCGTCGCGGATGGATACGGTGCGGGCAGTGGATCGGCTGCTGACGGCAAGGGCCGGAGATGGGACCCGCTGGGTGACGGTGGATGCGTGGGCGGAGACGCCCAGGGGCTAGGTAGTGTCTG
>PLUT01000125.1 GCA_003162875.1 Granulicella sp.
CTCGAAGAGTCAGAATCTCCGTCGCTGTCTTTCGCTCGCCGCCAAAACAAAACGCGCAACCCGTCGGCTGCGCGTCTCCGTTCCTGAAATCTCACCTTGAAGCAGATGGTTACTCCACGCTATCGCAGCGCCGCCTGTACTGAATATACGAATAAGCCAACCCCGGCAGAATCAGATACCCGACGATTGCTCCGATTGCCGCCTCAATCCAGGAATGCCTATGCATTCCTTCGACGACCATCCGGCTCATCGCTACGACTGAGGCCAAGGAGACCGTGATGAATTGCAACCAGTCAAACCTACGAAGTGGTTTTGCCATGGCTGTCACCGAATTCAGAACTGCCCCGGAACCTCACCGCCCAAAATGCGTGGCATTCTTCGCCAGATAATCCGCCCACTTTTCCGGCAGGTCGTCGGCCGCGTAGATCGCTGAAACCGGGCACACCGGCACGCACGCCCCGCAATCGATGCATTCCACCGGATCGATAAACAACTGGTCGGCCTCGGCAAATCCAGCCTCGTCCTTCTTCGGGTGGATGCAATCCACCGGGCACGCATCCACGCACGCCGCATCCTTGGTTCCAATACACGGTTCCGCAATCACATAAGCCATCTTGACAATCTCCCTTGATTTTTCAAAACGAAAATGTTCGCTCCAGTTCTCAGGCCATAATTCTAGCAGCAGACCAGCATTTCCCTGCAAACCGCCGCCGATTCCACCCAAATCTCGTCGCGCCATGGAATAAAATCAAATCTGTACCCGCACAACCTCAAACACCCGGAAGCCAGCGCCCCGCCGCCCCTCAATCTCGCAATCCGTGCCACGCTGATCGCTGACCGCCGAAAGCTGAAAGCCGATTCCCAAATCTGAAGTCGCCACACCCATGCCCCAGAACCTCCAAATCCCGTCCCCCAGGCATCCGGACTCCGACACCCGGCCCCCGCGTCGCGGCCTGCTCGCCGGCCTCCGCCGTGCGGTGGTCGAGGTTGCGTTCATCGTCTTCCTCTTCTATTCCAACCTGCTAATGGGCGAGTTCAACCGTGTCAACAGTCCCGGCAAGACCTTCGCCGTCGCCCTCGACGACATCTTCACCATCAAGAACTTCGCCATCGCCATCATCGCCGCATCCATCGGCTACGTCGCATTCGAGTACCTGCGCAAAAAACCCTAAGCCGCCCGCTCAAACCGGGTGCCCCATGTTCGACGCAGCTTCACCGCGTCGACCATGGGAACACCACTCCCGCGCCACCGGTTCTTCATGTTTGTCATCCTGAGCGAAGGTGTCGCAGACACCGCAGTTGAAGGACCTGCGGCGCTTTTTTATCTTGTCATCCTGAGCGAAGCTGCTCACATCAGTGAGCAGCGCAGTCGAAGGACCTGCGGCGCTTTTTTATGTTGTCATCCTGAGCGAAGCTGCTCACATCAGTGAGCAGCGCAGTCGAAGGACCTGCGGCTACTCCCGCATCACCCGCGCGCTCCGAGCCCTTCTGCCCCAAACTCCCGCACCCTCCCCGCCAAATCCACCGGAAAAATCCTCACCCCACCCGCAAGCGAAGCCTCAATCTCCTCCACCGTCCACCATCGGATCTCTCGCATCAGCTCAATCTCGTCCGCGGTCACTCCCTTGAGCGCCGGCGCATCCGCCGCGCACCGCGCCGTAAACACAAAGTCCAGATTGTCCCGCATCTCCCCCTGGTGCTCGAACTGGTTGGTCTCGGTATACACCGGCCCCGCCACCTCAATCTCCAGCCCCAGCTCTTCGCGCAACTCCCGCGCCGCCGCAGCCACCGGCTCCTCGCCCGCTTCGATCTCCCCGCCCGGCGTCAGCCAGAATTCAAACTCCCCACCCGGCCGCATCGCCACGCAGCGGATCAGCAGCACCCGCCCCGCCGCATCAAACACCATCACCCGCGCCGATCGCCGAGCTCTCATGCTGTCCGCACCCTTATGCCAGCCGCTTTTTCGGAGTAGCAGCGGGCTTCAGCCCGCGGTACCGAGGCATGAAACTCATCGAGGCTTTAGCCTCGGGCTTTTCGATATATCGGTCAATCACTATCCTTTGTCCCGGCCGCTGTGCTCGCATCGGTCGGCCGGCTTCCCTTCCTGAAGATCAACCAGAGGCCCCCGGCAAACAGCGCAAAGCTGATGACGTAGTAGGTCGCTGTCTGAACAGCCCCGACGGGCGGATTCTCACCCGAATTCGCGACGCTCGTGACGCCTACGACGAGAAGCAGTATCCCGATGCCTACACGCGAGCGTCTGCGCTTCATCTATCTCCCCGCCGCCTTCCTTCTCGCCGCAAACTCCGCAGGCGTAGGAATCGCCCCCAGCCCCCGCCCCGCGAACATCTCGCCGAACAGGTGCTCCATCTCCCCCGCGATCCGCCCATTGGTCGCCAGCACCTCGCGCGAGTCCAGTGTGAACTTCCCGCCGTCAAAGTGCGTCACCCTCCCGCCCGCTTCTTCCACCAGCAAGTACCCGGCCGAAGTGTCCCACGGATTCAGATGAAACTCCCAGAACCCCTCCAGCCGCCCACAAGCAACATAGGCAAGATCCAGCGCCGCGCTCCCGGCCCGCCTTACTCCATGCGACCGCAGCGTCAGCTCCTGGTAGAAGTGGATATTCGGCGACACATGCCGCTTATGCGAAGGAAACCCTGTCGCCGTCAGCGCCTCCTGCAGGCTTGCCGTCTTCGACACGTGAATCTGCCGCCCATTCAGCCAAGCGCCCCTGCCCCGCTCCGCCGCAAACATCTCGTCGCGCAGCGGATCGTAGATCACCCCCGCCGTCATCTCCCCATCCTGATCAAAATTGTCATCCTGAGCGGAGGGCGCAGCCCGCAGTCGAAGGACCTGCGTCTGTTTTTGTATTGCCCTTCGCTCCAGCCCCAGCACCACGCAGAACACCGGAAACCCGTGCGCAAAATTTGTCGTCCCATCCAGCGGGTCCACGTACCAGCGGAACTCGCTCTCCATCTGGTCGCGCGTCCCCTCTTCGCCATAGATGCCATGCCCCGGAAACGCCGCCGTCAGCCGTGCGCGGATCAGCGCCTCGCTGGCCCGGTCGGCCTCGGTCACCAGGTCCACATCGCCCTTGTACTCGGTCTCCACGCCCTTGGCGTAAAACCCTCGCAGCAGCGCCCCCGCCTCGCGCGCAATCCCCTCCGCCACATGCGCAAACTCAAACCGCCTCATCGTCTCTCCTTCTTGTCCCTCCTTCCACTCTACCGCTGCGGGGTGCTGACCCGCTGCCCCGCCGGGTGCCCCACATCTCGATTTTGAGATGTGGGTTCGCCTCAATTCGCTGAAGGCCGCGCCACCGCATCCACCACCAGCACATCCACCTGCGCCTTCACCGCCTCCAACTTCAGCCCAATCTGCTCCTGGATCGCCGCAAACAGCCCCGGCGGCGCATTCGGATTCTCCGTAGGTGGCGGAATCTTGTAGCCCAGCGCCGTAAACTGCGACTCATCCGGCGTCCACTTCAGCAGAAAATCCCACCTGCCTTCCAGCCCGGTCTGGTCCACCACCGGCCGGTCCAGCACATACTCCAGCGCCTTGGCATACTCCCCCATCGTCGTATTCGTCTCTCTCATGTATGCCGACGTCGAGAAATTGTCATTCGGCGGCCCATTCGGCGGCCCCAGGCTCTTGGTCAGCTTCGGCCCGCCCTTCGCCGCCGTCAGCGCATATACCGAAAGCTCCCGCTTTTCGTTGTGCACCTTCAACCCGAACCGCTCCCCCAGCACCTTGCGAACGATCGACCGAAACTGCGCAAGATTCGCCTGGCCCGGCACATCCGGCACGCCGTCCACAAAATAGTGGTCGGTGCTCATCCACGGCTGCCCGCCCACGATCTGCTTCATGTGGATCCCCCACGCAAACGAGATCATGTCATCCACCGTCTCATTCGCCGCCCGAATATGACGCCCCCGCGTCTGAAATCCCCGGCTCCCATCGCTCGGATCGCTTGGCTTGATCGTCGCCACCTCATACGCCGGGTCCGCATCCAGCGCCATCGGCTTATCCGGCTCCGGAATCGCCCACACCGCATCCCCGGTCACCCGCGCCAGATTCAGCGGATACGTTCCCGACCCCTGCGTCCACACTCCCGCCATCGACGCGCCATCCTCGCTCAGCTTTCCCGCATAGCCTCCTTCGATCGACGCAATCGTGAACCTCACCTCCGCGCCCTGCAGCGTAATCGAAGGGACCACAATTCCTTCCGCCCCCGAGTCGATGCTGTACAGTTCGCCCTTCCATCCGCTGCTGGCCCTCGCGATCTTCACCACGATTCGCATCGCCTGGCCCACATTCATCGTTCCCTGCCAGGTCCCCGCAATATCCTGCGTCCCCTGCGCCGCCGCCGGCCCGTTACTCGGCCCAACCACCAGCAGCGCCGCAATCGCCAACCCGAAACACATCCTGCGCCCACATCCTGCTTCGCTAAACACACGTCCGCTCATAGGATTCCCCATCCTTCGCGGGCATCCTACGCCCACCCCAACTCGCCCGAATGTGTCGAAGATCACGCCAGCGCCCCCCCGCTGCCCCGCTGACTCGCTGGGCCGTCATTCCTCACCCCTCCAGGCCGTCACCAGGCCGTCATTCCTCACCCCCCCAGGCCGTCACCAGGCCGTCATTCCTCACCCCCTCCAGGCCGTCACCAGGCCGTCATTCTTCACCCCCTCCAGGCCGTCATTCCCCTCCAGGCCGTCATTCTGCGCGACGCGCAGAATCTCCGTAGTTGTCTTTGTGGAGCCGCCACTCTCTGACCCGCTGACTAGCTGACCGCCGACCGCTGACCGCTGACAAACTGATTTGCTCACTCGGATTTTGTTGTCAAGGGCCAAAAACTGTGCAAAACGCGCCAAGCCCCACCATCCAAACAAGATCAAAGTTTCCCCAAACATGCAGATGAGTTACGCTCGATTTGGTACACTTAACTTGTAAGGTTAAATAAGAGAAAGGCCGCGCACATGTGCGGTCTTTCGCATTTAACCGGAAAGGCTATCGATGAACTCCGCCCATTCCGAATACGCTCTCTGCCGTCACACCAAAACCGACGGCCACCGCTGCCATTCGCCCGCCCTCGCCACCAGCGCCTTCTGCTACTTCCACCAGAAGCTCCGCCGCACCCGCCGCGCCATGATCGGTGCGGGCCCGGGCCTCAGCACCCACGTGCTTCACCCTCTGCGCAACGCCCACTCCGTCCAACAGGCTCTCGCCATGGTGTTGAGCGGTGTCTCCACCAGCCAAATCCACCCCAAGCAGGCCGGCAAAATGCTCTATGCCCTCCAACTTGCCGCCAAAACCATAACCGAATGAGGAATTTAGGACTTAACCCCAATCAAAGAGGTAGTTTACGGTAACCGGCACCAGCTAACCAATTGATTCCGGACAGTTTCCCCGCAAAATACCGGGGGGAGGGGGGAGGGGGTACTCGCTGACTCGCTGACTTGCTGACCTGCTGACTCGCCTACCGCGCGTCCGGGAAATATCCCGTCCGGTAACGCAGCGAAAGCGCATCCCGCCCCGCGCCGTCGGTCAGCTTCACCCGGATCCGCCGGAACGACTTGTCGTCGCTCTTGTCCTGCGAGTAGTACCCCAGCAAATACTGCGTCCGCAAGTCATCCGACACGTGCCGGAACGCCGGCTCCAGGTCGCTCGGGTCCACCACGTAGTAGTACTTGCCGCCCGTGTCTTCCGACATCTGGATCAGCGCATGCTCGCCGCCCGTGTTCCGTCCCGCATCCGCGTAGACCGGCACAATGATGATCGAGTAGATCATCGTGTCCGCTCGCTGCGCCTCTTCCACCGCCTGCTCGAACTTCTCGCCATGTTCGATCGAATCGCCGCCGTCGGAGATCACCACCAGCACCCGCCGCCGCCCCGCCGCCTGCGACGTCGTCGCCAATCGGTCGCTGGCAAGGTAGATCGCGTTGTACAGTGCCGTCTCGTCACCCTGCTCGAGCTGTCCCAGCGCCTGTTCGATGCGCTTCTCCTGGTTGGTAAACGGCACCATCTCGCGCACCGTGTCGGCAAACTCCATCACGTCCAGCTCATCCTGCTCGCGCAGAATGGCCTGGACAAAGTGCTTCGCCGCCTCTTTCTCCAGGCGCTCGCTGGTGAGCACTGTATCGCTCACGTCAATCGCCAGCACGATCGACAACGGGCTGGTCGCCTCGCGGTCGAACACCGCAATCGTCTGCGGCTTGCCGTTTTCGAACAGCTCAAAGTCCTTCTTCTCGAATCCGCCCACCGGGGTCCCATGCGCATCCACCACGTTCAGCGCCACGTTCACCAGCCGCGTCTCCACGCGGATCGTCCCGGCGTTGCGTTCCGTGCCCGCCGGCTGCGCTCCCGCACCCTGCGTCGCCGCCGCGCCGGTCAGCGGACCCGCCACCGGTTGCGGCGAGCTTGCGGTTGGGCGCGACGCCCGCCGCTCCACCGGCGCAGCCGTCTTCTGCGTGTCAGGCTGGGTTTGCGCCGGCGCTGCCGGAATCACCGGAGCCGGTGCCGCCTGCGTCTCCTGCGCGCGCAACCCGGACGCCAGAAAGGAAATCAGAAATGCCGCAGCCGTCAATGCGCCAGCCGTCCTCATTCCGAAACACCTCTCGGGCCCGCCGCCAGCTCCGCCGGAAACGGCTCGCCATCGGCCCACACCGCCCCGTCGGCAAACGTCTCCTTCTTCCAGATCGGCACCGTCTTCTTCAGCGTATCGATCAGCCAGCGGCACGCCTCGAACGCCGAGGCCCGGTGCGCAGACGCCACCACGATCAGCACGCTGGTCTCGCCCACCATCAGCCGGCCCAGCCGATGAATCACTGCAACCTCGCGCACGCCAAACCGTTCGACCGCCTCCGCACTCAGCCGCTGCATCTGCTCCAGCGCCATCTCGCGGTACGCCTCGTAGTCCAGATACAGCGTCTTCCGCCCGCGCGTATTGTCGCGCACAATGCCGTCGAACACGCACACCGCGCCGTCGCTGCCCGCTTTCATCGCCGCGACAATCGCCTCTGCCGCAATCGGCCCGTCCACAATCTCAACTCTCATGCCGTTCCTTCTTGCGCGCAGTACCCGCCGCTTACCGGAGGAAGCAGCGCAACCTCGTCGCCCTCGCGCAATACCATAGACGGCTGCGCGTACTCCCGGTTGACCGCCACGGCGAGACTCCGCCAAAGCCGTTCTTCCAGCGCACCGTCCACTTTGCCGCTCTCCATCGCTGAGTTAGACGTTCGCTCGCGCAAAAGTCCTAACAACCCGCCCACGGTCGCGCCGTCAGCCAGCTCAACTACCTCGTCCGAGGCGCCAAACCGATCCCGCAGCACACCGAAGTACAGCACTTTTACCCGCATCCGAACCCGCACCCGCTCAGGATACCTGCCAGAGTCGGCCAGCGCACCCACTTTCCCAGCCTGCTTGATTGCCATCGATATCCGTCATACCATAGCCTCACTCCGGGACAACCTAACCATGGTCTCGACCAAGGCCTACTCCGAGCTTCTGGCAACTCTGTATGCCGCGCCGCTGGACGAGGCGCAGTGGCAGATCTTCCTCACGCAATTGTGCGAGATTACCGGCTCGCGCATCGGCTTCTTCCTGCGCAACGACAGCACCCTCGGCAACCGCACCCTAGCCTCCGGAGGCATGCCCGTCCCGCCCCAGGTCGAGCAGAGCTTCAAAGCCGCGCACACCTACTCTGACCCCTTCCGCCAGGCGCTCCTGCGCAACCCGCGTATCGGTGTCGTCGAGGGCGAGGACATCGTTCCCCACGACGAGTTCGTCGAAACCGAGATCTACCGCGATCTCGCAGCCGCCGGCGGGATGGAATACACCACCTGCCTCGTCCTCTCCGTCTCCAGCCGCACCCTCGAGATCATCAGCCTCTGGCGCGGCCCGGAGCGGGTGATGCTGGAGCAGGAGCACAAAGAGCTGCTCGGCCTCCTGATGCCCCACCTGAAGAACGCGCTTCGCATCCGCCACGCCCTCGGCCTGTCCGAGGACCGCGCCCGCAACGCCGAAGCCATGCTCAACGCCAGCGAAACCGCCTCTATCCTGCTCGACGGGGACGGCCGCATCATCCATATGAACGAAGCCGCCCAGCGCATCGCCATCGCCTCCGACGGCTTCTGCGTTCGCGTCGACCGCATCGTCCCAACCGATCCCTCCCGTCGCGGTGAGTTCCGCGCCCTCGTCACCGCCTGCACCGCCGCCGATCTCGGACACCCCGGCAGCGCTTTCGCCCTGGACCGCCCTTCGCAAAAGCACCCGCTGCAGGTGCTGGTCACGCCAGTCCGTCTGACCGAGAAGTACCGCGCCTCCGTCCGCGTCCTCATCCTCGCTACTGACCCGGAAAGCACCGTCCACTTTCCCGATGCTGTCCTGCGCCGAACCTACGGTCTCACTCCCGCCGAAACCGAGATCGCCAACGCCCTGATGACCGGCTTCTCGCTCGAAGAGATTGCCCAGCTCCGCAAGGTGTCAGTCGCCACCGTCCGCAGCCAGATGAAAGGCCTGATGGGCAAGACCGACACCCAGCGCCAGGGCGACCTGATCCGACTGCTCTCGACGCTGCCCAGGACCGCCCCCAGCAAAGCCCCAATAAATATGTAGCCTTACCGCATATGAGGGATGCGCGGCCTGCCCGTGTGATGTTCTCCTCGCTCAAATAACACCCCCGGCGCCTGACCACCAGGCAGATTCATGTCCGACTGGACGCAGGAGAAAACATCCACCATGCGAATATTTCTTTTCACACTGGCCCTTGTACCGGCGCTGTCAGCCCCCGCGCAGCCACCAGCCCAACAACCGGCCTCGCCGCCCGCAGGCTCCAACTGGCAACACGTCCAGGCACTGCCCATCGGCGCATCGCTCCAGGTACAGGCGCGCAAGAGCCACGCAAACTGCACGCTGAAGAGCGTCGACGCCGACTCCCTCACTTGTACCCACAAGAAGGACCTCGTCTTCCAGCGCACAGACATCCTTTCTGTCAAGATTCCCCACCGCGGCCGTTCCACGCTGATCGCAGCCGGCATCGGCATCGGAGCCTTGGCGATCGCCGGTGCCGCATCTGGAAGCAGTTGTACCGCCGCGCAGAAGAATTCCTTCCTCGGATGCTTCAACTTATTCAGTCGCGGTGACCTGGCGCTGGCGGGTGGCGCAGTTGGAGGCGTCATCGGCAGTCCCATCGGCTACTTCACTGACTTCGCCAAGTCCACCGTCTACCAGGCTCCGTAGCTACAATGCATCTCAAGAGGCACGGAGGAAATGAGACCAATGCGCACGCTCTTTCTGGCCATCGCGCTTGCCGCGCCGTTGTGCGCCGCCCAGCAACCGGCTCAACCGCCCGCGGGCTCCAACTGGCAGCATGTCCAGGCGCTGCCCATCGGCACCAGCATCCAAGTCAGTATCCAGGCCAAGGCATCCACGCGCCACATGGTCTGCATTCTCACCGCCGTCGACGCCGACTCGCTGGCCTGTGACCGCAAGTTCCGCTTCAATGTTCAGAAGGTCCTCTTCCAGCGCACCGAGATCCGCACCATCAAGCTCACCCGCCGCGGCCGTTCCGCCGTCTTCGGAGCCGCCATCGGCGCCGGCGCTGGAGCCGTCGCCGGCGGCATCCAGGGCGCGCGCAGCAACTACTTCGCCGTCCACGGCGCCTTCGCCATGATCTACGCCTTCGCCGGGGCCTTCGCCGGAGCCCCCATCGGCTACTTAACCGACTTCTCCGCCTCCACCGTCTATCGCGCGCCGTAGGCGCAAAAAAACGGCGGCCACGAAACCTCGTGACCGCCAGCTTCTCTCTTTCGTGTTTGAAAATCAGCTCGCCGCGCTCAGCACTTCCTCCCGCACCACCTCGTCCTGCACCGCCTCGTGCGCCGTCCTGGGCAGCGCGACCGCCAGCACTTCTTCGATGCGGCTTGCGTAGTGGATGGTCACGCCCTCAATCTGGTCCGGCGTCAGGTCCTCTTCCACCTGCTGCTTGCAGTCCGTCGGCAGAATCACGTCGCGCACGCCGGCCCGCTTGGCAGCCAGGAACTTCTCCTTGATGCCGCCCACCGGCAGCACGTTGCCGCTCAGCGTGATCTCGCCCGTCATCGCCAGCAGCGGACGCACCGGCGTATCGGTCAGGCGCGACACCAGCGCCGTCGCCATGGTCACGCCCGCGCTCGGCCCGTCCTTCGGGATCGCTCCCGCGGGCACGTGGATGTGCAGGTCGGAGTCCTTCAGCAGGTCCTCATCCAGCCCATACGCCTTCGCATTCGACCGCACCCACGTCAGCGCCGCCTGCATGCTCTCCTTCATCACATCGCCGATTTGTCCGGTGATGGTGAAGGTGCCCTTGCCCTTCATGCGGTTAGCCTCGATAAACAGCACGTCGCCGCCCGCCGGCGTCCACGCCAGTCCTACCGCAACTCCGGCGCGCTTGGTGCGCTCGGCGATCTCCGTATCCACCCGCACCTTGATCCCGCCCAGAAACTCGTGAATCACCTCGGGCGTAATCACCAGCTTCTCCTTGTGTCCCTCCGCGATCCGCCGCGCCAGCTTCCGGCAGATCGTGCCGATCTGCTGTTCCAGCTTGCGCACGCCGGCCTCGCGCGTGTAGTGGCGCGCAATCAGCGCAATGCTCTCCTGCGGAAACTCGATCAGCGCCGGGTCGATCCCGTTCTCCTTGGTCTGGCGCGGGATCAGGTACTTGGTCGCGATCGCGATCTTCTCTTCCTCGGTGTAGCCGGTCAGCTCAATGATCTCCATCCGGTCCAGCAGCGGCGCCGGAACCGGATCGAGCTGGTTCGCCGTGCAGATGAACAGCACCTTCGATAAATCGAACGGCTGGTCGACATAGTTGTCCCGAAAGGTGTTGTTCTGCTCCGGGTCCAGCACTTCCAGCAGCGCGCTCGCCGGATCGCCCCGAAAATCGCGCCCCAGCTTGTCCACCTCGTCCATCATGAATACCGGATCGTTGGTCTCCACCCGCTTCAGGCTCTGGATCACCTGCCCCGGCAGCGCCCCAATGTACGTCCGCCGATGTCCGCGCAGTTCCGCCTCATCGTGCATGCCGCCCAGCGAGATGCGCGCAAACTTCCGCCCCAGCGCCTTCGCCACGCTGCGGCCCAGCGATGTTTTGCCCACGCCCGGCGGGCCCACAAAGCACAGAATCGGTCCCTTCATGTCCGGCTTCAACCGGCGCACGCTCAGGTAATCCAGGATGCGGTCCTTCACCTTCTTCAGTCCGTAGTGGTCCTCGTCCAGAATCTCCTTGGCGCGCAGAATGTCCACCTCGCCCGCCGACGATTTCGACCACGGCAGCACGGTCAGCCACTCGATGTAGTTCCGCGTCAGACCGTAGTCGGCCGCCATTGCGTTCATCCGGCTCAGCCGCCCCAGTTCCTTCAGCGCGTCCTTCTTGGTCTCCTCGGGCATGCCCGCGGCTTCAATCTTCTCCTTCAACTCGGCTATGTCCTTCTGGGTGTCGTCCAGGTCGCCCAGCTCTTTCTGGATCGCCTTCAACTGCTCGCGCAGGTAATAGTCGCGCTGCGAGGACTGCACCGAATCCTGCACCTCGGTCTGGATCTTGGTGCGCAACTGCTGCACCTCAATCTCCTTCGCCAGGTGCTTGTTGATGCGCTCCAGCCGCGCGGAAATGTTCGGCGTCTCCAGCAGCTCCTGCTTGTCATTGGTGGTCAGGAACGGCAGCGACGACGCGATAAAGTCCGCCAGCCGCCCCGGCTCCTCGATGTTGATCGCAATCGTCTGCAGATCGTCCGACAGCGTCGGCGACGAGCTCACAATCTGCTGGAACTGGCTCACCACGTTCCGCTGCAGCGCTTCCGTCTCCGGCGTCGCCGGCGGCTCAATCTCCTCCACCGTCTCGCACTCCGCCGTCATAAACGGCGTGATCTGGGCAAACTCGCCCAGCCGCACCCGCTCGTTGCCCTCGGTAAACACAAACAGGCTCTGGTTGGGCATCTTCACCACTTTGTGCACCGTCGCCCGCGTCCCAATGTGGTGCAGATCGGCCGCCTGCGGCGAATCCTGGCGCGCGTCGCGCTGCGCCACCACCAGGATGGTCTTTTCCTCCCCCAGAGACTGGATCAGCTGGATGGAACTCTCCCGCCCCACCGTCAGCGGCAGTACCGCATGCGGAAAAAGTACCGTGTCCCGTACCGGCAGAACCGGAATCGGCTGCTTCGCGCCGGCAATCTCCGGCTCGTCGGGGGACTTTGTCGTTGGTTTTATGACACTTACGAAATCGCCTGCCATTGATTTAATCCTTGAGTGTACTTATATCAGATTTCCTTCATTTAGATGCATGAACCTTGCCAAAGTCGCAACTGCTTCCCGTTCAACCCGCAGCCCCTTCTAGCCATTGGACGCCTTTTCCGCCTTGCGTGCGTCGGCGTCCGAGCCGCCGCCCTAAAATTGCCGTCCCACACTCCGGCGGCCCGGCTGTTTCCAGCAACTTACGCCGCGACGTACCGCCCCAGCTCCTTCACCATCTGGCAATGCCGCGCCACCTGCGCCAGCGCCTCATCGATCTGCGCCTGCGACTCGAACCGCACGTCAACGAAGAACACATACTCCCAGGGCCTTCCGTGCACCGGGCGCGACTCGATCTTGGTCAGGTTCACCCCCGCCCGCGCGAACTCTTCCAGTGCCACCACCAGCGATCCCGGCCGGTGAACCACGCTGAAGGCGAGGCTCGCCTTGTTCGCTCCCGGCGCATGCCCCAAACCCGCCGGCCAGCCGCATGCTTGCACTGGCGGCTCCCGCAGCAGCAGGTGGAACCGGGTGTAGTTCTCCGCGTGATCTTCGATCCCCGTCACCAGCACTTCGGCGCCGTACTGCCGCGCCGCCAGTTCCGGGGCGATCCCGGCGGTGTCGTCGAGCCCCTCCTCCATCAGGAACTTCACGCTCCCTGCCGTATCGTAAAAGTTCACCACCTCCAGCCACGGGCGCGCGGCCAGCCAGCGGCGGCATTGCGACAGAGCCACCGGGTGCGACATCACCCGCTTGATGTCGTCGGGCGCGACCCCGGGCCGAGCGATCAGGTTGTGGCGCACCCGCAACAGGCTCTCCCGCACAATCCGCACCGGCTCCGCCAGCAGCAGGTCGTAATGTTCCGCCACCGATCCATGCAGGCTATTCTCGATGGGCAGCACCGCCCCGTCCACCCTGCCTGCCACCACGCGCTCAAACACCTCCGCCGACGTAGCGCACGCGGCAATCTCCAACTCGGCGGCCGCCACATCGCGCAGCATCGCCAGCGCCGCCATGTGGCTGTTGGAGCCTAATTCGCCCTGAATTGCGATCTTCACAGGCAACCCTTGCATGCCCACCCCAAATAACTCAACAAAGCCTCATTTCCGTCGATCCAACTGGCAACCTCGCCCCGGTACCACGCAACTTACCACACGGAAGACCAACGGTTTCGTCTTTCACAGGCCTATGGCAGGTCGAACTGCCGGGCCTGCTCAGGAGAAAACAGAATGCTCTGGACGATCACAATCATTCTATTCATACTCTGGGTTCTCGGAATGGTCAGCAGCCACATGTTTGGCGGCTGGATTCACCTCCTCCTCGTCCTCGCCGTAATCGTGCTCATCTTCAATCTGCTCTCGGGCAGACGCGTGGCCTAACTGCAAGTCAGCTGCCCCGGACGCATCCTTCCGGACCAAACCAGCAAAACCAGCAATCGATGGGGGTAAGACTCATGAACCGTGACACCGCACAGGGAAAATTCGACCAGTTAAAGGGCAAAGCGAAACAGTCCGTCGGCGAAGCGTTGGGCAAGGACCGGCTGGCAAACTCTGGCGCCGCAGACCAGGTGAAGGGCGCAGCCAGGGAAGCCTGGGGCAATGCCAAGGAAGCTGCCCAGGCCGGCGCGCAGGACACCCAGGCCCGCGCGCAGGCAACCGCGCACGACGTTCGCGAAAAGATGACCTCCACCGCCCAGAACGTCAAGAACGCCGTCAACGACAAAGCCGAGCGCTTCAAGGAACAGCACAAGCGCGCCTCCTGATTTGGCTCAGTTGCCTCGCTGGGGCAGCCGCCCCGCTCTCGGCAGAGAGGGTCCATCCCGTGTGGACCCTACCTTATTTGTGCAGCAGAACGTCCGCCGCGAAGAACGCGAAGAAGAGTACCGAAATCACCCCGTTCAGCGTGAAGAACGCCGCGTTCATCCGGCGCAGGTTGCCCGGCGAAACAATGCTGTGCTCATACAGCAACAGCGCCGCCACCGCGCCCATACCCGTCGTGGCCAGCGGCCCCAGCCCGAACAGCCGCACCAGCCACAGCAGCAAGCCGATCATCCCCGCGTGCATCGCGCGCGCAATCCAGAACGCGGCCTTCAGCCCAAACGCCTGGGGCACGCTGTTTAGCCCGGCCGCGCGGTCGTGCTCATAGTCCTGGCACGCATACAGCACGTCAAACCCGCCGACCCACAGAATCACCGCCGCGGACAGCACCGCAATCCGTGGATCCAGCGACCCCCGCACCGCGATCCAGGCCGCCGACGGCGCAATCCCCAGCGCCAGTCCCAGCACCAGGTGCGACCACCGGGTTACCCGCTTCATGTAGCTGTAGGCCAGTAGGACGGCCAGCGTCGGCGCCGCTAGTTCCAGCGTCAGCCGGTTCAGCTTGGCCGCCGCCAGCAGAAAAACGCCCGCGCACACCGCGACAAATCCGGCGACGAACCCCGCGCTCAACTTCCCCGCCGGCAGCGCCCGCATCTTCGTCCGCGGATTCGCCGCATCCAGTCGCGCGTCCACCAGGCGGTTGAAGGCCATCGCCGCCGAGCGCGCCGAGACCATGCACACCACAATCCACCCCAGTACCGGCAGCCGCGGCCACCCGCCCGCCGCCAGCACCGCTCCCGTCAGCGCAAACGGCAGCGCGAAGATCGAGTGCTCCCACTTGATCATCTCCAGCGTCAGCCGGGTGCTCGTCCACGCATTGCCCATGCTTCCATCTTAGGGGACAAGCCGCCGCACCGCGGGAAACACACGCGACCGCCTACCGGTACCGCCTGCGAATCTTGTAGACCACGCTGAACACACCCGACTCGTCGCGTGTCACCACCAGCGCCGCATCCGGAGTCAGGTTGTACTGCGCCTGTAGCAGTTGCTGGGCGGTGGAGTTGACGTTGGTCGCGTAGGTGGCGCTCAACTGCCGCGAGAGCTGCTTCTGCACCGTGATCCGCGCGGTCGAGTTGCCCAGCGTCCCCACAAACGCGGGATCGATCTTCACCGTGCCGCCGCCGAACAGCTTGCCAACGCGGTTGCTGACCGTTGCGTTCAACGCTCCGCCCAGCAGCGCACTGCTGGTGGGATTCGCGCCCTGCTGCACTTCCTGCTCCTGGTAGAGCTGCGCCTCCTCCTGNNGCGAAGATGTCCGCCTCGCTCAGTGGAGGCTCGGAGCGGTAGGTCGGCTTCAGGTTGCTCATCGTGCCTTGCAGGCCCACCGTGATGTCATACGTCTCTACCCGCGCCGTGGCGTCGATGTCGATGGTCGGATCGATGCGCACCGGGTTCGAGAAGTAAATGTCTCCGCGCTGCAGCTCATAATTCGTCCCGGCAAAGGTCGCGTTGCCATAGACGATCTGGATCCGTCCCAGAATCGTCGGCTCCGCCACCGTGCCGCGCAGGTTCAGGTCCACCGTGCCCGCCAGCTTGGCGTACGAATTCTGAAAGTCCAGTTGCGGCGAACTGGTGACGTGAACATTCAGCGTGATCTTGTTCGACGTCGCGCCCGGCTCGGGCGGCGCGCTCACGCCCCCGAGCGACGAGAACGCCGCAAAGTCCACGTCCGGCCCCACCCCGAACCGCGTGATCAGGACATTGCCGCTCAGCAGAAGATTCTGCGGCCCGCCTTGCAGCGTCAGGTTGGTATTGGCCGTCGCGCTCAGCCCATACAGCCGCACCCGCACCACGTCTCCGCTGGCGGTCAGGTCGGCATACACGCCGTTCCGGTAGGTTAGGAATCCGCCGATCTTGATCTGCCCGCCGCCCGTCATCGCCGTCAGGTTCTCCACCTGCAACCGGTCTTCGTTGAATACCAGCGACCCGCTCATCGCGCTCAGCCCGTTCGGCACGCCGTCCATCGCGGCATTCACATTCACGATCTGCACCCTGCCCGTCAACGACGGCTTGCCCACCTGCCCGCCCGCCGCAATCGTGAACTGCACTTTCCCGCTGGACAGAATATCCGGATCGATCGTGTGCACCAGCGCCATGCTCACACTCCCGTTGGCCTTCACGTCCAGTTTGCCGCCGTTCGGGCCATTCGCCCCGAATGCCTGCACCGTTCCGCTCACCAGCAGGTCCGTGTCCTGCCCCGTAATGTGGAGCTGGTCCAGCGTTACCAGCCCGTTGCTCAGGCTTGCCCGCAGCGGCCCTGCGCTCGTCAGTTCCAGCCCCTGCAGCTTTACGTCGAAATTGTTCACTTCCGCCGTGCCGCTCAGCTTCGCCGGCGTCTTCAGCGGGCCGCTCACCCTGGCCGAACCGTCCAGCGACGACTGCATCTTGATGCTCCCGGGACTTAGCAGCGCGGCCGCGGTGCCCGCATCCAGCCCGGAAAACGTCAGTGTCGCCTTGGTCTCGTAGTCGCCCGTCAGCTCCGTCTGCCCGGACGCGTCGACCTTTGCCCCCACCAGCTTCGACTGCAACGTGTAGTCCAGCAGGTTGCCCTCGCTATGCACATCGGCGGAGATATCCCCCAGCGCCTTGCCTGCGACCGTAACCCCGGCCAGCTTCAGAGTTCCCTTCAGTCCCGGCTGCTCCAGCGTGCCATTCGCGTCCGCCGCCAGCGTCAGCGTTGCATCCTCATCCGGCCTGGCCTTGCGGAACGTCGCGAACTTCGACAGCACCAGGTCGTTCCCCTCGATGTGTCCATGCAGGTGCTTCGACTGCAGGTCGTATCCGCCGTTGCCGCTCACCTGCATCCCATCCAGCCGCAGTACCGCCTGGCTGACCTCGAGGTCCTGCCCGTGCATTGCCAGGTTCGCCATCGCGGAGTCGTACGGCTCGCCGTACGCGCCCCCCTTGCTTAGCGTGATCCTCCCTGCACCGGCGATCGTCCCCAGCGTTCCCGCCAGCTTCGCGTTCGCCGACATCGTTCCCGTCACCGGAATCTTCTGCTGCTGTCCGGCCAGCTGCAGCACATCCACGACGCTGGCATTGGCAAGCTGCACCGTCGCATTCACGTCGGTGCCTTCGTCCCACAGGTAGTCCGCAACGCCTTTGCGCGAAGCCACCTTGCGCGGCCTCATCGTTCCGGCCACATTCAGCACCGCGCTCCCGCGTTTGATCGTCGAACTCGCAACCGCGAGCCCTTCGTCGTACGAGTACTCCCCGTCCGCCACCACCGAATCGACCAGCGTATCCAGGTCCGTGCCCAGCTTCACCTCGATCTGCGAGCCTTGCAGGTGGCCCTTCATGTCCAGGTCGGCCGCCCGGCCTATCGCCGTCCCGTTGAATACCAGCCCGCCATGCAGCACCACCGGGACCGCAGCCGTCCCCTTCCTGCCATTGGCCGCAAAGCCGAGCGTCTGCAGCAACTGGTCGAATTCGCCCAGGTCGCGCACCGTCATATCCACGCGCAGGTCCGTCAGCGCATCGCCTTCATTCACTCCCAGGACTCCGCTCGCCTCGGTCGAAGACCCCGGCGTCACCAGAATCACGTGCTGGATATTCACCACTTCCTTCTTGCCGTCGTAGTGGGCCTGCGTTTCGCCGGTCATCGGAACGTTATTCACCGCTCCCTTGCGCGTCACGCCGGTCGGCCGGAACTTCAGGTCCCCGTCCACCGTCACCGTGTCTGCGACGTTGGCCACCGGCCCGCCCCACTCCACCTTCACCGGCCCGGTCACAGCGGTGTCAAATCCGAGATCGCCATATCCCGTGACCTCCGTCGCCTCCATGATCGTGCGCAGCGAAATCGCATTCACAGTTGCCACCAGGTATGCGTGCGCATAGACGCCGTTGGCGCTTACCGGGGAGGTTTTCAGCCTGGGAACCGGCTTGGTCGAGTTGGGCTTCGATTGCATCTCGGCTTCGGTCGTGCGCGCCGTGGTCACGGCTGCGACGGTGGTTGCCGACTTCGCCGGCGTGGTCTCGGGCGTGGTCTCGCCCAGCCAGTTCACGATGCGCAACTCGCCCATCGCGTTCCCGCCGCCAGGCAGGTATCCCGTCATCGCGGTCAGCATCAGCTCGCTCGGCGTAATCTGCAGATCGGCGCCGCCATCCACATCGTGCAGCCGCACGTTCGGGTTCTCGTATCCCGCGCCGTGCAGCTTCGCATTGCCCACCACCAGGTAGCCCGCCTTGCACTCCGAATCGGGCCGCAACGGCGTCGTGCCCGGCTTCGCAGGGGGCGCCGGAAGCTTCTTCTGCCAGAAGTACGGCCGTGTCTGCGCCACCACCGGAGACACCGCGCAGCTATGCCCGCGCAATACCAGGTCGACCGACCCGCCGGTGAACCCCTCCGCATCCGTCAGCACGGACACCTGCCTCAGATCCAGCGTTCCATTCACTGCGGCCTGCCACGCCGGGTGCGCAAAGTTGCTCAGCGTCGCCGTCGCGTGCAGCGTCGAAGCCTTGCCCGAATCGAATTCCAGCTTCGTCAACTGCGCCACATCGCGCCCTAGCTCAACCTCCACATGCAGCTTCGATTGCGCCTCCGGCTCTGGCCCCATCTTGGTGCGCAGATCGTTCAGGTCGATGGTGATCCCGTAGCGGTCGGTCGCGCTCAGGTAGTGCACCTCGGCGTCCAGGTTGCGCGCTGCCAGGTCAAACGGAATCGCCCGGTCGTTCAGCAGCGCGACCCCGTTCACCAGATCGGCCTCATTCGCGCGCAGATCCAGCAGCGTGTCCTGGATCGGCTCTGTGCTTTTGAGCGGATGCCTGGGCACCGGCTGGTTGGTCCTGCCGTCTTTGTCGACGATCAGATGCATCTGCGGGTGCTCGACCCGCAGCAGATCCAATCCCACGCGCGACGCCGGCCCGGCACCTGTGCTATGCGCGACGAAGCTGAGAATCTTTGCCCGCACCAGCACCTTGTCCGCGGAAAAATAAGGCGCTTCGCCCGGTCCTTCCAGCCCGTGGATCACCAGCCCATCCGCTTCCATCTCCAGGTACCACAGGCGAAAATGCACGTGCGCCAGCTCCACCCGTCCTCCGGTCGCGTTCTCCAGGACCGACACGATCTCCTTGCCCACCCGCCGCTGGAAGTCGTCGGTCGTCGAGTACCACCAGAACCCGCCCACCACCAGGACCACCAGCGCCAGCACTCCGCCCACCAGCCACGCCATCCCGCGCCCCATGTGGAACATCAGGCTGCGGCGCTTCTTCGGCGGTCCGCTCGCAGGCGTTCGCACCGGCGCAGGAGCTTCGGCATTCGCTTCGCGGCCGCCGGCCGGCAGGTTCTCGTCGGTCATGGCGCCTCCTCCCCGGGCTTCAGAATCCTCACGCTGCCCTGCGCGCGCAGCGTCGCCAGCCAGTCGTCCAGCAGCTTGTCCACCTGCTGCTGCAACAATATCTCCTGGATGCGGTCCGCGATGGTCGCTTCGGGGGGCGCAGGCGCATTCTCCTTCTGGTACGCCGGCAGCATCGTCGCCTTGTAATACTCGTCGATCTCTGCCTGTGAGATGCGAATCCCCATGCGGAACCGCTCCTCGATAAACCGCAGCACCTCCATGCGCTGCCTCCAGCGGTCTCGCACCTCCTCCAGGGTAAAGCCCTGGTCCGCAACAAACTTCTCCCAGCCCGCCTCCGTCTCGCAGTGGTACGCCGCGCACTTGGGAATGCTCTTGCGCAGCATCGCCAACTGCTCATCGACCTCGGCGTCGCCGATTGGCGCTTCCGGCTGCAGCGCCATCTGCTGCAAAATCAAGGTGCGATCGATCAGCCGGTTCAGCAACTCCTCGCGGGTGGCCTGCAGCGCCTCGCTGAAGGGCTGAAACGCCGTAAAGCGTTCCTCCGCGTCCAGGTCGCTCTCCAGGATCAGGTCTCCATTCACCATCGCTGCCACGCGGTCCAGCGTCATCTCCGTACCCGTTCCCGATCCCGGCTGCGCGCCCGCCTGCGCCGTTGCGCCTGCTGCCTGCGCGTACGCCCCGCCCTGCAGCATCGCCAGCCACAGCAGCGCCGCCGGCACAGCCACCCGGCCTGCCTCGCGCGCCCATCTGTATCCCGCTGCGCTCATGCCTTAGAACGCCTCTCCGATGCTGAAAAAGAAGTTGAAGTGGCCGGCCTGGCCTTCATACGGCGCATTGCCATTGAAGTCGTAGATCACCGGATACAGCGGCGGGTTCAGGTTCCAGCTGAAATCCAGCCGGATCGGGCCCAGCGGCGTCTTGTACCGCGCGCCCAGCCCCACCGCGTGGGAAAAATAATTGAAGTTGCATGTCCCAAACGGGTTGGCCTTCGTCACCTGGGGAGGCCCCACGTTCGCGCAGGTCTGCTGGTCGGGCTGATGGAAGTGCGTGAAACTGGGAAACATGTCCCCCACGTGCGTAAATGCGTTGCCCATGTCCTCGAACAGCACAAAGCTCACGTTGTCGCCCACGTACGGCATCGTGAAAGCGGGCAGGCGCAACTCCGTGCTGTTCACAAAAACCGCATTGCCGCCCACCGGGTAGCCCGTCTGCAAATCGCGCGGCCCCGCGTCGTTGATGCCGAAGCCGCGGTGCGATGTCGCGCCGCCGGCGTACAGCCGCTCCGGCAGAGGCACCGCGTTGCAACTCGCGTTGGTCTCTAACAGGTTCGCTCCTCCCGTCGACGAATAGTTCGTGCATGAGCTGTTTCCCGCGTTCGGATTTGTTCCAAACGTAGTCTCAAATCCCATCCGCGTATTCCGCGCCAGCACATATTGGTGCTTGCCGAATCTGTAGTACGTCGAATTGGCCACGTCGGTCCGGTTGAAGTTGGCCTGCGACCCGAACTTCGACGACGCAAAAAACTCCTCCACCGAGGTGTACGAGCCGCGCACCGCGGCCAGCGGACTCGGGTCCCGCGTGTCGTGGAACCAGGTGATCCCGGGGCCGCCCACCCGCACCGGCTGCGACAGTTGCGGGATCAGGTTCGCCGACACCTGCAGCGTCGCCGGGTTTACCGCCACCCTGCGGTACTCAAAGTTGTATATCAGCGTGTCCGTCCGCTTCACCTTCTCGATAATGCGATAGTCGCCCTGCAGCGTCGACGCCTGGAATGTCGAAATGTTCTGCACGTTCGAGTAACCTCCCGACACGCTGTTCGAGAGCTGCTGCTTGCCCCGAAAATGCGGCGTTTGCAGCGTCAGCGTCGCCACTTCTTCCAGCAGGCCGTACGAGGAATGCAGCGTCAGCGACTGGTCCGTTCCCCGCAGATTGATCCGGCTCACGTCGAGCGACACCCGCGGGCTCACCCCCGTCTTGCCGTTCTGCGAGTACGTCGCGTTCGGCGGCAGCCCCAGCAGAATCGCCGACGCCGGGTTGATCACGCCCTCCTGCGGCGTGCCCGTCTCCGCCTCAAATCCGAACCCGTAGGTCACGTCCCAGCGCCGCGCCTCGGAGAGTTGCAAAACCACATTCTTCAAAGGATCGTCGCCGTCGGGATTCTGCACCGCGGAATTCACCTCGTTGAACAACGCCAGTCCGTACAGGTTCCGCTGCGTATTCAGCAGCGCGCTCTGGTCCAGCGGATCGCCCGCATGCACCGTGATCTGTTTGCCCACCATCGACGGCCGCGTATGCACCACGCCCGACAGCAGCACCTGGTCCACAAACACCTGCTGGCCCTCGGTCACGTCCAGGACCACATCCATCTTCGCGGCATCGCCGCTCTCCGTCTGCTGCTTCACCGCCACCCTTGCCTCCGCAAAGCCGTGGCTCAGGTAGTAGTCCAGGATCGCGTCCCGGTCCCCCGACAGCGTAATCAGCGAGTAAGGCTGTCCCGTCTGCGAGTTCAGCAGCGCCTTCACGTCCTTCTCCCGGCCGCTGTCCACCCCGGTCAGCGCCACCGTGCCGAACTTCTGCTGCTGTCCTTCCGCGATCGTCACCACCACCGCGATCTCCGGCACTTTCAATTTCTTCCCCGACTTCGACGTGTCCACATCCTTGGTCGCGGTCGAAATCGTCGCCTTGCCGAATCCGTTCGCCCGGTAAAGCGCCTGGATCGAATCCGTGTCCGCCTTCATCAGTTGCGGTGAGTAGCGCCCGTTGCGCAGATACGCATCGGCCTTGGCCACCTGCATGCGCTCCTTCAGCAGATCCGTATCGAAGTAGTGATTGCCCACGATCGTCACTGAGGCCACCTTGTGCTTCACCCCCTCGTTCACGCTGTACACCACGCGCTCCGACGGTGTGCCGGCCCCCTCCACCCGCACCGTTACGGTCGCGTCGAAGTAGCCCTCCTGGAACAGAAAATCCTTGATGTTGAACGTCCCCTCATTTACCAGGTCGTTATCGACCGTTCCCTCCTGGTAGATCGGCACCAGCAGCTTCAGCCGGCTCTGCGACAGCTTCGCCCCGTCGACCACGACCTTCACCAGCGGCCCCTGGCTGGCATTGAAGTCGTAGTCCACCTGCTTGCGCGCCTGGTTGTAAGTCAGTTGGCGCAGCGTCGTGGTCGCCTCCAGCCGGTCTCTCTTCTCATACTGCTTGCGCACCTTCGTCAGCGCGTTGCTCACCGTCTCGCGCCCCACCTTTCGCCCTTGCTTCAGCCCCGCCTTCTTGCGGAAATCATCCGTCGAAAACCCCGCGTCCTTGCCCTCCAGCGTCACCGCGCCCACCCGCGCCTGCGGCCCGACGTTCACCGTGTAGGTCACGCTCACCTGGCTGCCCGCGTCGTCCACCGCCGTCTGCGGAGTTATCGTTGCCTGAAAGTATCCGCTGTTCTGCAGCGCCTGTCGCACCCCGTCCGTCCCTGCCGGAACGTCCGCGTCGGTGAACGGCGCTCCCGGCTGCAGCTTGGTCGAATACTCCAGCGACGACGCCAGCCGCTCGTCCTTCACTCCCGCAATCGTCACCCGNNATGTCGCGATATCTGCCGCTGGCGAACAGCCGCCGGATGCTCGCCGTCACCTTGGCCGGATCCAGCGGCTCACCGGCCTGCTGCGGAAGTTGCACCGGCAGCGGGTCTTTGGCCGCGAATACGACTCCGCGGAACTCCACCCGGTCCACCCGCAACCCTTTCCAACTCGCCAGGCTCGCGGCCGTCGCGCTCAGCGACTTCGCCTCTTCGGCAGTCTGCACCGCCGCAGCGGATAGCGCTGGGGCAGACGACGGCGGCGCTGCG
>PLUT01000085.1 GCA_003162875.1 Granulicella sp.
ACAAGAACATGATCGACAAGGATGAGTACCCGCAGACGGCGGCGATTGAAGAGCGCTGCGTCCACATGCTCGCCGATCTGTGGAATTCTCCAGAGGCAGCCAGCACCATCGGCTGTTCTACCACCGGATCGAGCGAAGCGGCCATGCTCGGCGGCCTGGCTCTGAAGTGGAACTGGCGCAAACGCCGGCATGCCCAGGGCAAACCCGCCGACAAGCCAAACCTGATCACGGGTCCGGTGCAGGTCTGCTGGCACAAGTTCTGCCGCTACTTCGACGTCGAACTCCGCGAGGTGCCGATGGAGGGCAATCGCCTGCTGCTGACTCCGGAGGAGGGGGTCAAACGCTGTGATGAAAACACCATCGGCGTCATCGCAACTCTCGGCGTAACCTTCACCCTCCAGTATGAGCCGGTCCACGCGATCAGCCTTGCGCTCGACGGGCTATGTGCCGAGACCGGACTCGATATCCCCATCCACGTCGACGGAGCCAGCGGCGCGTTCCTGGCGCCGTTCATCGAACCGGATCTGCTCTGGGACTTCCGCCTGCCCCGCGTCAAATCCATCAATGCGTCCGGCCACAAATTTGGTCTCGCACCGCTCGGCGTGGGCTGGGCCTTGTGGCGCGAGAAGCACGACCTTCCCGAAGAACTGATCTTCGACGTCAACTACCTTGGCGGCAACATGCCCACCTTCGCTCTCAACTTCTCCCGCCCCGGCGGCGAAATCATCTGCCAGTACTACAACTTCCTCCGCCTCGGCAGAGAGGGATACCGCCAAATCCAAACCGAGTGTGCCGCGCTTGGCCGCTATCTGGCGGAGAAGATCGCCGGGTTTGGCCCATTCCGAATTATCTATGCCGGCGACGGCGGAATCCCCGGTCTCTGCTGGGAACTCAAGGACCCCGCATCCTCAAGCTTCACTCTCTACGATTTCGCCGATCGGCTGCGCGAGCGCGGCTGGCTTGTCCCGGCCTACTCAATGCCACCCAACCGCGAAGACCTCTCGATCCAGCGCATCCTCATCCGCCACGGCTTCACGCAGGAGATGGCCGACCAGCTTGTCGGCGAGATGACTGCGGTACTGGACGGCTTTGCGCAACACCCACCGGAGCGCTTGTCGCCGGCGGTGTATGGTGAAGCGGCCCTAAGCCAGCATGACCATTCCGGCCGATAGGGGCGCTTCGATGACCAGCCCCGCCGATGGTCTGGCAGGGCTGGTTGTTTTCCGAAGTGGGTGACCGCGATCGGACCGGGCTACGGCAGCGTGCCTCCGAAGAGGGAGGGGCCAGATGCGCCGCCGTTGGGCGTGCGCACTGCAAAGGCGACATCGTCGCCGGACTTCAAACCGGAGACGACGGTCCGGTACGATGCGTCGTCGGCAACGGGACGCTTGTTGATCTCGGTGATGACGAAGCCGCGTTCGAGACCGATCTCGTCGGCGAAGGAGCCGGGCCGCACGCTGGTAACGATGACGCCGCCCTTGATACCGAGCTTGGAAGCCACTGAGGCGGGTACCGCATCGACCTTGATGCCCAGCTTGCCCTCGCCGGCGTCGGACTGGGCGGGCGCGGCGTTATCGCCTCCGGCATTCGAGGCGTCTTCCCCGAGCTGGCTGCGGTCGCCGATCAGAACCGACGCGGTGTGCTGCTTGCCGTCGCGGAGGTAGCCTAGCTGGACGGTGGAACCGACCTTGCGCGCGGAGATGTCGGCGACCAACTGGTCACCGTCCTTGATGGGCTTGCCATCGATGGAGACGATGACGTCGCCGAACTGAATGCCGGCCTTGGCTGCGCCCTTGCCGGGAGTGACGGAGTTGACCAGGACGCCCCCGTTGGCGAAGCCGTATTCGCGGCTGACCGCAGCGGATACGTTACCCTGGAAGCTGATGCCGATGGAGCCGCGCACAACCTTGTGCTCCGGCCCGATGAGCTGGTTGTAGACGTCGACGATGACGTTGGAGGGCATGGCGAAGCCGACGCCCTGCGAGCCCATGGACTGGGTGTAGATGGCGGTATTCATGCCGATGACCTGGCCGGCCATGTCGATGAGCGGGCCGCCGGAGTTGCCCGGGTTGATGGCGGCGTCAGTCTGGATGAACCTCTGGAACTGGTTGACTCGACCGTCGGGGCCGGGCTCGTCGATGGGGCGGTTCTTGGCGGAGACGATGCCGGCGGTGACGGTCTCAGTGAGCGAGAATGGACTGCCGATGGCGAGCACCCAGTCGCCAACCTGGGCGCCGTCGGAGTTGCCCAGCTTGACCGTAGGCAGGCCCGGGGGCGCGTCGATCTTGATGACGGCGATGTCGGTTTCGGCGTCGACGCCGACAACGTGGGCCGGGCGGCCGTGGTCGGTAGGATTGTCGCCGTCGGTGGAGAGCTTGACGTAGATCTTGTCGGCTTTGTCGACGACGTGGTTGTTGGTGACGATGTAACCGCGGGAGTCCACGATGAAGCCGGAGCCGAGCGCCTCGTGCTCGCTGGAAGAGTCGGAACCGTCATCCCCGCCCCCGCCCATTCCACCCTGGCCGCCGAAGAAGCGATTGAGGAAGTCCTGCATGTCGCCGGGAGCCTGGTCGTCAGGATTATTGTTGTCTCCGCCGTTGGGCGAGGCCTGGCCGCGACGGGGACTTCGGCGGGTGGCGGACTCTTTGGGCAGGGTGATGGTGTTGATGTTGACCACCGCGGGACCGACCTGCTTGGCAATCTTGGAGAAGTCGTTGGAGAGGTTGACCGGGTTCGGCACGGTGAGCGGGCGGGCGTCGGAGGAGTCGACCGTCTGCTCCTTGCCGCTGACGCCGCGGGTGATCAGGGAGCCGGCGAGGATGCCGACGGAGAGCGTGGCCAGCAGCGCGAAGGTCGCCGTGAGGCGGTGGGTGCGGATGCGCTCGAAAAGATCGCGTGGGGCTTGCTTCGATGTGTCCATAGATGACTTAATCCTCATTCGTGCTGGGGGTCCGGGCTGCGCGGCGATTTGCGGCGTTACTGGAGCCGCGGCGGAGCCATTCGATTTGAGTATAGTCCGCCCGGCGGAGCGGCGGCCACTGCCCCCGTTGCGGCAATGCATTGGACGCAGTTGGTGCCGTGAGGGTTTCGAGTGAAGGCAGGAGACGCTGCTCGCCGGAGCGGCCCGGTTCAACTTCCAGCGATGGCCAGGGTGCCAGCCTGGTGGTTGTGACTAAAATACTGCCATGACAATTTCAGAGGTTTCGGGTCAGGATCTACGCCAGTTCATTGAGCTGGGGCTGGCGTTTCTGCTGTCGGCGGCGATCGGGCTGGAGCGCGAGATTCGCCGCAAGAGCGCGGGGCTGCGGACGTACACGGTTGTGGGTACGGGGGCTGCGCTGTTTCTGCTGGTCTCGAAGTACGGGTTCACGGATGTGCTGGTGAAAGACCTGGTGGTGCTCGATCCGTCGCGTGTTGCGGCGCAGATTGTTACGGGGATCGGGTTTATCGGGGCGGGGCTGATCTTCGTCAAGCAGGACCACGTCCAGGGGCTGACGACAGCGGCGACGGTGTGGCTGGTGACTGGCGTGGGGATGGCATGCGGCGCGGGGCTGCCGTGGCTGGCGCTGGCGGCAACGGTGGCCTATTTTGTGGTTGTGCTGGTGTTCCCGTCGATCATGCGGCGATTGCCTGGAATGCCTGTGCCGACGGAGCAAATAGAGGACTCCCAACACGATTAGGCGGACTCGGGTGGGTTGGCCGCCAGATGGGCGATGTCAAGCAGGGTGAGGAGGATGCGGCGGAGCGCGGAGGTGCGGCCGGTGGGGTCGTACCACTCCTGCAGGGTGTGGATGCCGCCGCCGAGGCCTCCGGCGCCGATAGCGATGGCGGGAATGCCGCGGGAGAGCGGGATATTCGCGTCGGTCGAGCCGAGGCCGGGTTCGGTGCGCAGGCTGAGATGGCGATCGACGGCGCGGAGGGTGGCGAGCAGCGGGGCGTCGTCGGGCAGTGCGCCGCTGGGTCGATCGCCGATAGTCTCGATGGCGAGGGTGGGGCTGCGGCCCGGGTTGGGACGCCCACCCCGCCCCAGCGAGCCAGGACCGCCAGCCAGGGACTCCGGATCGCTGCGCGGTGGATGGGGTTCCCGCGGGTCGAGGACCCAGTACTTCAGCGTGTCGCGCAGGGCGAGCTCGGCTTCATGCAGGCGGGTTGAATCGGTGGAGCGCAGATCGAGCAGGGCGGTCGCGGATTCGGGAATGGAATTGATGGAGGTCCCGCCCGAGATCTGGCCGACGTTGAGGGTGGTGCGCGGTTCGTCCTGGGGAAGGTCAAGGGATTCGAGCGCGAGCAGGGCGCGGGCGAGCACCAGGATGGGATTGGCGACGCCGGCGTCGATCCAGGAATGGCCGCCCGGTCCGGTGACGGTGACGCGGAAGCGGCGGCTGGCGAGCGCGCGGGTGACGACCGCACTGGAACCTCCGCCCTCCAGGGCGATGGCTGCGGCGATGCGGGATGCGTAGGGGCTGGCGGTGAAGAGATGACGCATTCCGCGGAGATCGCCTTCACCCTCTTCGCCCACGTTGGCGGCGAAAAGGATGGGGACGGCGGGAGCCAGCTCGGCGTGGCGCATGCCCGCGGCAAGGGCAAGCAGCCCGGAGAGGCCGGCGGCGTTGTCGCAAGCTCCGGGAGCCACGATGCGGGTTTCGAGTTCGATGGGCTCGATGGGCAGTTCGGTGGGGAAAACGGTGTCCAGGTGGGCGGAGAGCAGGATGAGGGGAGGGGTCGGTGTTCCCAGGTCAGACGATGTCTGACCTCCGGCACCCAGTTCGGCCAGAGCGTTGCCGGCTTCGTCAATGTGCGGATTGGCGAGGCCGAGGGAATGGAATTGCTCCAGAAACCACGCGGCGCGCGCCTGCTCACCGAAAGGCGGAGCGGGGATGCGCAGGATTTCCAACTGCCAGCGGCGGATTTGCAGCTGATGGATATGCAGCCAATGGAACGCGCGATGGACCGCCGGGGTGGCGGCGAGGCGCGCGATGCGAAGTTGAGCGGAGGCGGTCATTTTGTGTCAGGTACAAGGTACTAGGTACTAGGTTCGGGATATTCGACCGAGACGAGGAAGAGGCCGGAGGCGGGTGCAGTGGGACCGGCGGCGGTACGGTCGCGGGCGGCGAGCAGGGTGGGGATGGAGTCGGGTAAGAGGCGGTGCGCGCCAGCCTGGACAAAGGTCCCGACCAGGTTGCGCACCATGTGGTGGAGAAATCCGTCGGCGGTGACGCGGTAGAGGAAGAGTTGGTCCGCGGTGCTCCATTGCGAGTGGGAGATGGTGCGGATTGGGGAGTGGGCAGGCTCTGAGTCGGTTCTGGCGGCGAGGTCGGGGTCAACGGCAGCGAAGGTGGTGAAGTCATGTGTGCCGAGAATGTGGCGAGCAGCCTGATTGAGGGCGTCGAGCGAGAGCGGCCAGGGACAAGGCCAGACGTAGGGAGCCAGGGTGGGCGGGCAGATGTTCGAACCTATTTCTTCGACCTGCTGAAAGGAGCCCGAGGTCCGCGGTTCGAGCAGTGCAGTGCGGAGAGGGAAGATGCGGTACTCGTATGTTTTGCGGAGGGCGCTGTGGCGTGCATGGAATTCCGGCGGGACGACTTCCGCGCTGAGGATGCGGACACTGGGTGGCAGGCAGCGGTTGAGGGCGCGGCGGAGGTTGGCGGGTGGAATGGGGGCCGCAAGGGCAAAGGAGGCAACCTGGCCAAGCGCGTGGACGCCGGTGTCGGTGCGACCGGAGCCCTGGGGAAGGACGCGCTCGCCCGTGGTGCGATGGATTGCATCCGCAAGCAACCCCTGGATGGTCGACAGGCCGGGTTGGACCTGCCATCCATGGTAGGGTGTCCCGTCGTAGGCGAGGATGAGCTTCCATTGCTGCATGGTGATGCTTTGCACGGTAACACGGGGAAGACAGTTGTTAGTTCTTAGTTGTCAGTTGGGCGAGGCGGTGGCGATTCTTAGGTCAGCGGCGGGAGTGCAGGTCGCCGCGCACCGGGTAACGGGCTCTGGGAACTAACAACTAACAACTAGCAACGGAGAACTGAGAACTGTCAACTGAGGTTGGTATACTTGGGCGTTCGGAGAGCGGCGCGAGCGATTGGAGTCCCGGCGACTGGAACCAAGCGGCGTTGGGCTTCGTAGCAAGATGTGCGGCGGCGAGTGCGGTGTGTAACCGCGATGGTCTTCAGAGCCTGTGCTGCTGCGTTTAAGAATCGCTTCGCAGGCAGTACACGTCTTAATGTGACACCACCGAGTGGATGCGGGCGACCCCGCGCAGCGCGGGGATTGCGAGAGAATTCATCGGGTTTGACGGCGGAGCCTGCCCAGGTTCGGGCAGCGCTCCAAGCAAGAAGAGCTGGGAGAGTACCAACGTGAGAATAAAGGACATGCAGGCGGCGGCGGCGATTGTGCTGCTGGTGATGAGCGGAAACATGCAACCGGCGCTGGCACAGGCGGGAACCGCGCCGAGTGGATCGGCACCGCAGGCGAGTCCAGCCGCGGCAACGGCACAGCAGGCGACGGGGGCGAGCCAGAATACTCTGCCGTCTGTTCCCGCGCCGAAGCTGACCGAGCCGCTGTATTTGCGGGATACGGGCCAGGACTATAGGCACCTGTACCCCATGTTTCCGAATCCGATCAAGCCCTATACTGCGACCAGTTTTCCGGGGGCGCGGCTGGGGAACAGTCCGCGGCTGGACCAGTTGTTGCGCGACGGGAAGATTTACCTGAGCCTTTCGGACGCGGTGCTGCTGGCGCTGGAGGACAACTTCGACATCGCGATTGCGCGGATCAACCTGGACATTGCGGACACGGACATTCTGCGGGCCAAGGCGGGGTCGGGCCTGCGCGGCGTGTCGACCGGCCTGGTGACGGGCACGCAGGGCGGGTCTGGCACAACGGTAATCGGCGGCGGCGGTCCGGGCGGAACGTCGGCCGGCGCGGGCGGAGGCGCCAATGGACTGGTGTTGAGCACCAGCGGCGGCGGGCCTGCACCGGAGAATCTCGATCCCACGTTGACGGCGAATATGCAGTACGAATCTCTGAACCAGCAGCAGTCGAACCTGTTGTTCAGCGGCGGCAAATCAGTCTTGTTCACCGACACGTCAACCTATAACTTCGGCTACCAGCAAGGCTTCCTGACCGGCACGCAGCTTGGGGTGACGTTCAATAACTCGCGGGTGAGCACGAACAACCCGTTCACGGATTACAGCCCGGACATTACGACAAGCTTTCGCGCGACGGCGACGCAGCACCTGCTGCAGGGATTCGGGTGGGGGATCAACGGGCGATTCATTGTGCAGGCGAAGAACGACCGCAGAATTACGGATTCAGCGTTCCGGCAGCAATTGCTGTACACGGTGAACCAGGTGGAGAACATCTACTGGGGGCTGGTGAGCGCGTACGAAGACGAGCAGGCGAAGGAGCGCGCGCTGGCACAGTCGACGCAGCTGACCGGGGACAACCGGAGGCAGTTGCAGATTGGAACGCTGGCGCCGCTGGATGTCGTGAACTCCGATTCGGCAGTGGCGACGGACAAGCAAGCACTGGTGGCTTCGCAGTCGAACCTGGAGTATCAGCAGCTGATTATGAAGCAGGCGATTGCACGCAACCTCGAGGACCCGGCGCTGACCAATGCGCCAGTGATTCCGACGGACCGGGTGGCCCTGGACCGGCTGCCGGAAGAGGACATGTCGCAGGATGCTCTGGTGCAGCAGGCGTATGTGAATAATCCGTCAATCGAGCAGGCGGCCCTGAGCATGAAGAACAACGAGATCACGATGAAGGCGGAGAAGAACGGGCTGCTCCCGACGGTGGACGCGTATGCGTTTTACGGCGCGAGCCAACTGGCAGGCGGGCAAAGTCCGTATGCGCAGAACTTTGCCACGGGGACGGCGTACCCCCCGGGATCCTTCCCGCCGATTTCCTATGGGACGGGCATTGGGAACTTGTTCAACAGCTCGGCGCCGGACAAAGGCGTGGGAGTGAACATCACGATTCCGCTGCGCAACCGGGTGGCGCAGGCGGACCAGGCGCGGTCGCAGATGGAGTACCGCCAGGTGCAGATGCGGCTGCAGCAACTGTACACGCAGGTCCGGATCCAGGTGATCAACGCGCAGTTTGCGTTGACCAACGACCGCGCGCAGGTAAGCGCGGCGCAGGCGGGCAGCGATTATGCCGCGCAGTCGTTGGACGCGGAGCAGAAGAAGTACAAGCTGGGGGCTTCCACCTCGGCGCTGGTGCTGCAGCAGCAGAGGAACCTGGCGAACGCGGAGAACACCTTGATCTCCGCGACTGCAGCCTATGCGAAGGACCGGGCGGCGCTGCGCCAGTTGACTTCGAGCACGCTGGATGCGTACGGGATCAGCATTACGGAAGCGGCGACGGGCGTGGTGACGACTGCGCCGGTGATTCCCGGATTGACCGCGCCGGCGGCCCCGGCCCCGGTAAAGCCAATCTCGGTTGGGCCCGCTCCGACGCAGTAGGCTCGGGAAAACGGGACGGCCGCGCACTTCCGCAGCGACGGGGACCGGGCAGGATGGGTTATTGACCCGGCTGTCCGGGCAGAGCTTTTGGATAGCGACTACGCAGAACCGTTTTCGCCCCCGGACCCATTTGGGGGATGACTTTCGTGCATCTAAATTGATGGGTCACCCGCGCGGGTGACGGATGTAACTTGTGTGGTATTTGCTATTTAGCGGGCGCGATGAGACTCTTTTCCAAGTGTCGATGAGCGCAGAGAGCGCAGAGATGCAGTAGGGAACCCCGGGGTTTTATGGATGAGACGCGGAGCGACGGTGGGATGGCCGGCGCGGACCAAACCAACATTGCCGACGATATGGGAGAGGTACGAACCAATGCGCTAAGCGGGGCGGCCTCGGCCTATCTGCGTTCCGCGATGCACCAGCCGGTCGAATGGATGGAATGGGGCGAGGCGGTGTTCGATCGGGCCGCCAGGGAAGACAAGCCAATCCTGCTGGACATTGGTGCGGTGTGGTGCCACTGGTGCCATGTGATGGACCGGGAGTCCTACGAGGACCCAGCGACGGCTGAGATTATCAACGAGCACTTTGTCGCGGTGAAGGTGGACCGGGACGAGCGCCCGGATGTGGATACGCGGTATCAGTCCGCGATCTCTGCGATCAGCGGGCAGGGCGGGTGGCCGCTGACTGCGTTTCTTACTCCCGAGGGCAAGCCGTACTTTGGGGGAACATACTTTCCGCCGGACGACCGGCATGGGCGGCCGAGCTTTCAGCGAGTGCTGCTGACGATGGCGGATGCGTTCGCGAACCGGCGCGCCGAGGTGGACGAGTCCGCGGCCGGCGTGATGAAAGCGATTGAACAGAACGAATCGTTTTCCGGGCGGGCGGCCAACCCGGGGCCGGAGCTGGTGGAAAAGATGGTGCTGTCGGTGCTGAAGAGCGCGGACCTGCGCCATGGCGGATTCGGCGGGCAGCCGAAATTCCCGCATTCCAGCGCGGTGGATCTGCTGATCGATGTGGCCTCGCGCGGCGGGACCATGATGGTGAAGCTGAACGGGCAGGGGACCGTGACCGTAGCGGAGGCGGCCAGGGAAACGGTGCTGCAGACCCTCGGCAAGATGGCGAAGGGCGGGATCTACGATCACCTGGCGGGCGGGTTCCATCGCTATTCGGTGGATGAGCACTGGGTGGTGCCGCACTTCGAGAAGATGGCCTACGACAACAGCGAGCTGCTGAAGAATTACGTGCACGCCTACCAGGCGTTTGGCAATGAGGAATTTGCGCAGGTGGCGCGGGAGATCGTGGCCTGGATGGACGAGTGGCTGAGCGACCGCGAACGGGGCGGGTTCTATGCGTCGCAGGATGCGGATTTTTCGCCGGATGACGATGGCGATTACTTTACCTGGACGCGGGATGAGGCGGTCGAGGTGTTGACGCCGGAAGAGTTGGGCGTAGCGTCGGCGTACTACGACATTGGCGAGATCGGCGACATGCAGCACAATGTGGCGAAGAACGTGCTCCATGTGAAGCATGGGCTGGATGCGATTGCGCGCAAAGCGGTGATCAGTGCGGAAGAGGCGCATTCGCTGCTGGAATCGGCAAAGCGAAAGCTGTACGCGGCGCGGCTCCGGCGTCCAACGCCGTTTGTAGACAAAACGATTTACGTGGCGTGGAATGCAATGTGCATCTCGGCGTACCTGGCGGCCGGGCGAGTGCTGGATGCGCCGGCGGCGAAGGCCTTTGCGCTGAAGTCGCTGGACCGGGTGCTGGCCGAGGCGCGGAATGCCAGGGGTGACTTGGCGCATGTGGCGGCGTATGGCGAGCCGGAAGAAGCAGGTTCCTCCGCTTCGCTCCACCCCAGCGAGCAAAGACCGCTCGCCGGGGACCCCGGGCTACGGAATGACAAACAAAAGGTGGCGGGTGTGCTGGACGACTACGTGTTCCTGGGGCACGCGGCGCTGGATGCGTGGGAGGCGACTGGCGAGTTGCACTACTACGAGGCGGCAGAAGATCTGACGGAGAGCGCATTGCGGCGGTTTTATGATCCTGCGGGCGGAGCGTTCTTCGATACGGAGAATCCGGCTGCCGGAGAGCGCAGGCTGGGCGTTCTGGGGGCGCGGCGGAAGCCGTTGCAGGACTCGCCGACGCCGGCCGGGAACCCCATGGCCGCGGCGCTGCTGATGCGGGTGGGCGAGTTGAACGGGCGGCTCGACTATGCGGAGAAGGCGCAGGAGACGCTGGAGACGTTTGCCGGCGTGGTCGAACACTTCGGCCTGTATGCCGCGACCTATGCGCTGGCGTTGCAGCGGCTGGTGCGGGAACCGGTGCAGGTGTGCGTGGTCGGTGAGGACGCGGGCGCGCGAGCGCTGGAAGCGGCTGCGCTGGCGCGGTATGCGGTGAACCAGAGCGTGGTGCGGTTTGGGCGCGTGCAGGCAGGCTCGCTGCCGCCTGTGCTGGAGACGACTCTGCCGCGGCTGCCCAGGGTGCAGGGCAGCTTCGCGGTGCTGTGCAGCGGGCACACCTGCCAGCCTCCGGTGAAGACGCCGGAGGAGTTGACCGCACTGCTGCAGCGCAGCCTGTAAGGGCAAAAAACTAACCACAGCGAACACAGAGAAGAAGAGAGACCACAGAGGTCATCATTCCTAATGAATTTCTCTGTGTCCTCTCTTTGCTCCGTGAACTCTGTGATTCGCTTTTTGTTCAGGCGCTGGTGAGGGGCTGTTGCGCCGGTGGCGCGGTGGGGTCGGCGTGCTGCATGACAAGCAGGCTGTTGGGATCCGTGCCCAGCGGGATGGAGTTCTCTTCGAACGCCTGCAGGACGCGGCGGCGCAGTTCGCGGAGGATCGCGTCCTTCTGGTTGACGCGGACGCGGATGCTGACCGGATAGGTGACGACGCGACCGGAGATGGCGTCGACGCCGGGAATGTCGGGATCGGCGACTGCGACCTCTTTGAAGGCAGGGTCATTGCGAACGGCGAGGGCGGTGGCGCGCAGAATCCCGAGGACTTTGTCCGGGTCGGCGGAAGCGTCGACCGTAACGGTGAGGGTAGCCACGGAGAAGTCGCGGGAAAGGTTGGAAACAGTGGCGATCTGGGAGTTAGGGATGAAGTAGAGAGTGCCGTCACCGTCGCGCAGAGTGGTCAGGCGCAGCGTCAGGTCCTGGACGGTACCCGTGAGCGCGGCGAGTTTGACGGTGTCGCCGACGTTGTACTGATTTTCGATGAGGATGAAGATGCCATTCAGCATGTCCTTGAACAGGGACTGCGCACCCAGGCCGATGCCAACGCCGACCACGCCTGCGGAGGCCAGCAGGGAGGTGGTTGGGATTCCCAGCAACGAAAGGAGGTGGACCAGTACGACGAATCCGATCAGAGAGTATCCGGTGGCGCGGAGGACCGCAGCGAGGGTTCGTATCTCCGAGGAACGCTGAGGGTTTTCCGAGGCATTCCGGTCTGCAAGATGGTGCATGCGGTTGACGAAGAAGCTGACGGTGCGTGCGAGGACGAACGCAATGACGAGGATCACGATCAGCTTGGGGAGGTCGGTATGGACGAATGCGAGCCCGTCGCGGTGCCAGTGATGCAGGACGTCGGCGAAGGTCGCATCGGCCTGGGTGATGTCGTCTTGCGGAGCGAGCATGAAAAGGAACATGATGGAGAGGTCTCCGTATCTTTGATTCGGCCCTGGGTTTTTCGCCTGCACAACAAGTATCTCTCCTGGTTGGATGATTGCGGAGACTTGGGCGCTGTGAATGGACCCCGGGCGAGCGGGTTGACGAGGGAGCGCAAGTCTGCGAATGGTTGATCGATCGGGCCTTTATCATGGCTGGCGTGGCTTCAGGCGCACCAGGCCGGATGCGCGCCGGCTGACATCGCGGGAGGGCGGATATGAGGATGCTTCGGAGAGTTGGGATGTGGGCGGCTGCCGGCGGTCTGATNNCTGGAACTGGAAGCGGCGGCGGACACGGGGGCTTGAGCGGCCAGTCGGGAGTGCCGGCGGTGTCCATGCCGGCGGGACCGGACGACGTAGCGCTGAGTCCGGATATGGAAGCGAGCCAGGCAAAGATGCGCAACATCGACCGGCAGAAGCAGCTAGTCGAGGACACACAGAAACTGCTGGCGCTGGCGAATGAGTTGAAGGCGGATGTGGACAAGTCGACCAAGGACACGCTTTCGCTCGATGTCGTAAGGAAGGCGGACGAGATCGAGAAACTGGCGCACAGTGTGAAAGAGAAGATGAAGAATGCTACGTAGCGGCAGCTTCCACTCGGGGGAGAGCCGGCGGACAGGATGCGAGGAGAGAGTATGAGAATTGGCGGGTTGGCTCTGGCGATTGCGTTCGCGTGCTCCGCGGCGCTGGCGCAGGACGGCGGAATTACGGTGTGGAAGAACGGGATGCCGCCGGGCGGGATTACGGAGAAGAAGGACTTCGGCGACCACCTGCTGGAGATCTCACATCGCGAGGTCGACGGCAAGGCGGAACTGCACAAGGTGAAGGCCGATGTGATCGTCATCCAGACGGGGAAGGCGACGCTGGTGACCGGCGGCGAGGTGATCGACCCGAAGGACACCGGGCCGAACGAAATCCAGGGGTCCGGGATCAAGGGCGGCGTCAAGCACGAGGTGGGGCCGGGGGATGTGATCGAGATTCCGGCGGGCGTGCCGCACCAGTTCTTTGTCGCGCCGGGAACCCAGATTACCTACCTGGTGGTGAAGGTAGTGAAGCAAGCGAAGTGATGCGCCGGCGCTTTTTGGGGCGCGCCAAGCCGGCTCCGGTGCGGGGTTGCATGCTGGGGACGCTGAATTGTGAGACATGACACGTAAATGGGGGCCGCGCTGGGGGTAGAATCTTTGACGGCAGCAGGAATCGCTGTCGAGAGGCAGGCATGGCGCGTCGCAATGGATCGGGCGTTGGCGTTGAGGTGCGGAGGCCGTCGGCCGGCGTTCGAGCCGAGGCGACCGGCATGGAGGCAGCGGGAACAGCGATGAGCCGCGAGCAGTTGGTGGAGTTCTACCGGCTGATGTATCTTTCGCGGCGCACGGACGATCGCGAGATTGTGCTCAAACGGCAGCAGAAGATCTTTTTCCAGATCTCCTGCGCTGGGCATGAGGCGCTGCTGGTGGCCGCAGGATTGGCGATGCGGCCGGGCTACGACTGGTTCTTTCCCTACTACCGCGACCGCGCGATCTGCCTGGCGCTGGGCAACACGGTAGAGGAACAGCTGCTGCAGGCGTTGGGCGCGGCGGACGATCCCGCCAGCGGCGGGCGGCAGATGCCGTCGCACTGGTCCAGCACGAAGCTGCATATCGTCACGCCGAGTTCAGCGACGGCGACGCAGTGCCTGCATGCCATCGGCTGCGCGGAAGCGGGGCGATATTATTCGCGGCATCCGCAGGCGGCCGGCAAGCCGGAGGCAGCTTCCGTCGCTGCGCTGCGGAATGACCGGCAGTTGGATTACCGCGCGTTCAAGCAGGTCGAGTTCCACGGCGATGAAGTGGTATACGTGTCGATCGGTGAGGGCGCGACCAGCCAGGGCGAGTTCTGGGAGTCACTGAATACGGCCAGCAACGGCAAGCTGCCGGTGGTGTACGTGGTGGAGGACAACGAATACGCCATCTCCACGCCGGTGGAAGTGAATACGCCGGGCGGAAATATCTCGCGGCTGATTGCGAACTTCCCCAACTTCCATTTTTCCGAGATTGACGGGACCGACCCGCTGGCGTGCTATGCGGCCATGACCGAGGCGGTGGCGTATGCGCGCGCGGGGCATGGGCCGGCGCTGGTCCACGGCCACGTCGTCCGGCCGTATTCGCACTCGCTCTCCGACGACGAGCGGCAGTACCGCAGCGAGGAAGAGGTGCAGGCGGAGAACGCACGCGACCCGATTGCAAAGATGCAGATGTGGCTGCTGCGCGAGGGGATTCTGGACGCCGAGGAGATCAACCGGCTGGAGCAGAAGGTGGATGAAGAAGTCCAGCGCGCGGCGGACCGCGCCATGCAGGCGGTGCTGCCCAGTGCCAAACCGGAAGCGATTCTGCGCCACCAGTACTCTGAGGACCTGAAGCCAACGGACGCGTGCTTCGACACCCAGCCGGAGGCGACGGCCGATGCCAGCGAACGCACCATGGCCGAGCTGATCAATCTGTGCCTGAAGGATGAGATGCGGCGCGACGACCGCATCGTGGTCTTCGGCGAAGACGTGGCCGACGCGACGCGCGACGAGGCGCTGCGCGCGGGCAAGATCAAGGGCAAGGGCGGCGTCTTCAAACTCACCGCCGGCCTGCAAACGGAGTTTGGTTCCGACCGCTGCTGGAATTCGCCGCTGGCGGAAGCGAACATTGTAGGGCGCGCCATCGGCATGGCAGTGCGCGGGCTCAAGCCAGTCGTCGAGATCCAGTTCTTCGACTACATCTGGGCGGCCATGCAGCAGCTCCGCACCGAAGCGGCGACGACGAGGTGGCGCTCCGCCGGCTCGTTCTCCGTGCCACTCGTGGTGCGAGTCGCGATCGGCGGCTACCTGCGCGGCGGCGCGATCTGGCACTCGCAGTCCGGCGAGTCGATCTTCACCCACATCCCGGGGCTCATCGTCATGTTCCCGTCGCGCGCCCGCGACGCCGCGGGGCTCCTGCGCGCCGCCTTCCGGTGCGAGGACCCGGTGCTGTTCCTCGAGCACAAGCACCTCTTCCGCCAGCGCTACGCCGCCGACCCCTACCCGAGTCCGGACTACGTCATCCCGCCGGGACGGGCGGCGACCGTGCGGGCGGGGCGCGATCTCACCGTCGTGACGTGGGGGGCGACCGTCCACCGCTCGCTTCTCGCCGCCCAGGAGCTCGCGATCGAGGGGGTGGATGCCGAGGTGATCGACCTGCGCACCCTGGCGCCCTGGGACAAGGAGACCGTCGCCGCCTCCGTCGCCCGCTCCGGCCGCTGCCTCGTCGTCCACGAGGATGTCCTCACGTCCGGGTTCGGCGCCGAGGTCGTCGCCTTCGTCGCCGCCGCATGCTTCGGGCAGCTCGACGCGCCCGTCCGCCGGGTGGGGGCCAAGGACGCCTGGGTCGGCTACGACCCCGGCCTCGAAGGGGCGGTGCTGCCCCAAACCGCCGACATCGTCACGGCCGCGCGCGACCTCGCCGCCTACTGACGCAACTCGTCGGGGTCCGACGGCGCCGGCTCGCGGCCGAAGAGGTGGTCGACCTCGGGCTTGGTGTCTGCCCGCGGCATGCGCTTGCGCCAGCCCTTCTCCGCCGCGGCGAGCGCCCGGTTCGGCGAGTAACGCTGCGTCGCCCGCACGATGAGGCGCGAACTCAGGATCAGCCCGATGACAATCACGACGAGCAGCATCGCCGCATCGTGCGAGAGGGCGTGCTGGCCCGGGAAGGGGCTGTCGTAGTCGGCCCAGGCAACGTAGGTAAGGTACGGGACAGCCGAGTGGAGGAACGCCCCCGTCGGGTAGCCGGTCCCGTTCGTGCCGGCGGTGTAGAGGAGCGGCGCCGTCTCGCCGATCGAGATCGCGATGGCGACGACGAGCCCGGTGAGGATCCCCGGGACGGCCGACCGCAGCACAACCTTGCGCAGCATGTACGACTTCACCATGCCGAGCGCCTCGCCGCCCTCGCGGTACGCCAGCGGCACCTGGTTGAGGGCGAGCTCGGTCGACTTGGCGATGTAGGGCACGACGAGCATCGAGAGCACGATGAGCGCCGAGAGCAGCGAGAAGCCCCAGTGCAGGCCGATCACGAGGGCGAGGTAGCCGACGTAGCCGAACACGATCGAGGGGATTCCGGACAGCACCTCCGAGGCGCTCCGCAGCACCGTTGAGAAGATGCTGGGGCGGCAGAACTCGGAGAGGTAGATCCCCGTCCCGATGCCGACGATCCCGGCGATCACGGCGACGCCGAACGTGATGAGCAGCGTCCCCAAAATATCGTTGGCGAGGCCGCCGCCGAGCCCTGCGGGCCCCGTCCAGAGGACGTTCCAGCGCCAGCCGCTGATGCCCCGCTGGAACACGCCGGAGAGGATCCACACCACCGGCGCGACGAGGAAGGCGAGCCCGAGGCCGCAGATCCCCCACCACAGCGAGTTGGTGACGCGGCGCCGCCGCAGGATCACCGGCGGCGCCGATGGTCCGCCGTTCCCGACACGCCGCGGCGGCATGACGGCGCCGGGGGGCGACGCCATCAGAAGCCCGCCCCGACAGGGAGCACGGCGCCCTTGGCGGAACGCCGGATGATCACCCGGGCGAAGATGTTCGCGACGAGCGAGATGAGGAGGAGCACGAGCGCCAGCTCGGCCAGGGCACGCACCGCGAGTCCGCTCGGGTCGGTCTGGGCGGAGTCGAGCGAGGTGACGATGGTGGCAGCGATCGTGTTGAACACGCCGTAGATGTTCGAGGCGACCACGCTCTGGCCGCCACAGATCAGCGCGACGGCGATCGTCTCGCCGAGCGCCCGCCCGAGGCCGAGGATGGCGGCACCGATCACCCCGGTACGCACCCAGCGCGCCTGGACGCGTCGGAAGGTCTCGGCGTCGGTCATGCCGAGCGCCTCGGCCCCCTCCTTCGTCGTCTCGGGCACCTGACGCAGAAGGTCGCGGGTCGTCGCCGCGATGATCGGGATGATCATCGCGGCCAGCACCAGCCCGCTCGTGAGAAGACCTTCGCCGTCTCCAACGGAGCCCCGGAAGATGTCGAACGGCGGGATGTTCGGCAGGTGAGTGAGCGTCGGGTAGATCTCCCGCGCGATCCACGGCCCGAACGTGAGGGCTCCCCAGATGCCGATGACGACGCTCGGGATGCCGGCGAGGATCTCGAGGCAGATCCCGATCACCGTGGCGATCTTGGCGGGGAGCTTCTCCACGACCATGACGGCGGCGCCGACGGCGATCGGCAGCCCGACGAGGATCGCGATCGCCGACGATTCGAGCGTCCCCGCGATGAGCGGCCAGGCACCGAACTCGGCACCAAAGAGGTGGGCGACCCCACCAGAGTGGACGATCGTCCTGTACGTGTCGCCGTTCGTCCACACGCTCGAGCTGAGAAAGTGCCAGCCGTTGTAGCGGATCGACGGCATCGCCTCATCGAGCAGGACGACGAGCATGGTGATCACCGCCGCGAAAGGCACCACCGCCAGCAACCCGCTGCCCCACTTGAGGGCGAACTCGACGAACGGGCTCGACCTCCGCCGGGCGGCTCCGGACGGGTAGTCCGTGGCCGACCCAGGGCCAGGCGGCAGAGGTGGCCGGGACGATCTACCCGTCCCGGCCACCTCTTTACCTGTCGACACCGCACGCCCGTCGGTCACGGGTCTGCCCATTCACGTTGAACGTCGCTTCGCGATGAACGGGCATCCCGTGACCGACGAGGACGCCTAGTAGGTGATCTTCTGCAGCAGCTTGATGGCCACCTCGAGCGCGTTGAGCGGGAGCGGCCGGAAGAGCAACGGGTTGGCCCCGCTGTCAAGGAACGAGTTCGCGGCACCGTGCTTCGGGTCCATGCCCCAGGCGAGCTCTGCTACGACGGCGTCGGCGGTCGCCTCGCTCGGCTGCTTCTTCAGCACGATGGCGTATTCGAAGTTGACGTCCGGGTAGCCGTTGGGCGCTTTCCTCGAGTCAATGAGCGTCATCGCCCCGTTTGCCGTGATCGACTTGTAGACGTTCACCTCGTTGTCGATCGACCGCGGCGTCGGCAGCTCAAAGTTGCCCGAGCCGTTCTGCAGTGCCGCCCAGCCAAGCTCCGGGCCCGGGGTCGGGCTCTCAGCCGAGGGCAGGTAGCTGTTGCCCAGGTAGCTGATGGAGTACTGGTTCGCCTGGACACCCGCCAGGATGCCCGAGTTGCCGTTCTCCGACAGCTCGCCGGTGACCGTCGGCCAGCTTGAGTAGAGAAGCTGCGGGCCGTCGTAGGGGGAGCTGTGCACCCAACTCTTCGAGTCCCCGTAGAAGAGGTACGAGGTGAAAAGGAAGGTGTCGCCGCTCGAGTCCACCCGACGGATCGGAATGATCGTCTTGGCCGGCAGCTTCGCGCGCGGGTTCAGCTTGACGATGGCCGGGTTTGTCCAGGTGGTGATCGACCCGTCGTAGATCCCGGCGAGAACCTTCGCGTTCAGCTTCAGGTGCACCGAGGTCTTGACGCCCGGGAGGTTGTAGACGACATCCTGGCCGGAGACCACGACCGGGATGTTCTCGACGGCGGGCGGCCCCGTCAATGTCGCCTTCGGGAGGAACCCGTCGGACGCACCGATGTTGATGGTGCCGTTCTCGGCCTCGGACTGCCCGAGACCCGAGCCACCCTTACCGGGCGTGACCGGGACCGGTGGGGTCGCCGCCGCCCACTCCTGCCAGAGCGGGTAGAAGAGCGAAGAACCGGCTTCGGTCAGCGTCGGCGGACTCGACGGTGCCAGCGCCTCGAGTGCCGCCAGTGCCTTCTCGGCCTGGCCCATCGTGGGCTTCGTCGTCGCACCGCCAGGTGACGCGACAATCGCGCCGAGTCCGAGGGTGGTGGCGAGCATGACAGTCGCGATCCCCATCACCCGGGCACGGCCAAGGCGCCTGCGCCACGTCGTACCTACTGCGTCCGTGTACATAACTTCGCTGTACTCCTTTCGGTCCTCCGCCCGGACGGGCGGTGTGCGGGACAGTTGCCACCAGAAGATCCCGGCTCCGTCACCGGTCTCCTGGAACTCACGGCGATCCCCGTTCAGGGCCACCGGTCGGTTCGAGCTCGCCCCCGATGTACCGAGCGGTTTCGGCGCGCTCGGGGCGGGTGAACAGCTCGACGGTCGGGGCCGTCTCGATCATGCGGCCCTCGTAGAAAAAGATCGTGTTGTCCGAGCAACGGCGCGCCTGGTTGAGGTCGTGCGTGACGATGATCACCGTCAGGCCCGGCGTGAGGCGGTGCACCAGCTCCTCGACAGCCTCGGTCGACCGCGGGTCGAGCGAGGATGTCGGCTCGTCGAGCAGCAACACCTCCGGCTCGACGGCGAGGGCGCGGGCGAGGCAGAGCATCTGCTGCTGGCCGCCAGAGAGGCGGAACGGCGAGTCGTGCAGGCGGTCCGCCACGTGGCTCCAAAGGCCGACCTCGGCGAGCCGGGTCTCGGCGATGTCCCTGAGGTCCGAGTGCTTCGCCATCCGGTGCGCCTTCACCCCCGAGACGATGTTGTCGAGGATCGACATCGGGAACGGGTTCGGCCGCTGGAAGACCATGCCGACGCGCCGCCGCAGCACGAGCGGGTCCATCGCGGGGCTGTAGATCTCGTCGTCGTAGAGCGAGATCTGGCCGTGATGCCAGAAATCCCGGACCTTGTCGTTCATCCGGTTGAGCGAACGCAGGAAGGTCGTCTTGCCGGACCCCGACGGGCCGATCAGCGCGGTGATCGTTCCCCGGGGAAAGCCGACGCTGATGTCCTGCATGATCGTCGTGCCGCCGAACCCCAGGGACACCTGGTGCGCGTGCATGATGTCGGTGTGCTCTAGCAGCGTTGCCCCGGAAACGCGGTCGCTCTCAAACAAAGGAGTCGCCTCTAGCTGGAAGGGATTCACCACGACGCCGCGAACGTACCTAGGCGACTTGAACCCCAATAGAACGCCAGGTGACCAGATGATGACGGCCGTATGAAACCTTCCCGACCCAGATCGGGCGGCCTCGCGAACCAGCTCAGGAACGATTCCCGGACAGGTCTCCGCACCCCACGCCGGGTCCGCGCGGGGCCGACGATTCGACGGGCGCCTGTCCGGTCCGCCGGGGCTCCGGGGCGCCATCGCCTCGTGCCGCCGCCCCGACTCCCGGCCCCCGCCGCCGACGCCACGACGGACGCCGCAGGCGACATCGTCCGCGTCCACCGGATCCGAGAGCCGCAGATCCGGCCTGCTCCCGCAACCGGCGCTCGGCGAAGAAGGGACGCAGCGTGACCCGGACCGGCGGAAGGTGGCCGTAGACGAGGACCGCTTCGCCGGGGCCGATCCGCCGCAGCCAAGCGGCGGGCGCAAGGCGGTGGTCGGACGGGCTGCTGGTCGACGACGCCGTGCCGGCGCGATCGACGGTCAGCGTCTCGACCGATCGCTCCTCGTCCCCGATGAGCCGTGACATCTGCTCGAGCGTCGTCGGGTCGGCGATCCCCGAGCAGACGAGCTTGGCGCGGTGGTTGTTCACGACCGTCGCGGCACGGGGCCCGTAGCGCGCCTCGATCTGGGCGAAGTCCTGCCAGACGGTGACGAGCTGGATCCCGTGCGACGACGCCGTCGCGGCGAGCGTGTCGAGGTCGGAGAGCGGCGCGATGTTGGCGGCTTCGTCGGCGACGACGAGTAGCGGAGGGTCAAGGCGGCCCACCCGCGACGCCTGCGTGATCGCGCCCTCGAGGAGGCACCGCAGGACGGCGACGAACACCGGCCGCAGCCGCTCCTGCTCGTGGGAAGGCGCCACGAGGTACACGGTCGTGGCCCCGCCGTCGATGAGGCGCGCCGCGGTGATGTCGTGATGCGCCGTCGAGGCGGCGACGACGGGGTCGGCAAAGCCCGCGATCAGCGTCTCGACGGTCGCGTACACGGAACTCAACTGGCGCTCCTCCCGGGAGAAGCTCGCCTGGGCGGCGCGCAGCGCCTCGGCGTGGCCGGCGGACTCGAGGGCGTCGAGCACCTCCCCGACCTCCCCCGAGTCGACCCAGCGCACGACGTCGGCCATCGTCCGTGTCGACGACGCCGCCGCCAGCAGCATCGGGCCGAGCATCTTCTCGGCAAGAGCGAGCCAGAAGGCGGCGTCCTCGGGAGCGCCCCCGGTTCGCTGCACGGCCGCGAACCCCGCCGCGACTCGGCGCGCCCCGGCCCAGTCCCGCGCCTCGGCGAGCGGAGACCAGTCCGCGCGGCGGCCACCGGTCACGCCGCTCGGGTCATAGACGAGGACGGGTCCGAACGACTCGCGCCGCAGGGCGGTTTCCCTCACGAGATCGGTCTTCACGCTCGTCGCGACGACCGGTCCCTCCCACTCGAGGATCGCCGGGATCGCCAGTCCCGTGGTCTTGCCCGACTGGGTCGGCCCGGCGACGAGCAGGGACTGGCCCGCCTCGACGGCGACGAGCGTCCGTCCGGCCCGACCGACGACGAGGCGACCGCCACCCGGCCTTCTCACCGCGAGTGCCCGCAGGTCGGCGCGCTCGGCCCAGGCCGCCCCGGTAGCAGCGCGGGGCCGCGCCGGGTTCTGGCGGCGGCGGGCCATCCGTGCCATGGCCCACGTCGCGACCCCGCAACCCGCTCCGACGAGCGCGAGGACCAGCCAGAGGACCGACGTCGGCGGCAGGAGACGCCGGATGGCCGGCGGCCAGGCCGCGGCGGGTGCGCGCGGGTGGCCGAGCAGTCCGACGAGCAGCCCGAGGGACGCCGTCGGCGAGACCTCGTGCCAGCCGTGCCCGGCGACGAGCGTCGCGCATCCTCCGGCGACCCAGGTGAGCCCCGACAACCCGGCGGTGACGACGATCGCGACGGCCTCTCGACGGCCACCGGACCCGTTCGGCTGCGCTGGGCGGCGGACCGGCGGCCGACGCGCCTTTCCTAGAGAGCCCGCACTCACGGACGCGGGTCGGTGCGGGTGGCGACGAGTCGACGGTCGGTGTCGACGATCTCGCGCTCGGCCGGGGCGAGGCGGTGCTCGACGAGGTAGGGCCTCGTCCCGACCCGCCACAAGGCGACGCCCCGTCGGAGTCTCGGCAAGAGCCGCGACTCCGCTTCGGACAGTCCGAGCAGCCTCTCCGCCGCCGGCAGCTCCGCGTCGGCCTGCGCATAGCAGACGACCGTCTCGCAGTCGGCGACGAGCCCCTCGGCCAGGCGGACCGCGACGCTTCCGGCGGGACCCGACGCGGCGAAGTCCGAGACCCGGTGGACAACCACGATGTTGGCGACTCCGCGCGCCCGGGCGAGCTTGAACGAAGCCTGCAGGAACCTCGCCGCGCCGGGATTGTGCACGACGGCCCACCCCTCGTCGATGACGAGAAACGTCTGTGCCGTACCGGGCCGGTCCCAGACGCGGTTGAGCGCCGCGGCAGCGCAGGTGACCAGCGCGCCGAGGGCGGGTGAGCTGTAGACGTGCGAGAGGTCGATGACGACGACGCGCGCGCACAGGTCGATACCGGGTGTCGTCACGCCATCGAACATCCCCGCGAGCTCGCCCGTGACGAGCCGCCGCAACTCCAGCCCGACCTCGCGCCCGTCGGCCGCCAGGTCGCTGGCCCGGCAACCGACGGCCCGGGCCGCCTCAGGGCTCGGCGCGAGCATCGCCGCAACGACGGTGGAGAGCGTCGGGGGGACCGTCCCGCGGCAGGCCGCGTCGAGCGCGAGCTCGACCGCCGTGTGCTCGGCGGGACCGAGCCGCCGGCCGAGACACGCCGAGGCGAGGTCGGCGACGAGCGAGATCCGCGCCTGTGCGCCGCCCGGCTCGTCGCGGTTCGCGCTCTGAGCGATCTCGAGCGGGTTCAGCCGGACGGCGCCTCCCGGCCGGAGCGTGATCGGATCGGTGCCGAGTGCCCGGGCGAACGGCCCGTACTCGCCCTTCGGGTCGAGGATCACGATGCGACGACCGAACGCCGCCTGGCGCAGGAGGTAGCTCTTCACGAAGGCGCTCTTCCCCCTGCCGATCTGGCCGAGCACGAGCATGTTCGGGTTCGTGATCGCCCCCGCCCGGTAAAGATCGAACGGGTCGTGGACGAAGGCACCGCCGAAGAGATCGCGCCCGACCAGCACGCCGGCAGCGGGAAGCCGGCGCGTCGCGACATACGGGTACGCCGCGCCGAGCTGCGCCGTCGTCGCCTCGTGGGCGGGCAGCTTCACTCGCATCCCCGCCCGACGGGCAGCGTGCAACAGAAGGCCTCGGCCTGCGTGCCGTAGAGCCGGCGCAGGTCGAGCCCCGCCAGGGCAGCGGCGTGCTCAGTCCGGCGGCACGCCTGCTCGAGGCCGCCCGGGCTCGGCGCGCTGACGGTGATGTAAGCCGAGAAGCGGAAGGCGCCGTGCCCCTCGGCGAGCTCGTGCTCACGGCGCACCACCGCCTCGTGTTCGCGGCGGACCCTCGCCGTCAGGGCGAAACCATGCTGCGACCGGAGCTCGGCGTCGGCGACCCCGGAGGTGCGGGCGTGCTCGGCGGCGCGCACCGCGCGCAGCGGCGGCACCGGGGACATGACGACCGAGACGGCGCGGCGGTCACCTGCACCGGCCAGCAGCGGCACGAGGAAGTCGCTCCCCACCTCGTGGCGCGGCCATTCCGCGATCCAGAACGTCGCGTGCCACAGCCCGTCGGTCCGGAACGTCGTCCAGGTCGACTCGACGGCCACGGGCCAGGGCCAGTCCGCCGATTTCGCCGCCGGGACGACGTCGAAGCCGCGTCGCAACGCCGCCGCGACCCCACTCGAAGTGAGCACGCCGATCACCTCGAGCCCAGCCCGCCGGCACCTCTCGTCGAGCAGCGTGATCTCCGTCTCGAGAAGCGCCGACGCCTGCGCGTCCGGCGTGCGCGCCCCTCGCGGCCCGCGCACGCTCAGCGCGAGGTGGAGCTCATGTGCGAGGGCCCCGGCGCACTCGGCCGCGAGTAGCTCCCGGTACGACCGCTGGGCGGCGAAGGTAACGGGGTCGACCTCCGCCAACGCCGCGACCGCCTGTTCGAGATGCGCGAGCAGCGCGTCGCCCGGGTCCGGGACGGTCCGCTCGATCCACTGCAGGCGGTGAACCGAGCCGGAGTCCCGCGCGACGCTGGCGAGCACGCTCGCCCAACCGTCGATCCGGCGGGTCCGCTCCGTCTCGCCGAGCAGTGCGAACGACTCGCCACCGAGGGTGAGCAGTGCCGTCAGCGTCTGGTGCCGCCGGTCGTGCACCGCACCGATCGGCCCGACCGTGGCGGTTGGGATCTCGAGCACCTCGAATGCCCCGAGCACCGACGGTGCCCGGCGGGCGTCGCCGCGTCGGTGGACCGCGACGGCGTCCCGCCTCCCGCCGAGAATCGTGCTCGCGCCGAAACGCGCGACAACGGGCACCCACTCGTCGAGCGTGCGCCCGTGGACTGGCCAGGTCACCGACCCCACCGCGACGAGCGCCACGATGAGCGCGATGGGCCCGCGCGCCGGACCGCTCAGCCCCCGCAGCACGGCGACGCAGACGACGAGCCCGCTCGCGACGATCGCGACCTGTGCCGTGCTTGCCCCCGCGATGAGACCGCGGCGGTCACGGGGTCCGAACCGGAAGCGCCCCTTTGTCTCAAGCATCGCCTTCCCCAGTCCCGAAGGACGCCTCGGGGGTGCCAGCGCGCCCCGCCTCGGCGACCGGCACGTCGGGAGGGGCGTCGCGGCGGGCAATCTCCTCTCGGAAGTGCGAGACCGCGGCCAGGTATTCGGCTCCTCCCAGGTGCGCGCCCTCGGCGAACTCCACTCCCTCCCCGCCGGCGGACGCGACACCGGCGGCGCCGAGCTCGGGCGCGCCGGCGACGAGCGTCGCGGCGGACATCCCGGCGTGGATTCCGCGCCGGGACAGCCCCTCGAGATGGGAGGCTGCCCCGGACTCGAAGATCGGGATCAGTTTCAGCAGTGAGAAGGGCGAGAGCGCCGCGAGCAACAGCAGCGCGATGCCCTGCACCACACCCGACACACCCGAGGCACCGCCGAACGACAGCGCCGCCAGCGCGAGCACGCCGGCGATGACGAGTTTCGAGCAGATGAGGGCAGCGAGCGTCTCGCCCACCCGACGCGCCCAGTGCGCCGTCGCCGACCACACCAGCCCGGCGAGCGCGATGGGGATGAACAACGTCGCCACCGCGACGGCGGCCGAGCGGATGATGAGTTCGACCCAGAGGACGAACGCCACCGCGGCCGCGAGCAGCGCGAGCAAGACACCGGCGAACCCCGACAGCACGCCGCCGGATAACCCCGGTCCGAACGCCCCGATCAGCTGGTCGATCTCGAGGCGGGCGGGATGACCGGCCGCGGCGAGCAGAGCCGAGCTCAGCGAGTCGGTCAGGTTGAGCGCCTGGGTGACGAGATCGACCGCGACGACCCCGAAGAGCACGGCGAACGGCAGCCGCACGAACACGGCTCGCGTGATCAGGCTGAGATCCTGCCGGACGACGGCGTGGATCGTCGCGAGCAGCAGGAACGGCAGTGCGAGCAGCACGCCGATCCTCCACACCACCGCGAACTCGGTGCCGAACCCGTTGCCGAGCGGAGAGCGCGTCGTCGAGTTCAACGCCTGGCCGAACGCGGCGAGCAGCGCTGCCGTCCCACCCTCGATCCAGTTCGTGATCCCGTTGAGCAGCCCGCTGACGAGATGGTCGACGCTGAACGAGATGATGCCGGCGAGCACCGAGCCGCCGCCGAGTTGGGGGACCACGCCGCCGAGTCCCACGGCTCAGTGGAGACCCTTGCCGGCGTTGAACAGGAAGTTCAGCAGCGTCGGTGCCGCGCCGATCACAAGCGCCGCCGCCGCCGACACGAGTACGGCGCGCCGGCCGTTCGACGTGTTCTGGTAGTTGTTCGTGTGTGCGCCGAGCGCCCACGTGGCAGCGCCGATGACCAGCCCGGCGAGCGCGGCGAGCAATCCCCAGAAGGCGATCCCGTTGACGAGCTGTTGCAGGGTGCCGCTCCCCGGCAGGCCGTGGGCGTTCGGGTCGAGCGAGAGCGTGCCGGACTCGCCAAGGCGGTCGAGCAGGGTGGTCAGAACCGTCAACACGGTGCACCTCCTCGGGATGGTGACCACAGGGCCCGGTCGCTGGACCGGGCGGCCGGGCGGTCCCGACGAGTGGCGGCGTCCGTGCTCCCACAGGGCGGCGGTACGGCGCGGCGATCACCCTATACACGTTTTCATACGATTTCAAGTCTTTTCATGAACAGGCGAGATCTGGTTCGCCAAACTGCAATGCTGGTGGCGTGCCAGACCCCCGGCGGCGGCCATGATCGCCGTTGTGCGCGCCAGCGTCCCGGATCTCGCGATCGCCGCCGCTGTCGCCGCCGCTCTCCTCTGCGTGGCGTACGCCCTCGGTAGCCGCCGCGGTCTCAAGGGGCTCAAGCAGAGACTCGTCGCCCTCGGCGACCGGCTCGGTGCTGACCCGTTGCCAAGAGACCCCAGGCGGCTCGAGGACGCGCTCGGCCACGTCGAACACGCGACGGAGCACGCCGCCGAGGCGGTTGCCGAATCGAGCGCAGACGCCATCCGCCTGCGTCGGGTCCTCGACTCGCTCGCGCAGGCCGTGATCGTCTGCGACGAACACGGCGAGCTCGTCTTCCGCAACAGCCGGGCCATCACGTTGATGGGCAGCCGCCACGGCGACGCGCTCGCGGCGCAGGCCGTCGACGAACTGCTGGCCACAACCTCCCCGGGCGCCTCCGAGGAGCGAACCCTCGAGCTCTACGGCCCGCCGCGGCGCACACTCTCGGTCCGCACCGAGAGCATCGACAACGGTCAGCGCACACTCGGGGTCATCGCCGTCATCGAGGACGTCTCCGAGCGGCGCCAGCTTGAGGAGGTCCGCCGCGACTTCGTCGCCAACGTCAGCCATGAGCTGAAGACGCCGATGGGTGCGCTGGGCCTCCTCGCCGAGACCCTGCTCGCCGAGACCGAACCCGAGGTGTCGCGGCGCCTCGCACAACGGATCCACTCCGAGGCCTTCCGCATCTCGCGCATCATCGACGACCTGCTGGACCTCTCACGCATCGAGAACGAGGAGTCCCCGCCCCGTGAACCTGTGCTCGTCAACCTCGTCATGGCCGAGGCCGCGGAACGGGTGCGCAGCGCCGCCGAGCAGCGCGAGGTCGAGATCAAGCTCGAGGAGCCCTCACCCCCGGTCGCCGTGCTCGGCGACCGCCGCCAGCTGACCTCGGCGCTGTACAACCTGTTGGAGAACGCGGTGAAGTTCTCCTACGAGGGCGGCGTCGTCGAGTTCACGGGGATCGTCGACGGCAACGACGTCGTGATCGCCGTCGCCGACAAGGGCCTCGGGATTCCGACTCGCGATCTCGAGCGGATCTTCGAGCGCTTCTACCGCGTCGACCACGGACGGAGCCGGTCGACGGGTGGGACCGGGCTCGGTCTCTCGATCGTCCGGCACGTCGCCAACAGCCACAGCGGCAGTGTCCACGTCGATTCACGGGAGGGCGAGGGCTCCACCTTCACGCTCCGCCTCCCCCTGCAAGGGAGAGGTGGCCCATGACGATCACGGAGGGACCCGTCGAACTCGCGCCGCGCGACAAGCGCACCCGGGTGCTGCTCGTGGAGGACGAGGAGTCGTTCATCGACGCCCTCGTCGTCGGGCTCGAGCGCGAGGGATTCGCCATCACGGTGGCACGCGACGGCGCTGAGGCGCTCGAGCGCTTCGAGGAGAGCGAGCCCGACCTGATCCTGCTCGACATCATGCTGCCGAAGATCTCCGGCCTCGACGTGTGCCGGACGATCCGACAGCGTTCGTCCGTGCCGATCATCATGGTCACGGCGAAGTCGACCGAGATCGACACCGTTGTCGGGCTCGAGGTCGGGGCCGACGACTACGTCGCGAAGCCCTACCGCCTGCACGAGCTGGTGTCCCGCATGCGCGCCGTACTGCGGCGTGCCCCCCGGGCAGAACTCGAGGGCGCTCCCCCCGCCGCCGGGGAGCGCGACAGGCCGGCGGCGGTGGACACGCTCCCCCGCAACGTCCTCGAGGTCGGCGAGGTCACGCTCGACCTCGACCGCCACGAGTGCACGGTGCGCGGCGAGGAAGTCACGTTGCCCCTGAAGGAGTTCGAGCTTCTCGAGCAGCTGCTCCTCAGCGCCGGCCGGGTCCTGACGCGCGACACGCTCATCTCGCGGGTTTGGGGGGCCGACTACGTCGGCGACACAAAGACGCTCGACGTCCACGTCAAGCGACTACGCGCCCACATCGAGGTCAATCCGCCGGAACCCAGGCTGATCACCACGATCCGCGGCCTCGGGTATCGCTTCGAGTCGGCGCGCCGCCACTAGACCACCGTGGCCACCGGGCAGTGATGAGCAGGATCGCCCCCACCACCATCGCTCCGGAAGGGACCGGCGCCCGGCTGGAGACCGGCTCCTCGATCGCGGTGGCGCCGGAAACTCGCGATGACCTGAATCTCGACCGGCCGTGGCTCGTCATTGTCTGGAACGACCCGGTGAACCTGATGAGCTACGTCACCTACGTGTTCCAGAAGCTCTTCGGCTACTCGCTGCCTAAGGCGACGCGCCTCATGCTCGACGTGCACCATAAGGGTCGTGCCGTCGTCGCGTCCGGCCCGAGGGAACGAGCGGAGCTCGACGTCTCGCGCCTCCACAGCCACGGGTTGTGGGCGACCCTGGAGCATCAGAGTTGACCGCACCCGATCGCCCGCCCATTCTCGTCCGCACCGAAGGCGGGTTCGCTCTCTCGCTCTCGCCGGACGAACGGGCGTTGCTCTCGTCACTCCCGAACCAGCTCGCCCGCGCCCTCGACGCCGTCGGCAAGACCGACGGGCAGCTCCCCGAGGGGCTCCGTCGACTGTTCCCGGCGGCTTACCCGACCGACGCGGCGGCCGAGGCGAACTACGTCAGCCTCGTGCGCGGTGACCTCATCGAACACCACCGCAACGCCCTCGAAACACTCGCTCTTACCGCGCTGGCGACCCACCTCAGCGACGACGAGACCGACGCCTGGCTCGCCGCGCTAAACGACCTGCGGATCGTGCTCGGTGCGTCACTCGGGGTCACAGAGGAAACGGTCGAGCCGGCTCGCGCAGACCCGCAGTATGCGGAATGGATCTGCTACAACTACCTCTCCTATCTCGAGTCGTTGGTCGTCGACGCGCTCGCCGACATCTTGCCCCCGTCGAGAGAGGACGACGCCAGCCTCGACGATCCGTGGGGCGAACCACCGGGAGGCTTGCGCTGGGACGGCACGCCGGTGCCGCCGGATATGTGACGCCGGTACGCAAGTCACTGGTAATCTCCGCGCGCCCCGCAGGAACCGAGCCCCCATCGTCCAGCGGC
>PLUT01000358.1:0-17798 GCA_003162875.1 Granulicella sp.
GGCTGGATTGGCAGCTTCATCCTTGGGATCGGCTTTTATTCGCAGCCCGCTCGCGACCGGCCGGCCCTTAGAATCCCGCTGACGTGTTTCAGCCTGCGGACCGTGGGTGTTGCCCTGCGTTGGCTGGCAAACATCTACGCCTGGCACTGGAGAGCACTCTTCCCGGTTTCGGCGGGATTCGAGTTGATCGCAGTCCTCCTGTTTCTCTCCGTCGCCTCCCACCACAAGCTACGAGCACTTGTTCCCGTTTGCTTGGAAGGTATTGCCGATCTCCGGGATGCTGGAGCTAAGTGCCGTTCTCTTGTTTGCAGTTAACCTCACGCTCACCCTCCTGCTCGGCGAGTCGGTATTTGCAGTGGACAGCCCACGCCAACCTGTTGTGGCGTAGGATTGTAGTTGTATCGTGTGACGATATACATGATCGAACGGCGTCGCGAACGTCAGCGGTTTAATTGCCAATATCGCCGCCGATCCCTCTGCTCTCTTTCACCATGGAGCGATCTAAATGATAAACAACAACTCCCGCCTCGATACTCTGCCCGAAGCTTCATCACTTGACCTGGCCAGCGAACTCGCCGGATTTACAGCACACAAGCCATGGCAGTCAGGCCTGTATTCCAAGCTTCTCTTCAAGTCCGACGATCTTCGGTTAGTCCTTATCGCAATGGAGACCGGGGCAAGGATGAAGGACCATCATGCGGACGGGACAGTTTCTATTCATGCCCTGGAAGGCACGCTGTGCATCCACCTCACGGAACGGTCACGCGATTTGCGTGCTGGCCAGATCCTCACGCTCGCACCGGGGATAAGGCATGATGTCGAAGCCCGCGAACACTCGGCGTTCCTGCTCACGATCTCATGGCCCAGCGGTGAGAAGCTGCAGTCCCTCCAGCACAGGGGCTACGGCTCCTGATCTTGTCGCCCGAGGAGAAGGCAGTGGGGCAACCGGGCCCCTCAGAAACATGAAAATCCTCCAGGAGACAAGTAATGATCTCGTTCGATGCGGCACACGCCGCCGTTCATTATCCCCCCGATCGCCGCTTTCGCATCTGGATCCGGCCTTCCATCCTAATCACTGCCGCACTCGTGGTGCTTCTCCCCGTGCTTGCGGCATGGCTTGAAGTTCTCCTGGTTGGGCTCCCCCACATTCCGCCTGTCCCTCAGGTCTATCCCAATAACTTTGCCGGACCTCATGGCTTTCCGTTGTGGGTGCGCTACTGCCACTTCTTCAACTTCCTCTTTGTCACAATGCTGATCCGGAGCGGTCTGTCCATCCTGGCCGATCATCCGCGCCTTTACTTCAACAATCACTGCACTCCCGGCAGCGAGTGGATCCGCCTGACGCCAATCCAGGTGCCGACAGATCGACTATGGACGGCGAAGGATGATGCCCGTTACATCTCGCCCATGGTTGCCACGCCGGGTTACCGGCACACCATCGGCACCGCCCGCTCCTGGCACTTTCTCAATGTTTACGGGTTCATCATCACGGGCATCTTTTTCATCATCATGCTGTTTGATACGGAGCAGTGGCGACGGCTTGTTCCCCCGTCCACGCTCGTGCTGTTGCAAGCCTGGAATACGTGGGTGCACTATGCGACGTTTCACCTGCCGACCGAGCTGAACGGATACTACGGCTACAACGCGCTGCAGCAGATTGCTTACTTTTCAGTGGTCTTTGTCTTCGGCCCGCTGGCCATCCTAACCGGTATCGCCATGTCGCCCGCTGCTGTGAATCGCTTCCACTGGTACCCGAAGCTGTTTGGCGGTAGGCAGTCGGCGCGTTCCATTCACTTTCTAACCATGCTCAGCTTCTTCGCCTTCATCATGGTCCATGTCATCTTGATCGCTATGACCGGCTTCGTTCGGAACATGAACCACATCGTGATGGGAACCGACGATCAGAATCACACTGGAATGTTTCTGGGCTTCGTCGGCATCGGTGTCGTCGTCCTCACATGGATCGTGGCGCATTACATCTCCTGGATCTACCCGCGCGATCTACAGCACATGCAGAAGTTCATTACATACCCCCTGATGTTGACTACGCTCAATCGTCTGTCACCCAGCGAGCATTACACCGAGGCCGACATCTCTCCGCGCTTCTGGCCGAACGGTATGATCCCCGAACGTGAAGATTGGAAGCAGATGGCCAGGGATGGTTTCCAGAACTTCAAGCTAAAGGTGGGCGGCCTCGTCGATAACCCGGTCGAGCTTTCGCTCGCGGATATCGAGAATCTGGCCAAAACCGAGGAGATTACCATGCACCACTGCATCCAAGGCTGGACCGGCATCGCCAAGTGGGGCGGGCTTCCCATGAAGTCTCTCGTCGATCTGGTCCGCCCGAAGCCCAATGCCAAAGTTGTCGCATTCTTCTCATTTGGCGGCTCCCTTTATGGCGGTGCGTACTATGACACCCAGAGTCTCGAAAATGTGCTCAAGGCCCAATGCCTGCTTGCTTCGGAGATGAATGGGAAGCCCCTCACCGAGGTCTATGGAGCCCCACTTCGGCTGCGGGTCGAGAATCAACTTGGCTACAAGATGGTCAAGTGGATTGAGCGGATCGAGTTCGTGGAGTCGGAGAAGTCCATTGGCCTCGGTGAAGGCGGCAAAAATGAAGACGATGAATACTTCGATCTGCTTCCCAACATCTGATGACCTTCCCCAAGCAATCAAATGCGCGAAATATGCCCAACCATGTGCCTGTTGAACACAGAGGCTTTGAGCACGTTGGCGTGCTGCTCGCACACATGCGATTGCAGTGGCTCCTGGAGCACTTTCCTCCACGCCTGGTGTGGGCAATCTATGTCTGCGTCAACGGCTTCATTACCATCGCGCTGCTCGCGCTGCTGGCTCTTCTTACGGGGAGTCCATTTGTCTTTCCATCGCTCGGCCCAACTGCGTATCTCTTCTTCTTTTCCCCAATGGCGGAAGCCTCCAGCCCCCGCAACACCATACTGGGGCACGCTATAGGGCTCATCTGTGGGTATGCTGCCTTCGAGCTCACAGTCGCCTCAAGGCCGCCTTTCGGCCTGCACCCCGGCGTTCATGCAGCCAGAGTCCTTGCTGCCGCGCTCTCGCTCTCAGCCACGGGTGCGTTCATGGCTCTATTCCGGGTAAGCCATCCGCCCGCAGGGGCGACAACCCTAATTGTTTCGCTCGGCATAATCTCTCAGCCCAGGGAACTTGTCATCATCGAGATCGCAGTGATCCTGCTCACCGCGCAGGCTCTCGCCATCAATCGGCTTGCTGGAATACCTTATCCGCTTTGGAGAAATCGACAGTCCCCAAATAACACAGCTGCAGATACCTGACGCCCAAATGAGAGCACTTCAATCGAAGCTGCCACGGAAAACGCGCAACCAACAGGCCACACATGAAAGAGGAGGAATATGGACTACACATTCTTGGCAAATCTGCAGACAGAGTTTACGCTCCCTGAAAAAGGGATCCTGAGCCGGGTACTGAAGAAGGACGAACACGTAAACATCACACTGTTTGGCTTCTCGGCTGGCGAGGCTCTGTCAGGGCATTCCGCCCCGACTGCGGCTGTGCTCTATTTCATCGAAGGCGAGGCCGAGATCCAGCTGGGAGATGACAAGGTGAACGCCCAGCCAGGCTCCTTTGTCTATATGCCCCCGATGCTGCCTCACGGCATCAGTGCCAAGACTGCGCTTCGAATGCTGCTCGTTCAGGTGAAGGATCAACCCAAGTAGTGGAGTCGCAAAAGGTTTTCAGGAGATCGAGACCACATTGAATCAGCGAGCGTTCGCGTTGGCACCGTTTTTTTGCACACTTTTCGATACGCTTCAACGCCTTTGCCAATCGGGGCGCATGCTCCTTCAACTCCCGCGCATGGTCGTCCGCGAGTTGATCAAGAATTCGTTCGCCCTTGGGAGTCACTCGCAGAATTGCCCTTCGCCGGTCGACTGCGTCTACAGTTCGCACAAGTAACCCTTCGCGCTCCGAGCTTCTACAGCCAGTTCGGGCGTCGGAGGCCTCACCACACAGATCACCGGATCGAGTGACACGATATGCACACTCGATTTCAACATCCGGAGCATGCGCCAAGGAATCTAATCACTATGACCGATCTCTTCTCGCCGATAACCTTTCGCGATCTCACTCTGCCTAACCGCATCGCTGTCTCGCCGATGTGCCAATACTCCAGTATCGACGGCTTCGCCAACGACTGGCACCTGGTCCATCTGGGCAGCCGCGCCGTCGGCGGTGCAGGCCTCGTCTTCACCGAAGCCTCTGCCGTCCTTCCCGAAGGACGCATCACCCCGAACGACCTCGGTATTTGGAAGGACGACCACATCGCCTCACTCGCCCGGATCGTGGACTTCCTGCACGGGCAGGGCGCACACTCAGCAATTCAACTCGCGCACGCCGGACGCAAGGCCAGCATGCAGCGCCCCTGGGAGGGCGACCGCCTGCTATCACCCAGCGAAGACGGCTGGACCAACGTCGCGGCTCCCAGCCCCATCGCCTTCAACCATCATTACGCCAAGCCGCACGAACTCGACGCCACGGGCATCGCCAGGATCACGGAAGCCTTCGCCGCTGCGGCACGCCGGGCACTTACCGCCGGATTCGACATCGTCGAAATCCACTCTGCCCATGGCTACCTGCTCCACGAATTCCTTTCGCCGCTCTCCAATCGGCGGACAGACCTTTACGGTGGCAGCTTCGAAAACCGCATACGCCTGCTCGTCGAAACCGTCGACGCCATTCGCGCCGAGTGGCCCCAGAACCGGCCCCTCTTCGTCCGCATCTCCGCCGTCGAATGGACCGACGGCGGTTGGGACCTCGATCAATCCGTCGCGCTCGCCCGCGTTCTCGAGCAGCACGGCGTCGATCTCGTCGACGTCTCCTCAGGGGGCAATGTCTCTGGAGCCACCATTCCCACCGGCCCCGGATACCAGGTTCCATTCGCCGAACGAATCCGCCGCGAAGCGGGCATCCCTACAGCTGCAGTCGGCCAGATCACCGCGCCCGCCCAGGCGGACCAGATCATCCGTAACGGGCAAGCCGACCTAGTTCTGCTCGCCCGACAGATGCTCCGCGACCCTTATTGGCCGCTCCACGCTGCCCAGGAACTCGGCATGAGCGTCTCGTGGCCTCCTCAATATCTCCGTGCTGCCCAGCCCACCAGCACTCGCCGTGAACCCGTGCAGGTCAGTTCTTGATTGTCGCCTTCAGGGCGTAATCGACGAACTTCTCGACGGTGCCATCGTCAGAAGTCCATTCCGCGCGAAGCGTTGTTCTCTTTTCCACCTTTCTCAAGGCAGAAAGAAACGCACGATTCAATTCTCTAGCGCTGGCTCCCTCCATCTCGGCTTCGACAACGAAGTCGTCGTCTGCTTTTGTGACGGAGCCGATTGCGGGCATTTGTTCAAGAACATGCCGGATATCCAAGACGACGGAGTTCATGTTCGGCGTTGGCCCGGAATGGGCGCACACCGTCAGCGGCGGTAAGAGTACCAATTCCGTCGCAGGAGAAGCTGCACTCGATTTTATGTTTTGGCCGTGGTCGAAGCGAAGATTTGGCTGGTATCTGGAGCCGAGCTATGGATACAACTTCGGCAGTGGGCATGAGCAATCCATGAGTGTTGCCGTGGGGCTGCTGATTACAATCGGCGCTGTGCATTCAAAATGACCCACTCCCTAAGGGAGAGGACACTTCCCCTTCTTGTCAGACCTGAGCTATAGTCATGAGATGTTGGGCAAAATCACAACTTCGCAGATGCGATCGCCGTGGAGGGTTCTCCTCGGTATCTTGTGTATTGCCCTGATCATGGTTGGCGGGATCGTTGCGGTCACGCATACCCATTCGCAGCGAGAGATCAACCACCAGGATTGCGGCCTCTGCGTAACCGCGCACATGGCGGTCCAGGTCGCCGTCACGGTGACGCAGGTCTGCGTCGCTCAAGTCTTCACCCGGGTTGAGGCGTCGCGTCCCGTCGCCTCCCACGACTTCACTCCACAATTCGCACTGTTTTCACGCCCCCCTCCGGCTGGCTTGAACCGCGCGTAATTCAGCGATTCATAGTCAGGCTCTAACTCAGGGAGGTAGTGCATGCACACGCTTATCCAGCGGGCGTCCTTCGCCACGCTTTTCATCTCCATTTTCTTCAGCTTCTCAGCCATTCTGGCGCAATCGGCGGGCAACTCCGGCACAATCTACGGCACGGTGACCGATCCCACCGGCGCGGTCATCCGTGGAGCGAGCGTCGCCATCGAGAACCCGGTAAGCGGCTACAACAGGCACACGACAAGCGACAGCACGGGCCGCTACCAGTTCACCAACCTGCCGCTGAACCCGTACCACCTCACCATCTCCGCACCCAGTTTCGGCACCATCTCGCAGGACGCCGACGTGCGCTCGACGGTTCCGACCACGGTGAATGTCTCGCTGAAGCTGGGCGAGACCTCCACCACTGTCGATGTGACGACGACGGGTCAGGACCTGATCGAGACCGATCCTGTGGGGCACACGGACGTGGACCGCGACCTGTTCGAGAAAATGCCGCTGGAGAGCGAATCGTCCACTTTAAGCTCTCTCGTCACGCTTGCCTCGCCGGGCATCGCAGCGGACTCGAACGGCCTTTTCCACGGGCTGGGCGACCACGCTTCCAACTCGTTCTCCATTGACGGCCAGCCTATCACCGATCAGCAAAGCAAGGTCTTCTCCAACCAACTCCCCTCCAACTCCGTCCAGTCCCTCGAAGTCATTGACGGCGCGCCGCCGGCCGAGTTCGGCGGCAAGACCAGCGTGGTCATCGACGTAACCACCCGCTCCGGTCAGGGCGTCACCACGCCCACAGGCTCCGTCACTACCTCCTACGGTACCTTCGGATCGTCCACCGCGTCCGTCGACCTGAGCTACGGCAACAAGAGCTGGGGCAACTTCATCGAAGTCGACGGCCTCAACACAGGGCGTTTCCTCGACCCGCCCGAGTTCGCCGTCTTCCACGACAAGGGCAACGAGTTCAATGTCTTCGACCGCATCGACCGCCAACTCACCGCAGCCGACTCCGTACACTTCAACCTCGGCGTCAGCCGCTCCTGGTTCCAAACCCCCAACTCCTACGACAACCTTGGCGTGCACAACGTCGTCAGCGGCGGTACTAGCGCCAATCCCGTGTTCGGCAGCGTCGGCAACGCAGACCAGCGCTCGAAGATCGATACCTTCAACATCGCCCCCACGTATACGCACACAATCAGCGTTAACTCGGTCTTCAACTTCACCGGCTACGTTCGCCGCGACTCCTACAACTACTACCCAAGCAAGAATCCGCTGGCCGACTTGGGGCCGATCCAGAACCAGACCATCAGCCAGGCGCGTTCACTCACCAACGCCGGTGCCCACACCACCATCTCGTATGTGAAGGGCGTGAATAACATCAAGGTGGGAGCCGAATACTCGCAGACGCTGCTGCGCGAGAACGACCCGCTCGCCATCGTCAACTCCACCTTCAACTCGCCCTGCGTGGGCGAAGGCGGCAACCCGCTGCCGGGATTCACCAGTCCAACCCAGTGCGCCACGGCGGGCGACGTTGCCAACAGCACCTTTAATCCTGTGCTGCTGCCCTATGACCTGACCCGTGGCGGCAACTACTCCACCTTCAACGGCCATACCGATGTCAAGGAAATCGCCCTCTACGCCCAGGACCAGATTACGGCCGGCGATTGGACCTTCAACGTCGGCATTCGCGGCGATCTGTACAACGGATTGGCCATCGCGCGACAGGCCGAGCCGCGCGTGGGCGTCTCATACAGAATCAAGGCGACCAGCACCGTCCTGCGCACCTCGTATGCACGCACGCTCGAAACACCCTTCAACGAGAACCTGGTGCTCTCCAGCCAGGGCTGCGGAAGCGACGTGCTTGCGCCGCTGCTGTTATGCTCGCCCGGAGTGTCGACCACGCTCCAGCCCGGCTTCCGCAACGAGTTCCATGCGGGCCTGCAGCAGGCCTTCGGCAAGAACCTCGTCTTCTCCGGCGACTACATCTGGAAGTACACTCACAACGCGTTCGACTTCTCCGTGCTCGGCAATACGCCCATCACCTTCCCCATCGACTGGCACAATTCGAAGATCCCCGGCTTCGACCTGCGCGTGGACATGCCGCACCTCCATGGCTTCTCCGCGTTCGTTGTCATGTCGTCAGTCGCTGCACGCTTCTACCCGCCGCAGGTGGCCGGTGCGGGCGCGACCGTCGGCCAGAGCGGATATCCGTTCCGCATCGACCACGACGAGAAGTTCAACCAGACCACCCACCTGCAATACCAGATCCCAGGAGGCAAGCTCTCGCCGTGGTTCGGGTTCAACTGGCGCTATGACAGCGGACTGGTTGCGGGTTCCGCTCCGTGTTACGGGCCGGCCTCGGGCGATCCCAACAGTCCATGCATCCTCTCCTCGACGATGCTTGGCGGCCAGCCCGCCATCCTCATGGTCAACGCGTTCGGCGTGCCCTTCTCGGCTGACCAGGAGTTTCAAGCGGGCTTCGCTTGCAACGGCGTCAAGGCCACCCCATACGCCCCGCTGCCCACCACCTGCCTGGCGTCGCAGTTCACCTCCAGCCTCATCACCATTCCCGCGCCCGGCACTGGCGACAACGACCACAATCCGCAGCGTATCGCGCCTCGGAATGTCTTCGATGCGTCGCTGGGCCAGGACAACCTGTTCAACGGCGACAAGTACAAGTGGAGCCTCCACGTGACCGCCGTGAACTTCACCAACAAGTACGCGCTCTATAACTTCCTCTCGACGTTCTCGGGCACGCACTACTTGACCCCGCGCGCGCTGACGGCGGAACTCGGCTTCCATTTCTAGAACGGCTCGACTCAACCCTGGTGCCCGGAGGAGGCTCGATTGCTCCTCCGGGCGAACTCGGCAAGAGGAGGGTTTATGTCAGGAGTTCCGAAATGGGGTCGTAGCAGCAAGCGCCGCCTCCGCCTGATCCGCTGGACGCGCTGGGAGATCGTGAGCGCCGCCGGGCTGGGTTGCCTCATCTCTCTGCTCAGCCTGATGCTGGCCCACTGGCTGGCAACCCATCCATTTGACTAGAGCCGGTCCTTGGGCCATGCCATGGGGCTGCCCATTCCGAAAGAGAGGCGACATGACCTACTCAGCCAGACCGACGCGATATCATGGCAGAAGGCAATTCGCTCCCATGCGGTTTACTGCACAAGATAAATGGCTTGCCGTCCTGATAGCCTTGCTTAGCCTATGTGCCATGGCCGTCGGCGGATGGTTGGGCGCGGGGATGGCTGTTTGTATGGTCGTGGTTTCTGGGTTGTGCGCGGCGGAGCAAGGGCCACAGGCTACTGGGAACGCGGGGCAGGTCCGGCCGGAAGCCCACGACGGGAAGACGAACATGCCAATGGTTTCTGCAGTATGTAGCCTTGTAGCCAGCCCCGTGAATATTCCTACGGCCCGACGTTTGCGGCGATGGGCGTCGTAACCGGCGAAGCAATGCCGACGAACTCAGAGACGCTGTTGTCTCCCAGGTTCGCCGTCCAGAGGTCTCCGGAAGCGTCGACCCCAATGCTGACCGGCGTGTTGAGCGATCCGAAGCCGGTTGTGGGTGAGAGCACAGTTCCGCTCGAATTGAGTTCCGCGATGCTGCCGGCGGCGGCGCCGTTGGTGATCCAAATGTTGCTCGCTCCATCCGTTGCGACGCCAGTGGGAAGGTTCAGGCCCGCCGAGCGAATCGGGCTGACCGCACAGCAGCCGAAGGTGCTGACGGCATTAATGCCGGTTGCGGCGACCCACGTATTGCCGCTGGCGTCCGCCGCGATGCCGGTCGGCCCCTGGATTGCGTTGTCGGTGTATTGGCTGTAATAAAGGCTGCCGGAGATATTTTGGATGAAGATGACATCGTTTGCGCCTGAATTGCTGACCCAGGCGTAGCCGCCTCTGTCGATCGCGATTCCCGTCGGATTGGCGATGGCGCCTGTAGCGGTATAGGGACTGGCCGCGAAGGGCGATCCGGTGCTGGTGAGGACGGTGACCGAGTTGCCGCTGAAGTTGGCGACCCACACATTGGTTTGGCTATCGAGAGCCAATGCGACAGGGGCATCGATGCCGCCGCCGGTGAAGCCGGTTGTGCCGGAGAGCACCGTGCCGGAGGGACCGAGTTCGACGATGGAACTGCCGCCGGCGTTGGCGATCCAGGCGTTGCCGCTCTTGTCCACGGCGATGCCTTTGGGACCGAGCAGGCCGCCGCCGGTGAAGCCGGTTGTGCCGGAGAGCACCGTGCCGAGGCCGTTCATCTTGGTGATGGAGGCGCCGGTCTCGTTGGTGACCCAGACGTTTCCGGATGCGTCGATGGCGAGGCCGTAGGGGGATTTGAGGCTGGCGTCGGCGAACCTGAGGGCGAGGATCCAGTCGTTGGGCGTGCTGGTCAGGGTTGGGGCGAACGGAGGTGTGGATGGGGCGAGATTGAAGAGTGTGGCGACATTGCTGCCGGGATGCGTGGCGATATTGAGTGCGGCGCCGATGGTGTCGGTTGGGGTGGAGCCGCCGGACGGGGTTGCCGCGCTGAAGAGGCTGGCGCACGGGGCGCCTGTGCCGGTCGAGTTGACGCAGCTTGACAGGATGTTGGCCAGGGTGAAGAGCTCAGTTGTGGAGAAGGTTCCATTGGCGGGCAGGCCTGGGCCCGGGGCGGAGCCGGTGGTGGTGTTGACGAGGGAGTTCACGGTTTGAAAGGCGTTTGCGATGCCGGTCGCGTTGCTGCTGGCGGCTCCGACGTTCGTGTAACCGGACATGAAGGGTGCAAGCGTATAGACAGAGGCAACGGTGGTGAGTTCGTTGATAGAGATAAACGTGGACGGAGTGAGGTTATTGCAGGGACCAAGAGCGGCCATCAGGGAGAGGGCGGTGTTGGTGCCGCTGCCGGGATTGCCGCCGGTCGCGACGATGTAGACGAGGGGATTTCCGGTGCAACTACCGTAGTCGCCGGTGATGGTGAAGGTGCCGTCCTGGGCTGTCGTTACCGTAGCGCTGATCAGCGGGGACGCTGATCCTTTGGAAGTGGTGGCGACAGCATAGAGCTGGATGGTCGCTCCGAAGACGGGCTGTTGGCCTCCATAGACCGAGCCGGAGGCAACATGTGAGGCAGGCATCGGCACAGGGGTCGCAGCGTCCGGTCCGCCGTTGGTCGCGCACCCGGCCAGCAAGAGCGCCAAGGCCCCGAGACCTGCGAGAGGTCCGGCCGCATCAACCAGAGTGTAGGTCTTCCGTGTTCTCATAGCGCCTGTATCCTTATGCCTTTGTGCACTTGCTTTTCCGTGTTGCTTGTCTGCTAACTGGCCGCTCCTGATGGCTTAATGTCCTACGAACGTGAGAGTGATTGGCGTTGCTGCGGAGATGTTGGTATTTCCAGTCTGGGACAATTGCACGGTGATTGTGCCGGTGCCTGTCGCGGTCAGCGTTGGACCGAGGGCGGTGGTAGCAGTGGTCCCTGGCCCCGACAGGACCGCATAGCTAACGGGCAGGCCCGACGTTGCCGAAACGGTCAAGTAGTAAGTTGCACCTACCGGGATTGGGAAATTCGCAGGCGGCAGAGAAGCGGGTACGAAGCTCTGAGACTCACAGCAGACTACGGTAAGCGTGCTCGGAACCAGGGAGAATGCGTAGTTGGAGGAGCTGAGAGCGAGATTTCCCAGGCCCGTATTGACAGTTAGGATGGTGCCAACCGGCGCGTCGCCGTAGTCGCCCGACGCGACAGTGAATGTCGGGCTTCCGGTGACGATCGAAGCCTGCGTGTCGGGAGCGATGAATCCGGCGATGCTCACCGGGAACACGGGGTCCTGCGCTTCGTAGACACGGGTAGCGGGCGGTGTGGTGACGATGAGAGGCGCTTGCAGGACCGTAATGTCCTGTTCCACGCTCGTCGCCGCAGCGTAACTGCCATTGCCAGCCTGCGATGCAACGATTTTGACTAGGCCTACGCCTGCGAAGCGCACAGAATTCCCAGAAAGCACGCCCGGCCCGGACACGCTATAGCTCACCGACAGGCTGGAACTGGCGGTTGCAGAAAGTGCGTCGGCGCCTGCCCCGTAGACCACCGGCCTGGGCGGCGGCGGGAAGGCGATGGTCTGCGGAAGCAGGCCCGGCGCGGCCCCATTGCCGGTGAGTTGGATCTGCTGCACGGTACCGCCGTAGATATCGCTCTGGGTGGTCAAGTCGATGACGGCGGTGCGCGTGCCGGTTGCCCCAGGCGTAAAGGTTACGAGGATGGTGCAGCTATGGCCAGGGCTGAGGGTGAATCCAGTCGTGGTGTTGCAGGTTCCGCCCGAGACTCCCGTGAGGATCGCGAAATCCGCCATGTTGGTCCCAGCGAGGGAGGCACCCGATGCGCCTACGGCCATCGACGCTGTGTCGGTGACCGTGACGGTGAGCGGACTGCTCGTGGTTGAGGTGGACTGACCGGGGAAGGTGAGCATCCCAGTGGTCACATTCACCTCGCCGACCTGCCCGGTGGCAACCGCGTCGCCGACGTAGATTGAGCCGTTGCCGCTGATCGCCAGTCCATAGGGAGTGACGACGCTGGTTTGGGTAGCCTCGCACGGAGCGGCACTGGTGCAGCTCGATCCCGCGTTGTTCAGACCATTGCCAGCCACCGCCAGGAAGTTGCCCTGAGTGTCGATGCGCCAGACCTGGGAGAGCGACTGGTCGGAGAAGTAGAGATCGCCTGCTGCATCGGTCGCGACGCTATAGGGGAAGACGATTTGGCCGGTGTTCGCAATGGCGGTGCCATTCTTGTAGATTGTTCCCGAACCCAGCGAGGGGTTGGTGATCGCCGGTGGTGCGTCCACGATATAGACATTGGATCCGGAGGCGGCAACGCTGAGCGGATCGTTGAGCGCGGGACCGCTGGGGCTGCCCGTGCCCGCCAGGATCGCAACCACTACCCCTCCGGGATAATATCCGCAGGCCGAGGTGTTCCCACCCACGGGGTTGATCTCCAGGACGCGTTTGTTGCCGGAGTCGGCGACGTACAGGTCGTAGCCCGCGCTGTTGGGGATACTGCTGGTCGAACTGGGAGGACCGATGGAGATGCCGGTGGGACTATACAAGCTAGCAAAACTGGTGGGCGTGCCGAACGCGATGCACGCCCCAAGGCCATAGATTTCCATCGGAGAGACATAGGCCGAGTTGGGTAAGGTGGCTGTTGCAATGTGATTATTTTGCGTATCGGTGATGTAGACGGTGCCGCCGCCGGGCGCAACCGCCAGCCCGCTGGGATGGTTCATCAAAGAACCCTGGTCATAAACTCCTGCATCGACATAGGTCGTCTTGGATCCGCCGACGGGATACTCCGTCACGGAGCCAACCCCGCTATCGAGGACGAATTCGTCGCCTGCCGAATCGAGGGCAATGTCGGAGAAGTTGTCGGTCCCGGATTGAGGGTTTGAGACGTAGAACGAACCCGGTGTGAATGAGAGCAGCGGCTGCGACGGCCCGGTACCCGAGGAACTGATCACCACGTTCACGGTCGACGACGTACTGGGCGCATAGGTCGCGTCACCGGCATAGTATGCGGTCAGGGCATGCGTACCCGCAGCCAGAGTGGTGGTACTCAGGGTCCAGACGGATCCTCCTAGCGCCGTGCCGGTGCCGAGCACAGTGACGGGGGTCGTGTTGTTGTCGAGGAAAAGGACTTGTTCCCCGCCGGAAGAAATGGCGGGCGAGATGGTCGCGTAGAGCGTTAGCGCCGCGCCGGGAGCGACTTGCAGTGCCGAAACCTGAAGCAGCGTGCTGCTGGTGGTGTGGCCCGAGCCGGTAGGCAACACCCCTGTGCCGGAGAGCGTAAGCGTCTGCGGCAGGTCGGGAGAATTGTCGACCACCAGGGCGGTCGCCGATTCGCTGCCCAGCACCGACGGCGTAAACGTGATGGTGTCAGGGCACGTACCGCCGCTTGCCGGAACGCCGCCCGTGCATCCGTCCACGTATGAAAAATCGGCCGCATTCGTTCCGCTAAATGTTATTACCGGATCGAGCATGGACGCCGTGCCGTTATTGGTGAAACCCAGGGTTTGCCTCTGCTGCATACCCAGTCCGGCGTTGGTGAAGGCAAAGGTGGTGGTATTGAGGGTCTGCTGGGGACGCGCCGCGGGAGGGTAGGGGAGGCCGTTGAAGACGAGAATATCGCTGCCGGTCGCATCTCCCGCGTAGTTTCCAACATACAGAGAATGGTTCGAGGTATCGACATTGAGCGTATATGCGAAATCGTAAAAGCCGTAGGGCTGTGACGAGTTTGCCGGCCATGTATAGGTATCGAGTGGCGGGCAGGTCGCAGCACCGAAGCCGCAGCCGAAGTTGGGCGTAAGAGTGGTGCCGTTGACGGAAAAGCCGGTGTATTCCAGCAGGTTGAGGACCGAGTTGGCTGTTCGATTGGTGGTGTTGACGGTGCAGGTGATGATGTAAACCTCTCCGGTTGTCGGATCGGGCACGACTGCATTGGAGAGGAAGCCACAATTATTGCTACCCTGGGTGCCTGAAAACAGGTTGTAACTCCAGCCATAGGCGGTGTTGGCAAGCACTGTGGCCACGCCAATCGCCTGCACGTTGTTGTATTGGCTATCGCTGAGGTAGGCGATGCTGTTGGCGGTATCGATGGACACGGCGAAGGGGATCCAACCAAGGTTGACGTGATCGACTGCTTCGTAGCTGGGCTCAGCCGGGTTGTAGAGCGAGAAATAGGTATCGACGGCATCAGCCAGGACGACCTTGCCTGTATTGGGATCGACCGCAAGGCTCGAATGGGTGATTCCGGAGGAATACTCGGAGCCTTCAATCAGGGTCGTGGTAGAGGTGATTTCGATCGGCGTGCCCTTGTTGGCGGTGGTGCCGTTGATCACCACCATGTCATAGTTGTATTGGGCGCAGTAAGTGCAAAGGGTGTAGGGATCCTGCGCGACCAGGTAGGCCACGCCGTGGGCTGAGTCGGCGACCAGCGCCTGCGCCGGGCCTTGCAGCGGCAATGTGGTTGTGATCGTGCCGTTGGAGCCCGCGATGACGGCAACGTCGTAGGGGACTCTGCTCGACGCGAGGTAGTAAGCCACATAGACCTGGTTCAGCTTGCTATCGACCGCAATCGTCTGGGCTGCGCCCCCGCTCGGCAGCGCAATCTGGGTGACCGTGTCGAGCGCGCTGTTGCTGTTGATGGACAGAACTTGTCCCGCGCTGACCGCCCAGATGACATTCTTCGTGGAATCGAGCACCATCTGGGTCACGTTGGGAGCCAGGCTAATGAAATCCACCAGGCCGCCGCTGGTCTGCACCGTATCGTTCGACGTGCTGAAGACAGCCACCCCGGCCCCGTACGCGACATACAGCTTGTGGGTGTTTGAGTCGAGCAGCGTGAGGTTGCTGAAGTGGTTGGTCTGAATCGTGTCCGTCGGGGCCGAGTTGCCGAATCCACCCACACCGCCCCTCCCATTGCCCAGCGACTGCGGGCCGCATTGCAGACAGCCAAAGGTAGGGGAACCGCCGCTGGCAACGGCCCCGGTGCCTGCGCCCTCGCCAATTCCGGCCCCGCTGATCTCGCGAATCCTGCCGTTGCCCGTGTCCGCGATCCACAGGTCTCCGCTGGGATCCAGGGTAACGCCCTCGGAGCCGCTGATCTCGAGCAGAATCGCGGTTCCATTGTCCCCGTTATAGCCGTTCACTGCTAAGCCGTTCGTTCCTATTACTCCCGCCACGTGGGTGAAGAACCCGGTGGGAGTTCCGGACGAGTTGAACGCCGGCGAATAATAGTAGATCGCCGCCCCGGCATCGATAAAGACTTGTCCCGCGTCGTCGGCCGCAAGCCCCACCAGGCCCGTGATCCCGGGGTAGGCGATTACATTTCCTCCGAACCCCGTGCTTGCCGTGGAATAAGTCCGGCCGGCGCCGCTGAATCCCGGGGGAAACTGTGCGATGTACCCCGACGACGTTCCATAGGTCGTATACACGTTGCCGGCGCCGTCGACCGCCAGACCATTGCCATAGGTGTCATTCAGTGGGGAGGTGAACTGGTTAATGCTGCCGCAACCATAGGCCGGGACGATGTTCATCGTGGTGCCAAATGAGTTGGTCGTGGCCGTAGCTGCGACGGTCAGCGTAATCGNNTCGTGTCTCCAGCGGGGATCTGGGGGCCGGCGCTGTTGATAACCTGCCCTGGGAACAGGCCCGATGTGCTCGACACGGTCACCGTAGTCGACCCGCTCGTTGTGTAGCCCGTGAACGGGGACACAGCATTGATGCAGGTGATGACCTGCTGACCTTCGGGCCCGGTGAAATAGTTCAGATACAGGAAGCCGTTCAGATTGTCGTACGCCATGGAGTTGAGCGTCGAGTAGGTGCCTCCGTTGAGGGGAGGAGGCGTGGAGCCGGAAGGGCTGGCCACCAATCCGCCCCAGGTGTATCCCGAGCTCCCCTGGAGCAGTTCGTAAACCTGAACGTAAGGGCCGTTGGTTGGGCTGTTCAACGGATTCTGAACGGCGACAAACAGGTCTCCGGACACATCCGAGTTAAGCGCCACGATGGACTGGCTAAAAGGGTATAAGCCGCCCGCCCCGGAGACATTGACGGCGCTCAGGCCCGTGGTTCCCGCCTGCACATAATAGATGTATCCGAAGTAGGGAAAGTAGATGTTGCCCTGGGCATCGGACGTGACGCCAGACGGAGACCCCACACCGGTTTCCACCGTATTCATCTGCTGGGTCTGAGCAAGTGCTCCTGATCCCGTCGCAACGACGAGTACAAACGCGAGCCAAGAAAGCCAATTACAAAAGGTCCGGCACGCGCTGACCCAAGCATGCCGCAGTCGCTGTCTCGCGTAGAGGCCAACGACCGCAAAAGTGACTGGCGATCTGGCGCCCAAATCCGCGAAGTCGTTGAGGAGACGCGCCATCCTGGAACCTCATGTAAGCGATTTACCGAACGAGCAATACGGTGCCCATTCCTGTCTATGCCTTCAAAACTGCTGCACCCCTGAACCTTGACCCTCGCGCAACGGCAAGGGAAGGCAATTTCTTCGGACCGCGTCAACTAGCGGATGAAGCCTTGTTATCTGCTAAAGTGAAATTCTTCGGAGAATTGGTCCAATGAGACCCTAAATTATTCTGAGGGTCCCGCCCGAAACCGCCGGGAATTCTGCAGTTTCCTGTCGAAGTGTATTTTTTTCAATAAATTGACACCGGTGCCGCGGGCGGCTATCTTAGGGTTTTTCCGGGTCTGCGTTGGGGGGCTGGTTGCCAGAACTTCCGTCCAACACGGTCAGCGAGCTACTGGCAAACTGGCGCGCCGGCGACGACGAAGCCTTGCCCACCGTATTCCCGCTCGTCTACAACGAGCTTCGGCGGATCGCGCATAATTACCTGCGCAAGGAACGTCCTGACCACACCCTGCAAAGCACGGCCCTGGTGCATGAGGCTTATTTGCGCCTCGAAAAACAAGGCTCGAGTCAGTTTGAGAACCGGGAGCACTTCCTGGCCATCTGCGCGCAGTTGATGCGGCAGATCCTGGTGGAGCATGCACGCAGCCGCAAAGCCGCAAAGCGAGATGGAGGCTACCGCTTGTCGCTGGACGACGACTTGGCGGGCAAAACCAGGAGCGTGGACATGGTGGCTCTCGACGACGCCTTGCACGAACTGGCGAAACTCGATCGGCAACAGAGCCGCATTGTCGAGCTGAGATTTTTCGGTGGTCTTTCCATCGAAGAAACTTCGCATGTGCTGAATCTGTCCCCCACCACGGTAAAACGCCACTGGGCCACGGCCCGGCTTTGGCTGCATCGCGA
>PLUT01000358.1:17807-31270 GCA_003162875.1 Granulicella sp.
TCCGATCCATCGCTGCGGCAGGAGGTGGAGGCCCTGCTCGATTCCGATCCCAACGTTCCCTCCAGCTTCCTGCAATCCTCCGCGCTGGCCGATGGATTGGGTGCATACCTGGATGGGGTTGGCTTTCCCGCCGGCCTGGAAGCGGGGCAAGTCTTCGCACAGCGTTTTCAACTTGTCCGCAAGCTGGGTGAAGGCGGCATGGGACAAGTGTGGCTGGCGGAGCAGACCCTGCCGGTGCGGCGGCAAGTCGCACTGAAGCTGATCAAAGCCGGGATGTACGACGAAGCCGTAGTGCAGCGCTTCAAAGGGGAGCTGCAATCGCTGGCGATCATGGATCATCCGGCGATTGCCAAGGTATTTGACGCCGGTGCGACGCCGCAGGGACAACCGTATTTCGTGATGGAGTACGTTCCCGGACTGCCGATTACAGAGTACTGCGACGAGAAAAAGCTCAAAATCCGGGAGCGGCTCGAACTGTTTATCCTGGCCTGCGACGGGGTGCAGCACGCGCACCAGAAAGCCATCATCCATCGCGATCTGAAACCGCCGAACATTCTGGTGGTGGAAGTGGACGGCAGGCCGATCCCGCGGATCATCGATTTTGGTCTGGCCAAGACGATCGCGCCCCAGTTTGCGGACGAGGCGTCCTATACCCAGCTGGGGCATTTTGTGGGGACGCCGGGGTACATGAGCCCGGAGCAGATCGATCCCAATGTACAGGACATTGACACGCGCACCGATGTGTATTCGCTGGGAGTGATTCTTTACGTGTTGCTGGCTGGGTTCCAGCCGTTTGAAAGCCAAGTGCGGCAGAAGCAACCGCTGGACGAGCTGCTGCGGAAGGTGCGCGAGCAGGAACCGCCCCGGCCGAGCACCAAGGTCGGCGCCGAACGGGATGCTTCGAGCGGGACGGCGGAAGCGCGCGGTGTCGAGCCCAGGCAACTGGTGAAGCTGTTGCGAGGTGACCTCGACTGGATTGCAACGAAGGCGCTGGAAAAGGATCGCGCGCGCCGCTATGGCTCGCCCTCGGAGCTGGCCGCGGATATTCGGCGGTATCTGAACCAGGAGCCCATCGTGGCGCGTCCGGCGAGCGCCGCCTACCGGAGCGGCAAGTTCATCAAGCGCCACAAAATCTCCATGGCGGTGACGGCGGTTTTCGCGGTAGTCGTCGTTGCTGGCGCAGTGGCGATTGTGCGCGAAGAGCGGATCGCCCGGATGGAGGAAGCCCGCGCGGAGCAGCGATTCGAGTCGTTGCGCAAGCTGACGAATTCGTTGCTGTTCGAGTTTCATGATTCCATCGAGAATCTGCCCGGTTCCACGAGTGCGCGCGAACTGGTGGTGAGCCGGGCGCTGGAATACCTGGAGCAGATTGAAGCGGAGGCGCGCGACGACCCGGCCACGCTGCGCGACCTGGCCGCAGCGTACGAACGGATCGGACGAATCCGTGGGGAAGAGAACCACCCCCATCTGGGCGGTGCCGGATCGTTTCAAGAGACGAAGCAGCTCTACGAGAAGGCGTTGGCGATTCGCCAAAGGCTCGTGGCTGAGCACCCAGATGACACCAGCCTGCAGGTTGATCTGATCGGGACGATGCAGTTGGTGGACGCGATTCGCTACCAAATGGGAGATCTCGATGGCGCTGCGGATGTTGGCCAACGGCGGTTGCTGATCGAAGAGCGTCTGGCGAAAAGTCACGATTCCCCGAAGCTGGAGTTAGATATTGCCGATTCGCTGGTGGGCGCCGGATGCTTGAAGGTCTGGCTTGGCGAGTATGAGGCTGCTCTCGACGATGAGCGCCGAGCACTGACGATGAACGAAGCCTTCCTCCGCGCCGACCCAACCAGCATATTGAAAGGCCGAAGAGTGCTGATCTCGCACAACTGGATCGCCATCGCGCTGAAGTTTGACCGGAAGTACGATGCGGCTGCCGAGGAATTTCGCAAGGCGCTCGAAATCGCCGGGCAACTCGCGGCACGCGACCCGAACAATACCGGGGTGCAAGCATTTCTCGCCGGCGATAACGAGGAACTATGCAAAAGCCTCGCCTATGCCGGGTCATTTTCGGAGGTGCGAGATCGTTGCCAACGGGCAATTGCGATGAACGAGAACCTTGTGAAGTCCGACAAGAATAATGTGCAAGCGGTTGCGGACCTCGCCTCCTCCAATCTGACGATGGGGCTGGCCCTCTATCTTATGCACTCTCCACGAGAGGCTCTGGTGTTTGTGCAGCGAGCCGACGCGATGTTTCGCAGCGTAGCTGTGCGCGATCCAGACCCTCTCTCTAATGGAATGGTCCATGCGGTGGCTCTCCTCTATTCGGGCAGGATCGAAGCCAGTCTGCATCACCCGGGGCTCGCACGTGAGAATCTAGAGCAGGCTCAGGGGATGCTGGAGCAATTGACAAAGCGCAGTCCGAAGCACCGATATATTCTCGACGCGCTGGACGAAACTCGGATGGCAATTGAAGCTCTCCCGCGCGATACAGCTCCCATCAACGTCCACTGAGCATGTTCATTCTCGATAGCGTCACCTTAAATGCATAGCTCGCCCCGAGATCAGAAGAGTCGACGCCCCTCCCGCTTGTGGCTCTGAGCTGTGCTGCCTAAACATCTCACAGCCTAGCCCATGCTCAGCGCATCGGGACCAGTCACTCCATATTGACTAGCGGGAGCCTGCGCCCGCTGCGGCTGAGCCCCTGTAATATGGGACCTTAGCGTATCGGGGCTCCCAGAGGCGAAGCCCACATTGGCCCCACAATAAGGATTCCTTGTTCTTCCTCACCGTCCCTTATCAACACCTTACATTCCCAGTCACGGCGCGTAAGTTGTTGATATTACGTTAGGTATTGGACTTCTAACCAAAGGGTCGGGAGTTCGAATCTCTCCGGGCGCACCATTTCACCATGAGCGAAGTGGTCGGGGTTGGACCCAGGCCCGGGAATTGCGGGAACAGGGCTTGATATTAGCCTTGACACGGGGGCTTGCATATTTATACACTCAAATATGCATGTTTATGCAGCGGCTCGGCCCGATGGCGACGCAGGAAACTTGAAGGCGCGCTGACGGCGGCAACGCGCGCTGATCTGCGGCGGCAATCCATTTTAGATTGCTGAGTTTTCGTTGCCAAGGCGAAAGGCCGGCAGCGGCAGCGAGGACGTTTATGAAGCAGCAACGCCAAACCGCGATTCGCGACGTACTCAACCAGGCCTCGGTCCCCAGCCAGGATGAGTTGCGGCGCAGGCTGGCGCGGCGGGGATTTCACGTGACCCAGGCTACGCTTTCCCGGGACATTCACGAGCTTCGCCTGTCGAAAGGGCCGGCTGGGTATGCGCTGCCTGGCACGCCCCCGGATGCGGATGAGGACAGCCTGCCGGGCATCCGCGAGGTGCTGAGCAGCTTCGGCATCGAGGTTCGCCAGGCGATGAATCAGCTGGTGCTGATCACCACGACCAGCGCGGCCCAGCCGGTCGCGGCCGGCATTGACTACGAAGACTGGCCGGAGGTGGTGGGCACCCTCGCCGGCGACGACACGGTCCTGATTATCTGTCCCGACGAGCGCCAGGCGCGCACGGTGAAGGCGCGAATCGAAGGCTATATTGGCTGAATTTATACCGCTTTGCGGGCCGGGCAAACTGACCGGGAATCTATTGAGAGAATTGATTGGCTAGCATGCAACTTTCAGGCACGGAACTCGAAACGCCATCGCAGTCGCGCAACGCGCAGCCGCCTGCGACGGTGCGCACGGCAGTGGCCGGCGTGGGCGGATATGCGGGCGGGGAACTGGCGCGGCTGCTGCTCGCGCATCCGCGGCTGGCGGAGACCAGGCCGCTGTTTCTGGGACGCATTGCCGACGACGCGCCCGGCGGCCGAGTGCCGCTGGAGCAGGTGCATCCGCAGCTGGCGCTGGGCGCGGGACAGCAGCGGCCAGAAATTGTTGCGTTCAACTGGAAGCTGATCCGCGAAGCAGGCACGGAGATTGTGTTTCTTGCCCTGCCGCACGAGAACTCCCGCGCATGGGCGCCGGAGTGGCTGGAGCACGGGGTGCGGGTGATCGACCTGAGCGGGGCCTGGCGGCTGCAGGACGCGGAGAAGCGCGCGGTGTATAAGCTGCACGATGCCGATCCGACGGTGGCGACGGCGCTGCAGGCGGAGGCTGTGTTCGGATCGCCCGAGCTGCACCGCGAGCAGATTGCGCCGGCGCGGCTGGTGGCGAATCCCGGCTGCTACTCCACATCGATCATACTGGCGCTGGCGCCGCTGCTGCGCGCGGGGCTGGTCGATCTGGACCACGGCATCGTGTGCGATGCCAAGTCCGGCGTGAGCGGAGCGGGCAAAGCAGCCACCGCGAAGACGCACTTCATGTATGCGGCGGACAATCTTTCGGCGTATGCGGTGTTTGGGCATCGCCATACCGGCGAGATGCTGGAGCAACTCGGCCTGACGGCGGAGCAGATCCAGTTCACGCCGCACCTGCTGCCAATTCCGCGCGGCATTCTGGCGACGATTTATGTTCGCCTGGCGGAGCGCGCGGAGCCGGAGCAGATTGAGGCGTGCCTGCGCGCGTTTTACGCATCCAGCCCGATGGTGCGGGTGCATGCCACGCCGAACCTGCCGCAGATCCAGCACGTGGTGCGAACGAATTACTGCGACCTGGGCTTCGAGCTTGGCAGGGACGGTAAGCGGCTGGTGCTGGTTTCCTGCCTGGACAATCTGTTGAAGGGCGCGGCCGGCCAGGCGGTGCAGAACATGAACGTAATGTGCGGCTGGAACGAAGCGGAGGGCCTGAAGTGAGATACGTGGTCAAGCTGGGAGGCGCCTCCATTGAAGACAAGGCCCTGTTGCACGCGTGCGGCAAGGCCATTGCGGAGTTGGTAAGGGACGGCAACCAGGTTGCGCTGGTGCACGGCGGCGGCAAGCAACTGACGGCGACGCTGGCGCAGATGGGCAAGACCAGCGAGTTTGTCGCCGGCCTGCGGGTGACCGATGCCGAGACCCGCGACGCCGCGCTGATGGTGCTCGCCGGGCGCGTGAACAAGTCGCTGGTGGCGGCGCTGCGCACGCATGGGCAGTCCGCGATGGGACTGGCCGGCGGCGACGGGAATGTCTTTCGCGCGCGCAAGAAGAAGACCATACCCGACCTGGGGTTTGTGGGCGAGATTGCCGCGACCGATCCCTTGTGGCTGGAGGCGATCTGGAAGATGGACGCGGTGCCGGTGATCTCGTCGATCGCGCTCGGCTTCGACGGCGAGTACTACAACATCAACGCGGACGAGATGGCCGCGGCCTGCGCCATCTGCACCAAGGCGGACGCGCTGGTGTTCCTGACCGACGTTCCCGGCGTGAAAGGGGCGGACGGCGAGGTGATGCGCTGGCTCTCCCTGAAACAGATTCCGGAGCTGGAAAGGCAGGCGGTGGTGCACGGCGGCATGCTGCCCAAGTTGAAAGCCTGCCGCGATGCGCTGACCCACGGCGTGAAGCGGGTGCGGATTCTGCCCGCGGAAGCGGTGCATTTACTGCCAGACCTTTGTACGGCCAAGGTCAATGATGGAACGGAGGTCATGGTCGCATGAATGAAGGTCATACGAAGCTGGAGTCGATCCAGGCGGCGGAAAAGAAGTTGATGTTGAACACCTATGAGCGCAACCCGGTGTTGATGGTCGGGGGCAGCGGGGTATTCCTGCGCGACGAGCAGGGGACCGACTATCTCGATCTGCTGAGCGGCATCGGCGTCTGCGCGCTGGGCTATGCGCATCCGGCGGTGGAAGCGGCGATCGCGGCCCAGAGCAAGCGCCTGCTGCACACGTCGAACCTGTTCTTCCACGAGCACACGGCCGAGCTGGCGGTGCGGCTGACCGAGATGAGCGGCCTGGACCGCGTGTTCTTCTGCAACTCCGGAACCGAAGCCTGGGAGACGGCTCTGAAGTTGGCGCGGGCGCATGCCGGCGTACTGCGCGCTGAAGGCAGGACCATCGGGACCGATTTCCTGGCGATGGACCAGAGTTTCCACGGGCGAACGATGGGCTCGGTGGCGACCACGCACAAGCAGAAATACCGCGAGCCGTTCGCGCCGGTGATGCCGGGCGTGGAGTTCGTTCGCTTCAACGACGTGGCCGACCTGCGCCAAAAGTTTTCTTCCCAGGTGTGCGGCATCTGCATCGAGGTGATCCAGGGCGAGGGCGGCATTCGTCCGGCGAGCCGGGAGTTCCTTGCGGCGGCGCGCGAGCTGTGCGATTCCACCGGCGCGCTGCTGCTGGCCGACGAGATCCAATCCGGCATGGGCCGCACCGGCGAGTGGTTCGCCTACCAGCACTACGGCATTCTGCCGGACATCACCACCCTGGCCAAGCCGATTGCCAATGGCCTGCCCATGGGAGCGATGCTCTGCACGGAGGAAGCGGCGCGGGCTTTCTCGCCGGGGATGCACGGCACGACCTTTGGCGGCGGACCGCTGGTTTGCGCGGTGGCGATTGCCGTAATCGACACCATGAAGCAGAACAATATGCTGGCGCAGGTGCGCGACGTGGGCGGCTACTTCAAGCAGCGGCTGGAGTGGCTGCGCCGGCGCCACGACTGCGTTACCGATGTGCGCGGCATGGGCCTGATGCTGGGGATCGAGCTCGACTCTGCCGACCTGGCCAAGCGCGCGGCTGCCGAAATGATGGCGCAGCACATCATCATCAACCGCACCAGCGAGACCGTGCTGCGGTTCTTGCCCCCCTACATTCTGGAGCGCGAGCACGTCGATACCGCGATTGCCGCGCTCGACGGAATCCTCCATCGCCTTACTTCGACCACGGCAGCAATGGCCGGCCAAGCGCCGGCAGGAGAACAATTGCATGGGTAGCAAAACTGTGATGATGAACCCGAAGCCGGACGCTACGCCGGAGCCGGCGCGTCCCGCGAAGCACAACGCCGCGCTGGGCATTCAATCGGATATTGCGTTCGCGGAGGCGGCCAAGCGCCTGAGCGGGCGCGACCTGTGTTCCGTGGGCGACCTGACCATCGAGGAGATGGCCGCGGTGATGGAACTTGCCCACTCGGTGAAGAGCAATCCCGAGGACTTTCGCCACGCGCTGGACGGACGCCAGATGGTGCTGTTTTTCGAGAAGGCATCGCTGCGCACGCGGCTTACCTTCGAGGCGGCGATCAATACGCTGGGCGGCAACGCGATCTTCGTCGACCAGACCCAGTCCCCGCTGGGCGAGCGGGAATCGATTCCGGACATGGCGCACAACATTGAGCGCTGGATGAGCGTGATCGTGCTGCGCACCTACTCGCACGACACCATCACCGAGATGGCAGCTTGCTCGCGCATCCCGGTGATCAACGCGCTCTCCGACCTGGAGCATCCGTGCCAGGCGATTGCCGACTTCTTTACGCTGGAAGAACGGTTCGGCTCGGCGGAGGGCCTGCGCTTTACCTATGTGGGCGATGGCAACAACGTGTGCCACTCGCTGATGCTGACGGCCGCGCAACTCGGCGTGCATTGCACGGTCGCCACCCCCAAGGGCTTTGCGCCCAAGCTGGAGATCATCCACAAGGCGATCGAGATCAGCGAGCAGACCGGCGGCAGCATCACGCTGATGCAGGACCCGGTGAAGGCTGTGACTGGCGCGGACGCGGTGTACACGGACGTATGCACCAGCATGGGATTCGAGCACGAGGCGACCAAGCGCGCGCCCATCTTCAAGCCCTACCAGGTGAACGAAGCCCTGATGGCGCATGCGCACCAGGACGCGGTCTTCATGCACTGCCTGCCGGCGCACCGCAACGCCGAGGTGACCGACGCGGTGCTGGATGGTCCGCAGTCGGTGGTGTTTGACCAGGCAGAGAACCGCATGCACGCGCAGAAGGCGCTGCTGCTGATGCTGCTGGGCGGCGCAAAGCGCATCTCGACGACGCGGGAGCGCGGCCAGAGCCGCAAACGCAGCTAAGCCCTGAGGCGTATGAAGGGAAACATCAATCCGCACCTGGCGGCAAATGGAATGGGGAAGAACCATCCATCCCGTCTTTCGAACTGCTGAGGCCTGCATTTCCATGTCCCAAATCCTCGAAACATTACCGGCCGGCGAGAAGGTAGGCATAGCCTTTTCCGGCGGGCTGGACACCAGCGCGGCGCTGCACTGGATGAAGCAGCGCGGCGCCCTGCCGTATGCCTATACCGCCAACCTGGGCCAGCCTGACGAATCCGATTATGACGACATCCCGCGCAAAGCCATGGAGTACGGCGCGGAGAAGGCACGCCTCATCGACTGTCGCGGCCCCCTCGTTCGCGAAGGCATCGCCGCCCTCCAGTCCGGCGCGTTCCACATCTCCACGGCCGGGGTCACGTACTTCAACACCACGCCGATCGGCCGGGCTGTTACTGGGACGATGTTGGTTACGGCAATGAAGGAAGACGACGTCAACATCTGGGGCGACGGCTCGACCTTCAAGGGCAACGACATCGAGCGCTTCTATCGTTACGGCCTGCTGGTCAACCCGAACCTGAAGATCTACAAGCCCTGGCTCGATGCCGCGTTCATCGACGAACTGGGCGGCCGTGCCGAGATGTCGGCGTTCATGACCAAGGCTGGCTTTGCGTACAAGATGTCGGCGGAGAAGGCCTATTCCACCGACTCCAACATGCTGGGTGCGACCCACGAAGCCAAGGACCTGGAGCAGCTCTCGAGCAGCGTCCGGATTGTGGTCCCCATTATGGGCGTCGCCTTCTGGCGCGACGATTCTGACGTCGAGATCAAGCGCGAAGAGGTCATCGTCCGCTTTGCCGAGGGCTTCCCGGTGGCGCTGAACGGCACCGAGTATTCAGACCCAGTAGCCCTGCTGCTCGAGGCCAACCGGATTGGCGGGCGCCACGGCCTCGGCATGAGCGACCAGATCGAGAACCGCATTATCGAAGCGAAGTCGCGAGGCATCTACGAGGCCCCCGGCCTGGCGCTGCTGTTCATCGCGTATGAGCGCCTGATCACCGGAATCCATAACGAGGACACCATCGAACAGTACCGCGAGAACGGCCGCAAACTCGGCCGCCTGCTGTACCAGGGCCGCTGGTTCGATCCGCAGGCCATCATGCTGCGCGAAGCCGCTCAGCGCTGGGTCGCCAAGCCGGTGACCGGCGAGGTGACGCTGGAGCTGCGCCGCGGCAACGACTACAGCATCCTCAACACCGAATCGCCCAACCTGACCTTTGCCCCCGAGCGCCTGAGCATGGAGAAGACCGAATCCACGTTCTCGCCGCGCGACCGCATCGGCCAGCTCACCATGCGCAACCTCGACATCACCGACACCCGCGCCAAGCTGATGACCTACGCCCAAACCGGCCTGATCACGCTCAGCAAGGGTTTGGAAATGCCGCAACTCAACAGCGGCAAGGAAGACGGACGGCAGACGCATGAAGATTAGCACTCATCCGTCCGCTGATTGGCGCTTACGGGAAGCCCCTTTTCCGTTCCAGACGACGTACATTACTCCCCTCAAAGAGCTGCCAGAGTTTGTTGGCACAATGCTCACCCAATTTGGAGTCGATGAGGGTGACGTATGGATTGAGCTGATTGTCTTCGAGCCTAGAGAATTGATTTGGTATTTAAGGGGACGCGGCTTCGTTTGTGACGAACGGCAATTAAATCGGGCCGTCTTACAAGCAGAAAACAAGCCCGAGATGGCGGAGCTGCTGGAATGCGTACTTGGTCAATGGACAGATTTCGCATTCATTCCATCCCCCAAGGAATTTGTCATGTATGCGGACCATGATGAATACACGACGATTTTTGCGCGAAGTGCTGAATCCTTGAGCGCGCTTCAAACGCGCATGGAAAATAAGGGATTCAAAGCGGTGACGGATTGGACATGGACTGGGCCTCGATCGCCGGGCGTTATTGATGAGGGGGAAGATCATGTCTGACCAACCCAGCAAGATGTGGTCCGGCCGCTTCCGCGAGCCGCTCAACCGGCAATTCGAGGAGTGGCAGCGTTCGTTTCCCTTCGACTGGAGGCTGCTGCCGCAGGAGGTGGAAGCCTCGAAGGCGCACGCGCGCATGATCGCCGCGGCGGGGCTGCTGACGAATGCGGAGCTTGACGCGATGCTGGAGGGCCTGGATGGAGTGCTGGACATCTCTCCGGGACTGACGCCGGATGAGCCGGGCTTCGTCAGCCCCAAGCAGCTTGCGAAGGAGTTGGGCGCATCGCCGCGGCAAATCCGGCGCTGGCTGCGCAGGCAGCCGGAGTTTCGCAGCCAGCATGAGAAATATGCGCGCATTGCGTTGGCCGAAGACGATTCGCTGCTGCCCAGGCTGAGAGCGCACTTCGCCATCCAGGAGAACCTGAAGCTGGGCGGCGAGTTTGCGGGCGAAGAGCTCCCCGGCGCGCCCGGCGCCGACCCGGCCCAGCAGGCGGAGGACGTTCACCACTACGTGGAGTTGCAACTCACGCGGCTGATCGGACCGCTGGCGTTGAAGCTGCATACGGGCCGCAGCCGCAACGAGCAGATCGCCACGGACATGCGGCTGTACGTGATGGCCAACATCGACCTGATCCGCGTACACCTGGTGCGCTGGCTGAAGGCGCTGGTGATGCTGGCGGAGCAGGCGGGCGAGGCGGCGATGCCGTCGTACACGCACCTGCAGCGGGCTGAACCTGTGCTGGTGGCGCATTGGCTGCTGGCCTACGCGGCCATGCTGGAGCGCGATCTGGGCAGGCTGGCGGATGCGCGCGCGCGCATGAACTTCTGCCCGCTGGGCTCGGGGGCCGTCGCCGGCGCGACCCTGGCGCTCGATCGCACGATTGCGGCCCGCGACCTGAACTTCGAGGCGCCCACGCAGAACTCGATAGACGCAACCTCCGACCGCGATTTTGCGCTGGAATTCTGCCAGGCGGTCGCGATTCTCGGGCTGCACATCTCGCGCTTTGCGGAAGAGTTGACGATTTTTTCCACGGCGGAGTTTGGCTTTGTCGAACTGCCGGAGGCGTTCTCGACCGGCTCTTCGGCGATGCCGCAGAAGAAAAATCCGGATTTCACCGAGTTGCTGCGGGGCAAATCCGCGCGGCTGCTGGGGGCTGCGACCAGCATGGCTACGCTGCTGAAAGGGCTTCCGCTGGCCTACAACAAGGACCTGCAGGAAGGGCAGGAGCAGGTCTTTGAAGTGGTCAGGACGATTACGGGGATGCTGGAAATACTGCCGGATTTCACCCGCTCCCTACGATTCCGCTTCGACCGCATGAAGGCCGCCGCAGCGACCGGCTATCTGAACGCGATGGCCGCGGCGACCTATCTCTCCAACAAGGGCGTGCCGTTCCGCCGCGCGCACGAGATCGTCGGCAACGCGGTCCGCCTGGGGCTTGAATCCGGACGCGAGTTGAACGATCTAACGCTCGAGGAACTGCGCACGCTGTCGGATGCCTTCGCAGAGGACTTTTTTGCGGCCATTACGCTGGAAGCGACCCTGGATTGTCATGATGTCGTGGGAGGTACGGCGCGCGCTCGCGTAGCCGCTGCACTGGCTGCGGCGAAGCAGAATTTGGGGGACAATAGTTAGATGACCAACCCCTCGTCTCTGATGGTCGCCAGCGAGTCCACCGCATCCACCCGCGTGCGCGCGGGAGGGGCGACGGCGCGCCAGGCCAGGCTGCAGGACGCGGTCCACATCTTCGATCTGGTCAACTCGCTCTCCGGCGACGGCACGCTGCTGCGGCGAAGCTACGCGGAGATTTGCGAGAACGTGCGCGACTTCTTTGTCGTTGAGTCCGAGGCCGGCAATTTCCTGGGCTGCGGCGCGCTGCACCTCTATGGACCGCACCTGGCCGAGGTCCGCTCCATCGTCGTCAAGCCCGAGGCGAAGGGGCAGGGAGCGGGGGGCAGACTGCTGCTGGCGCTGCTGGAAGAGGCCGACTTGCAGGGAGTGGTGTCCGTCTGCCTGTTCACGCGCATTCCGGATTTCTTCTTCCATTTCGGGTTCCGGCTGGCCGACCGCACCACGCTGCCCGACAAGATTTACAAGGACTGCCAGGCCTGNNCCGCGCCTGTATGCCTGCGACGAGGTTGCCATGGTGCGCGGACCGCTGCCCAGGATCGCCGTGCTGGGGCCGACCCGGATTGCCCAGCCGGAGCTGGTGAAGCTCCAGGTGGGGCACATCGCGCACCCTGTGGAAGAGGCGGCGGACCTTGCGGGCGACACCCCAATTGTCCCCAAGTCAACGACGTAGCAGCGCAAGCCGGCGGCGTGGAAGCGGCGGCGTGGTGCACGCCGGGCGACGAGACCAAAGACTCGTTTCACCCGCCTAACTACAGTGTATTCTTGACATGTAGTTCGGGAGAGTTCCAGTGACCTTTCCATTCGAATTTCGTCGATTCCGCCCCTTGGTTGCGATCGCGCTTGGCGCACTGTATTTTGCAGGGCCGGGGCGCGGCTGGGAGCAATCTGCGCCACCTGCGACGCCGACCGCAGCGGCGGCCAATGTGCCGAATAGTCCCCAGCAGGAGGGCGATTCGGGCATCGCGACGATCCGAACCTACAGCAACCTGGTGGTGGTCGATGTGGTGGTCACCGACTCGCAGGGCAATCCTGTCCACGGGCTTCCCCGGGACACATTCGCACTCACCGAGAACGGCAAGCCGCAGACCCTCCGGCATTTCGAAGAGCACAGCGCGTCTCCGGTGTTGGACATCAAGGTGCTGCCACCGCCAAGAATGCCTCCCGGGCTGTTTTCAAACCGGACCCCCGCTTTCGCGAACGGCCCCGTGAATGTGCTGCTGCTCGACTACCTGAACACGCCGGTGAGTGTGCAGCCTTACGCGCGCAAGCAGTTGCTGGATTACCTGGACCATGCGGCCCCGGGCACGCGCATTGCCATCTTCGGACTGACCACGCAGCTGAGCATGCTGCAGGGCTTTACGTCCGATATGACGGTATTGAAGAATGCGCTGGATCCGAAGAAGGGCGGCGCTGCGCAGGTATCGCAGCTCCTGGCCAACTCGGTTACCGGCGGGCCGACCGGCGATACGTCGCTCTCCCAATCGCTGCTGGCCTCCGACGCAACCTCGACCGATATCACCCAGGAGATGGTCGATGCGGTGACTCGATTTGAGGCGATGCAGTCGTCGTTCCAGACGGATATGCGGGTGCAGTACACGCTGAATGGGATCGATTCGCTGGCGCGGTACCTGATTGGCATCCCGGGGCGGAAGAACGTGATCTGGTACTCCGGCTCGTTCCCGCTGGACGTTCAGCCGGACCCCAATGAGGAAGATCCCAACGACTCGGTGGTGCGCAACGACGAGTTGGTGCGCGAAACGGACAACCTGCTGACGCGCGCCCAGGTAGCGATGTACCCGGTGGATGCGCGCGGGCTGCAGACTGACCCGTCGCAGAACTTTTTCAACGAGGCGACGAATCCCGCCATTGGCGGCTCCAGCGGGCAGGATGCCGCCACCAGCTCCGCGGCGTTTCTGCAGCAGACGGCGCAGGAGCA